>NZ_LGHL01000043.1 GCF_001908205.1 Bradyrhizobium sp. NAS80.1
GGCGCCATAATCGTAGAGGCCGAACAGGCCGGCATAGAGATCCTCATACCCATAGTCCCAGAAGTATGGGTCATAACCCCAGCCCCACCAAGCGTAATCATAGAGATCGTAATAGGCAAACGGCCAGAACACCGGGCCGACCCAGCCAAAGCCGCCGTGCGGGTGGCGCCACCACAAGCCACCATTGTGCTGACTCCAGGCGGCACTCGCGACGCCCGCCGTGATGGCAGCGCGAGTCATCGGATTGCGCAGCCCGCCGGGAGCGTTCAGAGCGTTCCTGACCCGACGCGAGGACAGCGCATGGCCGACCGCATTGGCATTGCGCTGGGCTATCCGGTTCGAGACGGTGCGGTTGGCTGCGACGAAGCCGTGCGAAACGCCGGTTCGAACATGAACACTGGAGGGCGCGTTGCGACCGGCGAAGACGTGGGCCGGGTGGGATTGGAAGCCGCGTGCGCTGAAACTGCGTCCCGCGTGTGGCGCGGTGTGAAAGGAGTGAAAGCCTCCACCACGAAAACCGCCAGCGGAATGAAAGCCGCCACCGTGAAACCCGCCAGCGGGACGAAAACCACCGCCACCGTGGAAGCCGCCACCGCCCCCACCGTGGAAACCGCCACCGCCGCCGCCGTGGAAACCGCCGCCGCCACCATGAAAACCACCGCCGCCGCCACCGCCACGGCCCGCTTGGGCTACGTCTGTGAGCCAGAGCCCCACGGCTGCGCAAACCAGGATCCCAGCGAGCGCCAACGAAACCTGTTTGCCGCACCCAGCTCTCAGCATAGTTTCCTCCACCTTAGTCGACGGCGGTTGGGAAGGCCGGCGATGCCAGAGGCTTCCTAAGCAACAATCGAGGTGGTCGATAGGTTCCGCCAGCAAGATTGGCGCGCCGCTGCCTGACACACTGTTCAACGACCAGGAGATAAACGTGCAAATCGCGATCGTCGGAGCTGGAGCGGTGGGATGCTACTATGGCGGTCTGCTGGAGGGATGGGCATGACGTGGTGTTCATCGGCAGGCAAACGCACGTCGATGCAATCAATGTGCATGGCCTCCTCCTGGACACGCAGAACTTCAAGGGATACTTGCCTGCCATTGCGTCTACAGACGCAAGCTCCCTCGCCTCGCCGGACTTGGTGCTATTTTGCGTGAAGTCAGCCGACACAGAGGAAGCAGGTCGGTCTTTGGCTGGACGCTTAGGTCCGGAAACGTCGATCCCCAGTCTCCAGAACGGCGTCGACAATGCACAGCCTCCAGTATCGCTGCGGAGCAGAAGCGGCGAATGCGCTCGACGAGTTTATCGGAAAGCGGCCAGTGAACTGCGCGCTAGTCAACCTCGACCGTTACGGGCGGACCGTTGCGACCTGTACAGTCGGCGGTACGGATCTCGGCGAATGGCTGATTGCCCAAGGTCTTGCATTGGACTGGCCGCGGTACTCCAGCGGCAAGTACCGCCCAGCCCAACAGAGAGCTGAGCAAGCCGGTCGCGGGATCTGGAAGCGCAGCTACGTTGAGCCGCGGCGGTATCGGGGTTGAGGGCGAAAAGCAAATCGAGGCGCTTCGTCCCCAAAGAGGGCTGAATTGGCTGCCACCGAATTATGTGCGCAGCCGAACCACTAAGCCGGCTTGCACTTCGCAAGCGCCTGCCCTTTCCGATTGATAATTTTGAATGCACGTCTCAGCGGTGCCGCAGACCGCCGTGCACATTCGGAGAGTGGGCCGTGATCAGGTTTTTGTGCTTCCGCGCCGCCGCTTCGGCCTCGCGAGCAAGTCGTTCAGCCTTTAACCTCTCGCGATTTGCATGAAACGCCGCTTGGATGCGTTCATACTCGGACATCGCTACTTTGGCACCGGTTTCCTTGAAGACCCTTTGCGCCTCACGTTGGGCGGCAGTGGGCGGCTTCCATCCGTATTTTTTATGAGCGGTCATTCCCTCCTCCTTCGGTGATAGCCGTGGGGGCTTGTTGGGTCCGACCGTCAAAGTCTCTTCCTGTTTTTCAGTTACCGCAATCGAATATTTGCCAGTCGTTACCGCGCCGGCCATAGATCCGCCGGCTGGCTCACGGTCACCTGCAACGGGATTTCGGTCGCATCGCTGTTGGACCGTTTCCTCGTGAAGGTCGCATTCCGCTCGGAGCCTAAAGACCCGAAGCACGAACAAGATCTCCGATCTGAGTTTGTACAGACGCTGAAGAAGGTGGAATGCCTGCGAGGCTTGCGATCACGACGTCATTTACAAGATTGGTTTCGCGGCTCTTCCCAGGCATCCGCGTTTGAGCTGCGCTCGCCTCGACTGATAAGCTTTCTCTCAACACCTTTTCTAATTTCCGCTACACTGACCGCTCCGCGAAAGCTCGCCGCATCATACGGACTGATCCGACCGGAGATCGTGGCTGACTCTTGCGAAGGCCAACTTCCAATTGATCTTGGACCGGCGCCGTCCAAGCCGAAAGGTATCTTCAGTTCAGCCACCGCATTTCCTCGCCTCTACTGCGTGGAGCGACCGTACACGCCCGTCCGACAAGCCTCGCATCATAACCGGGCGCTTGCTCTCACCGTCGCCATGATCGAAACATCCCGGTGTCGGAAAACGCGCCGACTCGATCCAAAGAGAGGTAGAGCCGGCCAGGATTCGTGCGCGTAGCGGCCATCCAAGCCGCTCGTATCCCGGCTCGCTCAAGGATTCGATTGCGGATGAATCACCATCGCTGCACCAAGGATTCGATAAACACCGATGGGCCGATTGGAGTTTGCTTGGGCGGTGGTTGTATGAAAATCGAGAGCGAGCGACAAAATCCGCCCAAGAAACGGACATAACAGTCTGTTTTCAATGGGGAAATCGGACGCTTTAGCTACCATACACCGCGTGCGGCAGCCACAGCGTCAGGGCGGGCACGTAGGTGATGATCATCAGCACGATCAAAAGCAGAATGAGGAACGGCAGAACGCCGCGCACGACCTCACCGATGGGCGCACGCGAGATCGTCGACAGCACGAACAGATTCAACCCGACCGGCGGATGCACCAGCGCAATCTCCATGTTGTGGGTGAAGATGATGGAGAAGTGTACGGGATCCACACCCAGCGCAGGCAGGACCGGCGCGAGCAGCGGCAGCACCAGCAACAGCGTTGCGATCACTTCGAGGAAGCAGCCCAGCACGAGCAACAGCACGTTGATCGTCAGCAGGAACTGCCAAGGGGCCAGATTGCGCGCCAACACCCATTTCACGAGCTCTGCCGGAACGCCCGAGGCCGTCATCCAGTGGCCGAACGCCAACGCCGCCGCTACGATCAACATGATCGCACCGGCGCTTTTCAGCGCGTCCGCAACCACCCACAATGTCTCTGACCAATGAAAGCCCCGGTAGTAAGTCAGACTGACCAGTAGCGACACCACCGCGGCGATGGCGGCGGCTTCGGTCACCGTTACGACGCCGCCATAGATGCCGACGAGCACGATGACCGGCACGATGAGCGCAGGTAGCGCCCTCGCCGTCACGCGAAGGCGCTCGTTTAGCGGCAGTTTCGGCTCCGCCGGAAATTTCCGCCGCCGCGCGTCATACCAGACCCAGCAGAAGAATACGGTCGCTTGCAGCAGACCCGGCAACAGGCCGGCGAGGAACAGGCGCGGCACCGACTGTTCGGCGACGATGCCGTAAAGGATCAGCGCCAGCGACGGGGGAATGACAATGCCGATGGTGCCGGACGCGCCGACCACGCCCAGCGCAAAGCTGCGCGGATAGCCCTTCTCGATCATCGCCGGCACCAGGATGGTGCCCATCGCGAGCGCAGTAGCAACCGAAGAGCCGGAGATCGCCGCAAACAGCGTGCAGGCCACCACCGTCACCAGCCCGAGCGAACCACGAATGCCGCCGAGCCAGGCTGCGGACACGTCGACCAGCGCCTTGGCAACGCCGCCGTGACGCATGAAGGTCGCCGCCATGACAAACAGTGGCAGCGACATCAGGGTCGGCGAATTGAGGTGATCGATTACGACTTGCGCGACGCCCACCAGCGGATCGCCTGATGCGATGTAGAGAACGGCGGCGCACAGGCCAAGAACCAGGAAGATCGGCATGCGACGGCCAAGAGGCCGAAGAACAGCAGCAATAGCAGGAAGACCGACATCACTGCGCCCCCGCCTACCTCAATGGCCTCAGTCCGCGCCCGGTGGCAAAGGGCCTAATCCGCCGGCCCGTTCGTGCTCGGGAATGTGGCCGACGGTCATCGTCTCGGCATTGAAGGCGACGAGATAACGATAGAGTCTCGCCAGATAACGACCGCTCATCAGGAGCGCCCCAGTCGGGATCGCCGCGGAATAAAGCCACATCGGAAACTGCAGGTCCGATGAACTGCGCTCATCCAACTGCCAGGAGGTCGCAACGATGCTCCAGCCGTACCAGGTAAGCGCGGCGCAGAACACCAGCGCAGCCACGCAATTGAGCACCTCCATCCAGCGCTGCACACGAGCGGGAACGGCCCTAAGCACGAGATCGGGCCGGACGTGGCCGTCCGTACGCACCAATTGGGACGCCGCAAGCATGATGCCCCAGACGATCAAATAGACGATCACCTCCTCGGCCCAGGAAATCGCATAGCGCGGCGCGATGTAGCGGCCGGCGACCTGCACCACCCCGACGAGCATTGCCAGGATCCCGAGCAGGCCGATCAGGAACCGCTCGGCCTTGTCCCACCACGCCTCACGCAAGAGCCGCTTCCTTTCGAAGGATACCTCTCAGCTGTGACTGCCGACTGCATCGCTAACGAGCTTGACGATGTCGGCCGACAGCTTGGCGTCACGGATCAGATCGGCTTGCGCGGCAATCAAGCGCTTGCGATCAGCCGCGAACTGCTCCGGCGTCGGATCGACAAAGGTGACGCCGTGCGATTTCATGGTCTCGCGCGCGTCGGCTTGCGATTTCGCCGACATCGCCCGGTAGCGATCGATATTGGCCGACCAGACGTCGCGCATCAGCTTGCGGTCGGCCTCTCCAAGCTTCGACCAGAAAGCGTCGCTGACCTGGGGAATGTAATTGGCGAAGAATTGATGGTCCGCGTAGGAATACTTCACGCCCGCCTCCCATAGCTTGGCCGAGTTGCAGCTCTCATCCGAGCTGACGAAGCCATCGAACGTCCCTTGCGACAGAGCGAGCGGAACGTTGGGCCACGGCGTCACGTTGGGGATCGCGTGCACGAAGGCGATGCGCCAGGAAATGCCCGCGCCTCCGGGACTGCGGATCTTCAGTCCGTTGAAATCATCGAGCGTCCGGATCTCTTTCTTGGTCGTGTACCAGTTCTCGTTGCCGAGCTCGAGCCAACGGCCGAGAATGTGCGAGTGTACCTTGGCCTCGATCTGTTTGCCGACGAGTTCCCCCGGAGGGCCGTCGACACAACGGCGAATGACATCGACCGGCTGGCCGTAGAGCGCAGGCAGCTGAGCGAAATCGGCATCCGGGACCAGCCCGGTCAGGGTCCACGTCCCCGGCGCGGCCATGTCGATCTGCCCCTGGATCAGCGCTTTGGTGACGTTGAGATCGGCGAATAGCTGGCCAGAGTGAAACACCTCCGACTTGATCCTGCCCCTGCTCGCCTCGTCGAGCTTGGCCACGTAGTCGACGATCGCCTGATTGCGCGGGTGCGATGGCGCCGTATCAAGCGAGCAGCGCAACTTGATCGCATCGTCCGCCCGGGCCGTACGGAGCAGATAAGGCATCGCCAGCGCCCCTGCCGCGCCTCCCATGAAGGCACGCCGATTCCATTTGGAAACCATTGTTGTCCTCCGTGACACTTTTGTATGTTTGTCTAACGATTGCGCCAGCGGCGATTAGTTGCAACGAAATAGATGGTTCTCCACTCCCCGCGCGGTACGTCTATTGCACCGCGGAACGATTTGCGGCGCAACATTCAAAATGAGACTGCCAGTTAAGCGGCACATGGCTCCGACGCGTGCGCTGCATCCGAGTTCGGTTAGCCTTCATCTCAACGACCGTCGACCTTGCCGAACGCCGTACCGCGCGGCGGACGCGCCGGGCAGCGGTGAAGAACAGCGACAAGAACGCCCCAGGGAGGAGAGCAATGTTGAAAGGCAGTTTAGGACTGATCGCGTTGAGCAGCCTGTTACTTTCAGGCACCGCCTTCGCACAGGAGAAGATCAAGGTCGGCGTCACCGCGACGCTCGAAGGAACCTACACCGTGCTCGGCGAGGACGGCATCCGCGGTTTCCAGACGGCGCTCAACGTGCTCGGCAAGAAGGTCGGCGACAAGGAACTCGAATTCGTCATCGCCTCAACCGACGCGACGCCGGACTCCGCCGTGCGCGCCGTGCGCAAGCTGATCGAGCAGGACAAGGTGCAGATCCTGCTGTCGCCGCTGTCCGGCGACGAAGGCATCGCGGTCAAGAACTTTGCAAAAACCCATCCCGAGCTGACCTTCATCAACGCCGCCTCCGGCGCCCAGGAGACGACCTATGTCGATCCGGCCCCGAACTTCTTCCGCTACAACATGGACGGCGCGCAGTGGCAGGTGGGCCTCGGCAAATACGCCTATGACGAAAAGAAGTATCGCAAGATCGCGACCGTCGGCGAGGACTACTCCTTCATCTATACGCAGGTGTTCGGCCTCGTGCTCGAGTTCTGCGGCGCCGGCGGACAGGTGACCAACCGGCAATGGGTGCCGCTCGGCACCAAGGACTTTGCCTCGGTCATCGCAGCGCTGCCCGACGACGTCGACGCGATCTATCTTGGCCTCGGCGGCGCCGACGCCGTCAATTTCCTCAACCAGTACCAGCAGGCCGGCGGCAAGGCGCATTTGATGGGCGGCTCGATCATGATCGACCAGACCATCCTGTCGTCCAAGGGCAACGCCAAGAGCGCGCTGGTCGGCACGCTGGCCGCAAGCGGCCAGGCCGATACCTGGGAGGATCCGGGTTGGCAGAAGTTCGTCAAGGACTATCAGGACGCCTTCCCGCCGAACAAGCGCTTCCCGAGTCCGTCGCTGCTGGCCACCAATTATTACGGCTCGACCATGGCGTTGATCCTGGCGCTGCGTCAGGTCAATGGCGACCTCTCCAACAACCAGGCCAAGTACAAGGAAGCCCTTGCCAAGATCGAGCTCGACGCACCCAACGGCAAGATCAAGCTCGACTCCAACCGCCAGGCGATCGGCACCAACTTCGTCACCGAGGTCGTCGATGACGGCAAGGGTGCGTTGTTCTCGAAGGTCGTGAAGGTAATCCCGAACGTCAACCAGACGCTGGGCTACGACCCTGCGGTGTTTGCCAAGATCGGTTTGCCAAGTCGTACAGTACCGGAATGTAAGAAGTACTGACGTAGTCTCGTTCGCGAGCAACGACTGACCGGGGGAGAGATTTGCAAGGCGCGGACATCGGGCGCCCTTGCATTCTCTCCCCGGTTGTTGAACGCTACCCCAAAAAAGACAAGAGCTTTCGGGAGGGAAGGCATGAGCCGGGCGCTCGCCGTCTTCCATGGCCGCTTTGGCCGGGCGACGGTTTACCAGTTGAACCGCCCTTTCAACATCCACGCGCATCGTGAAGGTCATCTGATCTTCCATGTCGGGGGGGCGTCAGGCATGCCTCGACGTCAACGATGGCCGTTATGAGCTCACCGAGGATTCTGTCGTCGCGGTCAACCCGTGGGAACCGCACAATTTCCTGCCATCCGATCTTGAAGGCGGCGCCATCTTCTTCGTGCTCTACGTCAATGCAGAATGGTTCGCGCCCGACGCGCCCGGCGCCGATCGACTGCGCTTCGGCCGCACCCAGTTCAAGCGGTCAGTTGCGCTGGACAGGCACATCAGGCGCACGGCCGCACTGGTCTGCGGTGCGCCGTCGCTCAACACCCTCGATGGTGAGCTGAGAGCGCTGATCGACATCTGCTACGACGAAAGCTGGCAGCAGGCCGAGACCGCGCGCGATCCGCGGGCGAACGGCTCCGTCACCGATTTTCGCGTGCGCAGGTGCATCAAGATGATGTCGGAGAGCCCGGGTGCCGAGATCGAGCTTGACACAATTGCGCGCGAATCCGGCCTGTCGCGACCGCATTTCTACCGGCTGTTCCGCATCCAGACCGGCGTCACCCCGCACCTCTATCTCAACACGCTGATCATGGAGCAGGCGCTGGAAGCGCTGGTGGCGAGCGAGGCGCCGATTGCGGACATCGGCTTCGATCTCGGATTCTCCTCGCAGAGCGGTTTCACCCGCTTCTTTGCCGCCAATGTCGGGATGGCCCCGACCGATTATCGCCGCGCCGCCAAGGTTTTGCGCGCCTGAGGGCGCGCGAAAAGATACTCACGATCAAACGCTCCCCTTACAGCCCGATTAGGATGCCCGGAACGCGGTCCCGAAAAGAGGATCGCACTCGATAGGGAGCGCACGTTCATGGCAAGGCTTGCGGCCGGCGACGGTCTGCGTGCCCCCTTGCCCCGCTCGCGGGGAAAGGGTCGGAGTGACGTGAAGACGGAGCGGCGATCATGACCCGCTTCGTCGAGCGCCATCCTGCCTGGGCGCTGATCATCATCATCGCAATCGCGGTGGCGCTGTGGCTGATCTTCGCGGTGTGGCCACCGGGCCTTGAAGAGGCGATCGGCCGCAAGCGGGTCTTCCTCAACGCGCTCTTCAATGGCATCACCCTCGGCGGTCTCTATTTCCTCGTCGCCAGCGGCTTCACGCTGATCTTTGGCCTGATGCGCAACGTCAACCTCGCGCACGGCTCGCTGTATCTGTTCGGCGGCTATGTTGGCTACGCCATCAGCGCCTCGACCGGCTCCTGGATCCTCAGCTTCATCGTCGCTTTCATCCTAACCGCGCTGGTCGGCATCCTGCTCCAGGTCCTCGTGTTTCGCCGCATGGAGGGCCAGGACCTGCGCCAGACCATGGTGACGATCGGCCTCTCGATCGTGTTCGCCGATCTCATGCTGTGGGCCTGCGGCGGCGACTTCTACCAGATCCAGACCCCGAACTGGCTGATCGGCCCGATCGAGCTGCCGCTGATCACCGCGGTGAAATCCTCCGGCGATCCGGTCTATCTGCGCTATCCGCTGGTGCGGCTCGTGATCTTCCTGGCATCCGCGATCATCGGTATCGCTATGTGGCTCGCGCTCAATCGCACCCGGATCGGGATGATCATCCGCGCCGGAGTCGATGACCGCGACATCCTCGCCGCGACCGGCGTACGCATCCAGATCGTCTTCGTTCTCGTCTTTGCGCTCGGCGCTGGCCTCGCCGGCATCGCAGGCGTGGTCGGCGGCACCTTCCAGTCGCTGTCGCCCGGCGAGGACATCCGCTTCCTGCTTGCCTCGCTCGTGGTCGTCATCGTCGGCGGCATGGGCTCGATCCCTGGTGCCGCACTCGGCGCGCTGATCATCGGCCTCGCCGAGCAGCTCGGCTCGGTCTACATCCCGACCTACGCCATCGTCGTGACGTTCCTGATCATGGTGCTGGTGTTGGCGCTTCGGCCGCAGGGCCTGCTCGCGAGGCGCTGACATGTCCGTCACCCACGATGCCCGTATCCAGGTCCACAAGCCCGCCGCAACGGCGCAGCGTCCGGCCGTGCGCGGATGGCCCGACATCAATAATCCCGCGGCCTGGATCATGGCGGTCATCCTCCTGATCATGCCACTGATCGCCAATGGCTTCTTCCTGATCGAGATCTTTGCGACGACGCTGATCCTCGGCACCATCGCGCTCAGCCTGATGTTCCTGGCCGGCTATGGCGGCATGGTCAGCCTGATGCAGCTCACCATCGCGGGCTTTGCGGCCTACATGGTCGCGGTGTTCGGCATCAGCGGCAACGCCAATATCAGCCTGGGCTGGCCGTGGTGGCTGGCGGTGCCGATGGCGTTGACGCTTGCGACGATCTTCGGCACGCTCGGCGGCGCGCTCGCGGTCCGCACCGAGGGCATCTACACGATCATGATCACCCTCGCGATCGGTGCGGCCTTCTACTATTTCACCAACCAGAACTGGGCGATCTTCAACGGCCATACCGGCATCAACAATGTTGCCACGCCGCATTTCTGGGGCGTCGACTGGCGAGCCGATATTCCCTTCTACTATGTCGTGCTCGCGACTGCCACCCTCTGCTACTTCGCCGTTGAATACATCTCCCGTGCCCCGTTCGGTCTCGCGCTTCAGGGCGTGCGCGACAATCCGCGCCGCATGGCCGCGCTCGGCTTCAACGTCAATGCGCATCGCGTCGCGGCCTATGCGGTGGCGTCTTTTATCGCAGGTCTCGCCGGCGTGCTCCAGGTCTGGAACTACCGTCAGATTTCGCCGGGCTCGGTCAGCGTCGGAGCGTGCATAGACGTCCTCATCATCGCCGTTGTCGGCGGCATCACCAGGCCCGTCGGTCCCTATATCGGCGCGCTGGTCTTCGTCCTCTTGCGCACCTTCGCGCTCGATTTCCTGGTCAAGATCGGGCTCGACGGCAATCGCTTTCGCCTCCTGATCGGGCTCGGCTTTCTCGCCATCGTGTTCTGGTCGTCGGATGGCGTGATCGGCTTGTGGCAGCGCTGGCGGCAGAGCCAGGTCCGCGAAGAGAACCGTCCGGGCGGAGGGCGGGGCCATGGATAGCGTCGCGCAACGTCTTTCGGCCGTCGGCGCAGGTGCAGCGCTGGAGCTGCGCGGCGTGACGCGGTTGTTCGGCGCGCTCGCGGCGTTGACCGATGTCACCATCACCGTTCGCGCGGGCGAGCGACGCGCCGTGCTCGGCTCCAACGGCGCCGGCAAGACCACGCTGTTCAACTGCATCACCGGAGACTTCCCACCCTCCTCCGGGACCATCCGCTTCTTCGGCGAAGACGTCACCCACTTCCCGCCTTATGAGCGCATCCGCCGTGGCCTCAGGCGGACTTATCAGATCTCCGCGCTGTTCCCCGGCCTTACCGTGCAGGACAACGTCTATCTCGCCTGCCGCGGCGTCTCGCGCGGACGCTTCTCGTTGCTACGCCCGGGACAGAACGATGCGCTGATGCACGCCGCCGACGGTCTCGTGCAGGCCGTACATCTGACGGCGGTAAAGGACCAGCGCGTCGCCGAGCTTGCGCACGGCCAGCAGCGCCAGCTCGAGATCGCGCTGGCGCTCGCCGGCGCGCCGCGTTTTGTGCTGTTCGACGAGCCGGCCGCGGGCCTTTCGCCGACCGAGCGGGTCGAGCTGGTCGAGATTCTGACCTCGCTGCCGTCGCATATCGGCTACATCATCATCGAGCACGACATGGACGTCGCCCTGCGCGTCGTCGAGAGCGTGACGATGATGCACAACGGCCGGATCTTTAAGGAGGGCCTGCCGCAGGAGATCCAGTCCGACACCGAGGTGCAGGAACTTTATCTCGGAGGCGGCCATGAATGAGGTCCGCCGCTCCGCCGCCGCGCTCGAGGTCCGAGGCCTCGACGTCTATTACGGCCATTCCCACGCGCTTCAGGGCGTCGACCTCTCACTCGACGCCGGCGTGTTCTCGGTCGTCGGCCGCAACGGCATGGGCAAGACTACCCTGTGCAAGGCCATCATGGGCCTGGTGCCAGTGAGCGGCGGTTCGATCCGCGTTCGCGGCGAGGACATCACGCGGCGGCCGCCGGCCCATATCGCACGGCTCGGCGTAGGTTATGTCCCGCAGGGACGCCGTCTCTGGCGCTCGCTCAGCGTCGACGAGCATCTGCGGCTCGCCGGCGGCATGCGGTCCGGCGCCTGGACCGTCGAGCGCATCTACGACACCTTTCCGCGTCTCGCCGAGCGCAAGGACCATGGCGGCGGCCAGCTCTCCGGCGGCGAGCAGCAGATGCTCGCGATCTCACGCGCCCTGCTCACCAATCCGCATCTGCTGATCATGGACGAGCCGACCGAGGGGCTCGCGCCCGTCATCGTCGCTCAGGTCGAGGAGATGCTGCTGCAACTCGGCGAGGACGGCGATATGGCCGTGCTCGTGATCGAGCAAAACATCGGCGTCGCAACCGCGGTCTCGCGCAATGTCGCGATCATGGTCAATGGTCGCATTAATCGCATCATCGACTCCGTGCGGCTCGCCGCCGATCGCGAGCTACAACAGCGCCTGCTCGGCGTTGGACTGCACGCCGAGCTCGAACCCGAAATCGATGCGCCCGCCGCCGGCGGTGAAGCGAAGCCAACCCCGCAGCCCACGCGCGCCAGCGGGCCGATCCGGATCTACATCTCCAATCCCACCCCGCCGACGCGCTGGTCGCAGCCGGTCCCGATCGGGCGCATCGAAGCCGCCGCGCGCACGCTGTCGACGCAGATCGCGCGTTTCGACGAGACCGCACGGCGCAAGCGCGAACCGATAACGGCGCAAATGTCGGGCCCGCCGCTGGTGCTGGTTGTCGGCACGCTCGACACCAAGGGAACAGAACTTCGCTTCATCCGCGACATCATCGCCGAAAGCGGATTGCGCACGCGGCTGGTGGACGTCTCCACCAGTGGCAAGCAGGCGACTTGCGATGTCTCGGCGCAGGAGATCGCGTTGAACCATGGCCGCGGCGGCTCGGCCGTGTTCGGCCCGGACCGCGGCGCCGCGGTGACGGCGATGGCGGATGCGTTTGCGAATTGGGTGCGGCGCCAAGGCAATATCGCCGGCGTGATTGCGGCGGGCGGCTCGGGCGCGGCGTCGCTGGTTGCGCCTGCTATGCGCACCCTCCCCGTCGGCGTTCCAAAGCTGATCATCTCCTCGGTCGCCTCCGGCGACGTTGCGCCGTATGTCGGCCCTGCCGACATCACCATGATGTATTCGGTCACCGACGTGCAGGGTCTCAATTCGATCTCGCGCGCGGTGCTTTCGAACGGCGCCAACGCCATCGCCGGCATGGTCAAGGCACGGCTCGATCAGCGCCAGGCCAAGGATCGAGTCGGGCTGCCTGCGGTCGGCATCACCATGTTCGGCGTCACGACACCAGCGGTGCGGAAGATCGCAGCCGATTTGCGCGGTGACTTCGAATGCCTGGTGTTCCACGCCACCGGCGTCGGCGGCCGCTCCATGGAGAAGCTCGTCGATTCCGGCCAGCTCGCGGGCGTCATCGATCTTACCACGACCGAGATCTGCGACCTCCTGATGGGCGGGGTGTTTCCCGCGACCGACGATCGCTTTGGCGCGATCATCCGAGCCCGCGTGCCCTATATCGGCTCGGTCGGCGCGCTCGACATGGTCAATTTCGGCGCGCCCGACACTATCCCCGAGCGCTACAGCGGCCGGAAGTTCCAGGTTCACAATCCGCAGGTGACGCTGATGCGGACCACGGCGGATGAGAACGAGCGCATGGGCCGCTGGATCGGCGAGCGGCTCAATCAGATGGACGGGCCAGTGCGCTTCTTCCTGCCCGCGGGTGGCGTCTCCGCGCTCGATGTCCGCGGCCAGCCGTTCTGGGACCCCGAGTCCGATGCCGCCCTGTTCCGCGCGTTGGAGCGCACGGTGCGGCAGACCGGGAACCGGCAACTGATCCACGTCAAGCAAAACATCAACGATCCCGAGTTCGCCTCGACCATCGTAGCTGCGTTCCGAACGCTGTTCGGCCGCACCGGGGCGCGCCGGAGACTGGCGAGGTGACCGATGGCCCGGTTTGAACGCGCAGCACTCCTGAAACGGTTTCGCGAGATGGCGAAGCGCGGCGAGCCCATCGTCGGCGGCGGCGCCGGCACCGGCCTGTCGGCCAAATGCGAGGAAGCCGGCGGTGTTGATCTCATCGTCATCTACAATTCCGGCCGATACCGCATGGCCGGCCGCGGCTCGCTTGCGGGTCTGATGCCCTACGGCGACGCCAACGCCATCGTGCTGGAGATGGCTGGCGAAGTTCTGCCCGTGGTCAGCAAGACGCCGGTGCTTGCCGGGGTCAACGGCACCGATCCGTTTCGCGATATGGACGTGTTCCTGGACCAGCTCAAGACACTTGGCTTCGCCGGCGTGCAGAACTTTCCGACCGTCGGCCTGATCGACGGTGTCTTCCGCGCCAATCTCGAAGAGACCGGCATGTCCTATGCGCTGGAGATCGAGATGATCGCCAAGGCGCGCGAGAAGGACCTGCTGACGACACCTTACGTCTTCAGCGAGAAGGAAGCTGCCGCGATGGCGATCGCCGGTGCCGACATCATCGTCTGCCACCTCGGGCTCACCACCGGCGGCACGATCGGCGCCCAGACCGCACCCAAGCTGAAGGACTGCCCGGCGCATATCGACACCTGGGCATCGGCCGCGCTCAGCGTCAATCCGGACATCCTCGTGCTCGCCCATGGCGGTCCGATCGCGGATCCCGCAGATGCCGATTTCATCATGAAGAACACCCGTTACTGCCACGGCTTCTACGGCGCCTCCTCGATGGAGCGACTGCCGGTGGAGCGGGCGTTGACGGACCAGGTACGCAAATTCAAGGCGATCGGCGCGCGATAACGCCGGAACGATTGAGGGAGGGAAACATGTCAGGGATCCTGGTCGGCGAGCTCATCCTCTGGCTGATCGTCGCGATCATCGTGATCGTGGTTGGCGTCTACATCGTCAATTGGCTCTACCACCGCTCCTCCAAGGAGGTGTCGTTCGTCCGAACCGGTTTCCTCGGCGAACGCGTGGTGATCAACGGCGGCGCCTTCGTGCTGCCCTTCATCCATGCTTACACCCCCGTTAACATGAACGTGCTGCCGATGGGCATCGTGCGCTCGCGGCAGGACGCCGTGATCACCCGCGACCGCATGCGCGTCGACATCGAAGCCGACTTCTATGTCCGCGTTCAGCCGACTCGCGAAGCCGTCTCGATCGCCGCCGCTACCCTTGGCCGCCGCACCATGGAGCCGGAGCAGCTCCACGCGCTGCTGGCCGGCAAGTTCATTTCCGCGATCCGTTCGGTCGCTTCCGAAATGACCATGGAGGAAATGCACGAGCGGCGCGGCGATTATGTCGCGCGCGTCAAGACCAATGCCGCCGAAGCGCTTGCCCAGAACGGCCTCGAGCTCGAATCGGTCGCGATCACCGATCTCGACCAGACCGACCTCGAATTCTTCAACCCTTCGAACCGCTTCGACGCCGAAGGTTTGACCCGGCTGATGGAGGACATCGAGGCCAGGCGCAAGCTGCGCAACGACATCGAACAGGACTCGATGATCAAGATCCGCACCCGCAACCTGGAAGCCGAGCGGCAGGCCCTCGAAATCGAGCGCGAGAGCGAGACCGCGCGGCTGGAGCAGGAACGCGACATCGAGATGCGTCGCGCGCTCCAGCGCACGGAAGTCGCCCGCGAACGTGCGTTGCGCGAGACCGAGGCCGAGCAGGCCCAGATCTCGGCGCGCGAAGCGATCGAGCGCTCCCGGATCGCCAATGAGCAGGCCATCGCGGAAGCCCGTATCGCCTCCGAGCGCGAGACACGCCAGAAGGAGATCGAGCGCACCCGTACCATCGAGGAAAAGGAGCTGCTGGCGCGCGAGGAGATCGAGAAGACGCGGATCGCCAATCAGCGCTCGATCGACACCACACGGATTGCGTCCGAGCGCGAGGTCCGCCAGCGCGAGATCGAGCGGATGCGCACCGTCGAGGAAGCCGAGATCGCCGCTCGCGAGGCGATCGAGAAGGCTCGCATCCAGCAGGACCGCGTCGTCACCGACGCCCGCATCGCCAATGAGGAGGAAACGCGCCGCCGCGAGATCGAACGCACCCGCGCCGTCGATGAGGCCGAGATTGCCGCCCGCGAGACCACCGAAAAGGCCCGCATCGCGCAGACGATGATCGTCAATGTCGAGCGTATCTCCTCCGACGAGCGCACCCGCGCGCTGGAAATCCAGCAGGTCCGCACCATCCAGGAAGCCGAGATCGAGGCACAGCGCGCCGTCGAGGCTGCCCGCATCGCCCGCGAGCGGACGCTCGCTGCCGAGCGGATTGCCGCAGAGCAGAATACGCGGCAGCTCGAGATCGAGCGCAATCGGACGCTTGAGGTCGCCGGGATCGCCGCGCGCGAGACCACAGAGGCCTCGCGTATCGCCCAGGAAGAGCGCGTCCGCTCGCTGGAGATCGCACGCAACCGCGCCGTCGAGGAAGCCGACATCGCTTCCCGCGAAGCGATCGAGGCAGCCCGCATTGCCCAGGAGAAGGCCGTCGCCGCCGAACGCATCCAGGCCGAGCGCGACACGCGTTCGCTCGAAATCGAGCGCACCGGAATCCTTGAGGCCGCCGAGCTCAAGCGGCGCGACGCCATCGAGCGCCAGCGCATCAGCGTCGACCTCGCGCTCGAAGCCGAGCGGATCAATTCCTCCAAGAAGCGCGAGGTGCTCAACATCGAGCAGAAGAAGGCGATCGAGATCGCGGACGAGGACCGCGTCATCGCGCTGTCCGCAAAAAAGTCCGAGCGGATCGATGCCGATCGCCAGGTCCGGCAGGCCGAGATCGTTGCACGCAAGGAAGTCGAGACCACGGACGTCTCGCGCGAGCAGGCACTCGAAGCCGCCCGCCTCGAGCGCCGCCGCGCGCTCGAGCAGCTCGAAGTCGCCCGCGTCCAGTCGCTGCAGGAGGCAGAGATCGCCTCCCGCGAGGAAGTGGAACGGGCGCGCATCGCCTCCGACCGAGGCCTGGACGAGGCCAGAATCGGCCGCGAGCGCGAGCTGCGCAAGCTCGAGGTCAACCGTGAGAAGGAGGTCGAGACAGTTTTGATGGAAAAGGCGATCGCCATCCATCAGAAGTCGCTCGAAGAGTCCGCGGCGCGGGCCGCTGCCGAAGAAGCTCGCATGCGAGCAACCGAAGCCGCCGAACGCGTGGTCACCGCGCGCGAGAGCGAGATCGCAAAGCGCCGCAAAACGGTCGAGGTGCTGCTCGCCGAGAAGCAGGCCGAGGAAACGCGGATCGCCGCCGAGGCCGAGCGTGTCCGCGCCGCCGTCGAGGCAGAAGCGCAGCGGATGCTCAACGAGGCCGAGAACGTACTCACCGACCAGGCACGCTACTCGTTGTTCCGCAGAAAGTTGCTCGACCGCATCGAGGGCATCGTGCGCGAGAGCGTCAAGCCCATGGAGAAGATCGAGGGCATCCGCATCCTCCAGGTCGACGGCCTCAACGGCAATGGCCCTGGCGGCAATGGCGGCCGCAGCGCCACCGACGAGGTGATCGACTCGGCGCTGCGCTACCGCGTGCAGGCGCCGCTGATCGACTCCATCCTGTCGGACATCGGTGTCGAGGGCGGTAGCCTGGCAAAGATGCCGGGCTTGATCCGCGAGGCCCGCGACATGCAGGGGATCAAGGATTCCGCGCGGAAGAGCGGCGGCGGCGGCGACAAGCCGGCGGCCTCCCCGCCTGCGACTGAGGGCGGCGGTGAACCATCGGCCGAACGCGGTCCGAGGAAGAAGAGTTGAGGTCTGACCCATGCCCCGCGTCTACGTCTCCACCGTCGTCAATGCGCGCAACGACCGCGTCTGGGCTCGGGTGCGCGATTTCAATGGCCTGCCGAACTGGCATCCCGCGATCGCCGAAAGCCGCATCGAGGGCGGCGAGCCCGCTGACAAGATCGGCTGTGTCAGGGACTTCCGCCTGCGCAACGGCGACCGCATCCGAGAGAAGCTCCTGGGCCTCTCCGATTACGACATGTTCTGCACCTACTCGATCCTGGAATCCCCGATGGGCGTCGAGAACTACGTCGCGACCTTGCGGCTCACGCCGGTTACCGACGGCGACCAGACCTTTGTGGAATGGACTGCCGAGTTCGACTGCGCGCCGGAGCGGGAGACCGAGCTCGTCAGCAACATCGGCGGCGGCGTGTTCCAGGGCGGCTTTGACGCGCTGAAGCGCGTTTTCGGAGGCTGACGCTCGTGCCGCACATCGTAAAAAGCACGATTCTGGACGCGCCGACCGATGTGGCGTGGTCGATGCTGCGCGATTTCAACGGGCACGACCGCTGGCATCCCGCGGTTGCGACTTCATCGATCGAGCGCGCGCATTCCTCGGACAAGATCGGATGCATCAGGCGGTTCAAGCTGAAGGACGGCTCAGAGCTGCGCGAACAATTGCTGGCGCTGTCCGACCTCGAACAGAGCTTTAGCTATTGCCTCCTCGATACCCCGATCCCGATGTTCAACTACGTCGCCCATGTCCGCCTGCTGCCCGTGACCGACGGCGACCGTACCTTCTGGCACTGGGAGTCGCGCTTCACGACGAAGCCCGAGGACCGGGACCGCATTACCCACATGGTCGCGGAAGATATCTATCAGGCCGGGTTCGACGCAATCCGCCGGCATCTAAAGGAGGCCGCTTAAGCCATGGCCGTGACGGTAAAGACCTTTGCAAGCGCCAGCGAGGCTGCTGGGGCGCTGTCCTCGGACCGCAGCGCGCGCTATCTCGGCGGCGGCACGCTGGTGATGCGGGCGCTGAACGAGGGCGATGTCTCGATCTCGACCGTGGTCCGCGCCAGCGACCAGGCGCTAACCCGGATCGACGCATCCGGGCCGCGCATTACCCTCGGAGCCGGCGTCACCTTCGCGCGCGTCCTCGCCGAACGTGAGCTCGGCTTCCTGCACGCCCCTGCCCGCTCGATCGGCGGCCCTGCGGTGCGCAACATGGGCACCGTCGGCGGCAATCTCTTCGCCCAGAGTCCTTATGGTGATTTCACCGTCGCGCTGCTCGCCCTCGATGCCACCGTGGCCGTGCAGGGCAGCTTCGGCTCGCGGGACATCCCGATCGAGGAGTTCTTGCAGGCACGTGAACGGCAGACCGGAACACTGGTGCTGTCAGTCTCCTGCACCCGGCCGACGAGCACGGAGGCGTTCCGCTATCGCAAGATCGCGCGCATCAAGCCGAAGGGCGGCTCGGTCATCACGCTTGCGGCACATCTGCCGATCAGCGGTGACCGGATTGCCGGCGCCCGCATCGCGCTGGGCTCGATGGCGCCGACGCAGATCCGTGCCCGCGCCGCCGAGCGCGCGCTCGAGGGCCGCTCGCTGGATGCTGCGACCATCGCGGCTGCCGCATCCGCAGCGACCGAAGGAACGTCACCATACGACAACGCGCTCGGCAGCGCCTGGTATCGCCGCGAGATCGTCGGCGTGCATCTGCGCCGTCTGTTGTCCGGGCAAGAATAGATCGGGAATAGACCGTCATGTCCAAGATACCCCTGCAATTTCGTCACAACGGCCGCGACGTCGCGATCTTCGTCGACGGTGGTACCAATCTCCTGGTCGCGCTGCGTGAGCTGATCGGCGACATGACGCCCAAATTCGGCTGCGGCCAGGGCGGCTGCGGCACCTGCAGCGTTCTGATCGATGGCGAGCTTCACCTGTCCTGCCTGACGCTGGCCGAGACGGTCACAGGCCGCTCCATCGAGACGCTCGACGGCATGAAGCAGGGCCCGAACCTGCACCCGCTCCAGCGCGCCTTCGCCGACAATTTTGCCGCCCAGTGCGGCTATTGCACGCCGGGCATGCTGATGGCCGCAAAAGCTCTGCTCGACCGCAACCCCTCACCCAGCCGCGACGAGGTCATTGAGGCGATCTCCGGCAACATCTGCCGCTGCACCGGCTATGAGCCGATCATCAATGCCATCCTGGCCGTCGCAGGCGGCCGGGCCAGCGCCTGAGGGACGCCACCATGCTGGAACTGCGCAAGGATATTTTTGCCGACGAGCGCGACGACAATCTGAAGGAGATCGGCAAGGGCACCCAGCGCCAGGACATGCTCGGGCATGTCACGGGCACATCGAGCTATTTCAATGACCACAAGCTTCAGGGCATGCTGCACCTGAAAGTCGTGCGCTCGACGCAGGCCCATGCACGGCTGCGCCATATCGACACTACGGAGGCCGAGCGCTCGGCCGGCGTGCGACGGATCATTCGCGGTGCCGACGTGCCGCGCAACCTCAACACGCTGCTCAGCCTGATCAATTTCGGCAAGGACGACGAGCCGTCACTGGCGGTCGACAAGGTCCGCTACAAGGGCGAGCCGATCGTCGCCATCGTCGCCGACAGCGAGCGCGAAGCATTCGAGGCGGTCGCAAAGGTCAGGATCGACTACGAGCCGCTGCCGGCCGTGTTCGACGTCGAGGATGCGCTCAAGCCCGGCGCGCCCGTGGTCAACGAGACCTACCCCAAGAACACCTTTACCTATCACGAGGTTTACGACCACCAGAAGCTGCGTTTCGGCGATGCCGATGCGGCGCTGGCCACGGCCGATCACGTACTCGAACAGCGCTACCAGATGTCGCCGATCGAGCACGCGCCGACCGAGACCAACGGTGCGATAGCGGCGCCCGACACCAATGGCCGCTATGTAGTCTACACCTCGACGCAGGCACTGTTCTTCTCGGTCGACACCTGCGCAAAGATTTTGGACGTGCCCTCCAATACCTTCCACTTCATCGGCGGCACGGTCGGTGGCGGCTTTGGCGGCAAGGTCGACACGCTGACCGAGCCGCTTGCAATCCTCGGCGCGATGCTGACGGGGCGTCCCGTCCGCTACGTGTTCGGGCGCGAGGAGGAGATGCAATACGGCCCGCCGCGCGGCGCCGAGCGAATCTACATCAAGGACGGCGTGATGCGCGACGGCCGCGTCGTCGCGCGAAAGATCCGCGCCTATTTCGACAGCGGCGCCTATACAAGGCTGTCCAGCTACGCCGCCGTGAAATGTGCCGCGCATTTGCCGGGCCCCTACACCATCCCGAACGTCTATGGCGATGTCTATTGCGTCTTCACCAACCGCACGCCGGCCACCGCCATGCGCGGCTTCGGTGTCACTGCGATGGACTTTGCCATCGAGTGCCAGATGGACAAGCTGGCGCATCTCGTGGGCATGGACCCGATGGAGTTCCGCATTCTGAACGCCTATCGCGACGGCGACATGAAGGCGCACCGGCGCGAGGCCAAGAACACGGCGCTGATCGAATGCGTCCAGGTCGCGGCCGAGAAGGCGAAATGGCCGATTCGTGACGAGTTCAAGCGGGCATCCTCGCGCAAGGATGGTGGCGGCAGCCGTGCAGTGATCCCTCCGACACCGACGGATTCGCGCACTCGGCCGGCGGCACCGGCTCAGCAGCGCACCAGCTATGACCGGCTCCCGCCCACCGTCACCCGCGAATCGCCGCGCGAGCCACCACCGCCGGCCCCTCCGCCGCCCTCGCCGCGGCCACCCGCGCCTTCGCATGGCGCGACCCGTTTCTCCTCCGTCTTCGGCACCAGGAGGCGCTAGATGACCCGGCATCGCGGACGCGGCATCGCGTCGATCAACTATCCCATCGGCATGAATCTCGGCGGAGACCCCAGCCAGGCGCTGGTGCATTCCAACCCGAGCGGCAAGTTCACGGTAGCCCTGTCGTCGATCGACCTCGGCCAGGGCATGAAGTCGGTCACGCGGCAGATCTGCGCGGAGACGCTGGGCGTACCGGTCGAGGACGTCTATGTCGACACTGCGGACTCCGACACCGGCCCGCACTGCATGGGTTCGTTCGCCTCGCGTGGCACCCATCGTGTCGGCAACGCCGTGATGGCGGCGGCCCGGGAGGCGCGCGGCGTGATGATGGAGGCGGCCGCCGAGGAGCTGGAGGTCAACGCCGCCGACCTCGAGACCGACGGGGGCGGCAACATCCACGTCAAGGGCGCCCCGCACCGCTCGATCTCGACCAAGGACGTCGCGATCGCCGCGCAGTTCAAGCAGGGCAAGACGATCTCGGGCCGGGGCATCTTTCTGGTGCCGCTCTCGGATGTCGACCCGGAGACCGGCGAGATGTCGCCCGCGACCTGCTACGCCCATGCCTGCCTCGTCGCCGAGGTCGATGTCGATGACGAGACCGGCGAGGTCGCGATGGTGCGGATGGACTCGGCCTACGAGCTCGGCCGCGCGCTCAATCCGCGCCTGGTCGAGCAGCAGCTCGTTGGCGGGGCCTGGATGGGCGTCAGCCACGCGCTGTATGAAACACCCGAGCCGTACTATCCCGACCCCATTCACGGCCCGCGCGACTTCGTCGAATATCTGATGCCCGGCCCGGGCGACATCTGTCCCCATGACATCGCAGTGCTGGAACGCCCTGCCCCTGACGGGCCCTTCGGCGCCAAGGGCCCCGGCGAGATGTGCGCGAACCCGGTGCTGCCGGCCGTGGCCAATGCGATCTTCAACGCAGTCGGCGTGCGCATCGACGATTTGCCAATTACCCCGGAAAAAGTGCTGCGTGCGATCAAAGCCCAGGGCGGCGCGCGGCCACAGCCGCGGCGATAGAGGTCTTCGTGCATGGCGGTCCGCAACAACATCGTCGGCATCGACAGCCCGGAGGCGCTGGAGAAGGCGCTGCGCGCGGCCTATTACCTCGCCGACGAGGGCCTTGCGACCGCTGCCTATCTCGGCCTCGCGCTCGGCAAGCCGCTGCTGCTGGAGGGCGCACCGGGGGTCGGCAAGACGGAAGCTGCAAAGGCCATCGCCGCCGTGCTCGGCCGCCGGCTGATCCGCCTGCAATGCTACGAGGGCATCGACGCCTCCGCTGCGCTCTATGAGTGGAACTATCCGCGCCAGATGCTCGCGATCCGCCAGGCCGGGGACGAGAGCATCGATATCTATGGCGAGACGTTCTTGATCGAGCGGCCGATGCTGGCGGCGCTGCGCGCACCGGACTCGACCGTACTGCTGATCGACGAAATCGACCGCGCCGACCAGGAGTTCGAGGCCTTCCTGCTCGAATTCCTCTCCGACTTTCAGATCTCGATCCCCGAGCGCGGCACGGTGCGCGCCACTGAGCGGCCCGTCGTCGTGCTGACGTCGAACCGGACGCGCGACCTGCACGAGGCCTTGCGCCGCCGCTGCGTCTATCACTGGATCGACTATCCCACGGAAGATCGCGAAGCACGGATCGTGATGCTGCGGGCCTCCAGCGTCGCCGAAGCGACTGCACGCGCGGTCGTCACAGCGGTTGGCAAGCTCCGTCGCGAGCCGCTCAGCAAGGCGCCCGGCATCGCGGAAGCCGTCGACTGGGCCGAAGCCGCTACGCTCCTGCACAAGGGCGGCGCACGCTGGCCTGACGCCTTCAGGCGCTCGATCGGCGTGGCGCTGAAAGACGAGGAGGACCTGCACTTCATCTCGCCCCGGCTCGACGCGATGCTCGCGGAGGCGACCGCGTGAGCACCGAGCCGCAGCTTCCGCGCGCCGCCCGCGTGTTCGTCTCCTTCGTCGCATTGCTGCGCGCCAACGGCTTTGCCGTCGCGCCGGAGCAGACCACCGCGTTCCTCACCGCGATCGAGCTGCTCGGCCCGCGTGACCTCCGGGATATCAGGCAGGCGGCGCTGGCCACCCTCGCCCCGCCCCCCGAGCGCCGCGCAACCTTCGACCGCCTGTTCGATCTGCATTTCCGCGGCAGCGAGGCCATCGAGCAAACCAGCGACGGTGAGGACGACGAGACCGTCCGGCTTCAGGAAGAGGGCCGCGGCGACGAGGAGCCGCTGCTCTCGGACCAGGCCAACGAATCCGGCCTGACTGCGACGCGTACCGAAGCGCTGGTCGAACGCCGCTTCGCGCAGCTCTCCACAACCGACGCGCTCCGCCGCCTGGCGCGCGAAGCGCCAAGGCGCCTGCCGAGACGGCGTGGCCATCGCCGCATGCGCACCCGTCGCGGGCCCTTCGCGGATCTTCGCCGCACCTTGCGCGACAGCGTCCGCAACGACGGCGAGATCTTGCGGCTCGGCCACATGAAGCGGCGCCAGCGCCCGCGAAAGTTCCTGCTTCTGATCGACGTCTCCGGCTCGATGAAGAGCCGCACCGAGGAGAACATGAAGCTCGCCCATGCGCTGGTGCAGGCCGCGTCCAATGTCGAAGTCTTCACCTTCGGCACGCGGCTCACCCGTGTCACCCGCGCGTTGCGGCTGAAGCGTCGCGAGCAGGCGCTAAACGCGGCCGCCCATCTCGTTAGCGACTGGGACGGCGGCACCCGCATCGGAGATGCTCTGCAAGCCTTCCTCGCGGTGCCCCGCTTTGGCGGCTATGCGCGCGGAGCGGCCGTGGTCGTGGTCTCGGATGGGCTGGAGCGCGGCGAACCCGATGCATTGCGCGACGCGGCGGCAAAACTGTCGCGGCGGGCCTGGCGCTTGAGCTGGTTGACGCCGCTCGCGACAGGACCGGGTTTCCGTCCGCAGACCGAAGCCCTCATTGCGATCGCACGGTATGTCGACGACCTCGTCGATGGCGGATCGAGCGCGTCGATCGTCGCGCATGTACTGGCGCTGGGACGGAGGAGAGTTGCGTGACCGAGATTGTCGACGGGCATCATCATATCTGGCGGCAGGCTGACCTGCCCTGGCTGATCGGCCCCATGCAGCCCCGCATCTTTGGACCCTACGAGCCGATCCGGCGCGATTATCCCATCCAGGAGTATCTCGACGACCTCAAGGGCACCGGCGTCACTCGCTCGGTCTATGTCCAAACCAACTGGGCCAACGACCGTTTCGAGGACGAGGCAGCCTGGGTGCAGAACACTGCCGATGAGCACGGCTGGCCGCACGCAATCGTCGGTTACGCCAATTTTGCCGTGGAGGACGTGCGCCCTCAGCTCGACCGCCTCAAGCGCTATCCGCTGGTGCGCGGCGTGCGGATGCAGCTGCACTGGCATGAGAATCCGCTCTACCGCTTTGCGGCCCGACCCGACCTCTGCATCGATCCTATGGTCCGCCGCAACATTGCGCGCCTTGCCGACTATGGCTGGAGCTTTGATCTCCAGGTATTCACGCCGCAAATGCCGGATGCAGCGCAGCTCGCCGAATCCTGTCCCAAGGTGACCTTGATCCTTCAGCATGCCGGCATGCTCGAAGATCTCTCGGCTGCGGGACGCGCGGCCTGGCGGGCCGCGATGGCCCGCCTCGCGGCCTGTCCGAACGTGGTCTCAAAGCTGTCCGGGCTTGGTACTTTTATTCACCGCAACGACCTCGCGCATATCGCCGCTGTGGTCACTGACACTGTCGCGATCTTCGGGGCCGAGCGCTGTCTATTCGGCTCCAATTTCCCGATCGAGAAGTTGTGGACCAGCTATCGCGAGCTCGTCGACGCGTTTCGCACGGCGACCGCGCCGATGAGTGCAGAGCAACGGGACGCGATCTTCGGGGGCACCGCAAGACGCGTCTATCGGCTTTGACAGACAAGAAACAAGACAGGGAGGGAAACGAATGGCGCTGGAGATCAAGATCCTGGACTACGGCGATATCGAGCTGGAATCGAGCTTTCTGGTTCTCGGCCGCGACTGCGGCCGCACCCGCCGCGTCCTCACGCTCGGCTTTTTGATCCTCGGCGGCAAATATCCGGTCGTGGTCGATACCGGCTACCGCTCCAACCAGATCATGGAAACGCTGGGCATGCGCGGGTTGCAGTACCACGAGAACATGATCGAGAACCAGCTCGCCCGCCACGGCGTGCGCATGGGCGACGTCCGCTTCGTCTGCCACACCCATCTGCATATCGACCACGCCGGCAAGGACGATCTGTTCCCGATGAACACGACGGTGGTCGTCAACCGCAAGGAGCTCGAATACTCCGTTTCAGGCCTGATGCACCCGCAATATCCGGCGCCGGACATCAAGCACCTGATCGATCGCCTGCACACCAAGAGCGCGCTGCGCTTCCTTGACCTCGAGATTACGGGCCCGATCGAGTTGATGCCCGGAGTCTATTGCGATGCCGCCAACGCCCACACCGAAGGGTCGATGAACATCATCGTCGAGACCGCCGACGGCATCGCGACCATCTGCGGCGACGTGATCTACGATTTCAATGACCAGATCGTCACGCCCTTCAACGAGATCCACGACTGGGAACCTCGCACCACCGGCAATCACGGCACCTCCAAACGCGCCGAGAAGGCCTCGATCAAGAAGCTGCTCAGCAATTCGCGCTATCTGCTGCCGGTGCACGACCGCCCCGCCAAAATAGAAGGCGGCAATGTTGTCGGTCGGTTGCATGATCAGGTCCCTGGTCCAATCGTGCAGTCCCTGCCCGCGCGCAACTGGTTTCCGGCCTGAGATGATCTTGGGGATCGACCGATGACGCACGTCACCTTGCGCTCCGAATTCGAGACCCTGATCGATCCTTACGCGCCAGTCGCGCAGGTCGGCACAGGTTTTGATTTCACGGAAGGACCGATCTGGCATCCGGTCGATCATTACCTTCTGTTCTCGGACATGCCCGGCGACGTGCGCCGGCGCTGGGACGCGCGGCGCGGCGTCGCCGAGGTCAAGCGTCCCTCGAACAAATGCAACGGCATGACTTATGACGCCGAGCTCAACCTGATCGTTTGCGAGCACGCGACCTCATCGCTGATCCGCGAACGGCCGGACGGGCGGCGCGAGGTTCTGGCCTCGCACTTTGGGGGCCAGGAGCTCAACAGCCCCAACGACGTCTGCGTGCACTCCTCAGGGGCGATCTATTTCTCGGATCCCTGGTATGGCCGCATGCCGGTCTACGGCGTCGAACGGCCGCGCCAGCTCGGTTTCCAGGGCGTCTATCGCGTCGTGCCCGGCGGCGAGCCTCAGCTCGTGGTCGACCGCAATCTGTTCGATCAGCCGAACGGGCTGTGCTTCTCGCCCGACGAGCGGCTGCTCTACGTCAACGACACGGTGCAGGCGCTGATCCGCGTCTTCGACGTCAGTGCCGACGGCACGCTGTCGAGCGCGCGCGTTTTCGCAAGCGGCATTCGCTCCGAGCTCGAGCCGGGCTTGCCCGACGGCATGAAGTGCGACCAGCACGGCAATGTCTGGGTCACCGCGCCCGGTGGCGTCTGGGTCTACTCGCCGCGCGGCGAGCTGCTCGGAAAAGTTCGCGTGCCCGAGCTCGTCGCGAACCTCGCCTGGGGCGGGCCGGATTTCCGCACGCTCTATTTGACCTCGACGCATTCGGTCTACGCCATCCCGACCAAGGCCGGGCCCCGCCACGAGCCCTATATGAGCGGCAGGCGTGGCGGAGGTGCCGCAAGCGCCGGCCCCGCGGCAACAGCACCGACCCTCACCGACGGCGAGATGCGGCTCGATCCCCAGCGCTGTGCCATGATCATCCAGGATCTTCAGAACGACGTCATCATGGACGGCGGTGCATTCGCTGAGTCCGGTGCGCCAGGTCACGCGAAGCAGCAGCATGTCGTCGAGAATGTCCGGCGCCTTGCGGAGACTGCGCGAGCCCGCGGCGTCGCCATCATCCACGTCTGGTTCGTGGTCGAGCCGGGCGCGCCCGGCGTAACGCTGAACGCGCCGCTGTTCGAAGGTCTGGTCGACAGCAAGGCGATGGTGCGCGGCAGCTGGGGCGCCGCCCCGGTCTCCGGCCTCGAGCCGTGGCCCGGCGATTTCGTCGTCGAGAAGATGCGCATGAGCGCCTGGGAAGGCACGCGGCTGGAAACCATCCTCAAGGCCACCGGCCGCGACATGATCATCAACACCGGCGCCTGGACCAACATGTCGGTCGAGCACACCGCGCGCACCGGTGCCGACAAGGGCTATTTCATGATCGTGCCGGAGGACTGCTGCTCGACCATGAACGCCGACTGGCACTCTGCCTCGATCAATTTTGCCATGCAGAACGTCGCCGTCGTCACGCGGGCAGACGCGGTCATCAGAGCGCTGGGATGAATGGTGGCAAAGCTTCTGCATTTGTCCTGTTCGCCCCGCGCAGATTCCGAATCGAGTGCCGGCGCCCGCGTCTTCCTTGACGCGTTTCGCCAGGCCCGGCCGGATTGGGACGTCGACGTGGTGGATCTCTGGCGCGAGCGGATGCCGGAATTCGTCGGCCCCATCGTCGAGGCCAAATATGCGCGCATGAAAGCGCAAGCCTTCAACGACGCGCAGCGCGACAGCTTTGCTGAGGCCGAGCGGATGGCGCTGCGCTTTTCACTGGCCAATCGCGTGCTGATCTCGTCGCCGATGTGGAATTTCGGCATCCCATACAAGCTAAAGCAGTGGTTCGACCTGGTCATCCAACCCGGGCTGACGTTCCGCTTCGATCCGGCGCAGGGCTATCTTCCGCTGCTGAAGGACCGGCCGACCGTCGTCATCCTCGCCTCGGGCAGCGACTTTGCCACCGGCATGAACCGCGGCCGCATCGACATGGCGACGCCCTATTTGCGTGAGGCGCTCCGCTTCATCGGCGTCAGGGATGTCAGATTCGTTCCGATCGGACCGACGGCGGGTCCAGCCGAGCCGATCCGCGCCGCCCGCGAGACTGCGCACCGCCGCCTCGCCGAGATGGCGAAGCAGTTCTGAGCTGTGCGCGAAGGTGGCGGAAAGCGCACCTGGATCTTCATTGCTTGGTATGGCTGGTGCGCCGTCACGTCGACCGACGACGAGCGAGATCACTTGACGATCCTTGTTTGCCTTCACGTGATCGAATAATGAACCATTTGCTGCGGCGCATGAGTCCGGAAGTGGGCGGATTTTGTTGCAAAAGTCGGTTGAGTGAGGCCTCGAACGATGATTCCGTTGTGTTGACGCGATTCTCGGCGAGGTCGATCCATGATGGGCCGTCTGAAGAGTGACCAAGGTCAGCTGTTCTACGAGTTTCGTCTTGGCGCTGCGGTCCCCGAAGATCATTTGGTGCGGAAGATCGATGCCGCTCTCGATCTGTCGTGGCTTCGTGGCGAGCTTGCGTCCCATTATGCGTCCATGGGTCGCCCGTCGATCGACCCTGAACTGATGATCCGGATGCTGGTGGTGGGGTATGTCTTTGCGATCCGCTCGGAGCGATTGATCTGCCGCGAAGTACAGGTGAACCTCGCCTATCGCTGGTTCTGCAGGCTTGGCATCGAAGCTGCTATTCCCGACCATTCAGCGTTCTCGCGTGCCCGCAACGAGCGTTTCCGCGAGGGAGATGTTTTTCGCCATGTGTTTGAGCGGGTCGTCGAGGCGTGTATTGCGGCCGGTCTGGTTGGTGGTGAAGGCTTTGCAGTTGATGCGAGCCTGATTGCGGCCGACGCCAACAAGCGGCGCTCGATCGCGGGTCAGGATTGGCGCAGGGATCGCGATCCGGCGAGGTCCAGCCGCGCCGTGAAGGAGTATCTGGCGACTCTCGAAGACACGGCATGGGGTGCCGCTACGGAGGTTGTGCCGAAGTTCGTCTCGCCATCCGATCCCGCGGCCCAGTGGACCGGCGCACACAAAGGGCCGGCATTCTTCGCCTGCTCTGACAACTATCTCATCGACATGAAGTTCGGCGTCATCTTGGACGTCGAGGCGTCTCGTGCCATTCGGCAAGCCGAAGTCGGTACCGCAAAGACAATGATCGAACGAACAGAGGAACGTTTTGGCCTCAAGCCGGAGCGGCTCGCGGCCGATACCGCCTATGGATCGGCTCCGATGCTGAACTGGCTGGTCGAGAAGGACATCGCGCCACACATTCCGGTCATCGACAAGTCAAAGCGCGAGGATGGCACCTTCTCGCGCAACGACTTTCGATATGATCCGACCGGCGACGTCTACCACTGCCCAGGCGGAAAGCGGCTCGGGACGAGCGGCACAGCACACGAGGGCAAGACGCTTCTGTACCGCGCAAGCAAGCTCGACTGCGATGTTTGCCCGCTCAAACCGCAGTGCTGCCCAAAGGAGCCCTCACGCAAGATCCCGCGCGACGTCCACGAGCGCGCCCGAGACGTTGCACGCTCGTTTGCTGGCACCGAGGCCTTTGAGCAGTCGCGACGTGAGCGAAAGAAGATTGAGATGCGGTTCGCACACCTGAAGCGCATCCTGAGGCTCGGCCGACTGCGACTGCGTGGCCCACGAGGCGCCCAGGATGAGTTTGTTCTGGCCGCCATCGCTCAGAACCTACGGCGGCTCGCGAGCCTGGTCGCGCGGCCGCCACCGGCACACGCGGTGTACACCGCGTAGAGTTGCGTAGAGAGCGCCAGGGTCGGCGAACCAAAGCCGGTCGTCCTTGGCGAGATGGCCGAACGATCCATCGCTAACAACCGACTTTTGCAACAAAATCGGGCGCAAAGCGGACATTGGTCGGCGAGTTTGCTTCGGCAAATCGAAGATGCTGCCTTAGCAAATTCGCGCAAAAGCGGACCAATCTCTGGCGTCGCCTGGGGATGCCCACTCAGAGAGCATGCATAAGCGCTGGTTGGAACCGCTCGAGTCCAGTGGTCCCTCGCGTCCTAAGAAGCGCGCCAGCGGCTCAAAATTGGTCCAAGGTCGAACTTGTTCAAATGAATCGGTCAAAGGCCGACATCGCGAGCGTCGTGGAGGCGGCGCGAGTCATCGGCTGGATTTAGCCGACCGGCAGGCCGCCTCATATTCTTGATCGAGGCTCACTGGGCAGGAACAGGCGCCAAAGAGTCCCGTTGGTTTGGGGGCTAACGAATGGAGCGGCTGCTGGCGCTGCCAAAAAGGAACAGGCATCTCTTCTTGGTGTGCGGTGCACTTGTTGGGATAACAATCCTACATGTCACGGGAGGTGCGGTAGTGTCTGCCTCGTCAAACTCTACCGCCACCGCTCCTGCTGCCGATTCCGCGCTACACAAAACAAATGGACAAAGCGCGAGGACTATAGAGGAGAAGTGCGAAGACGAATGGAGAGCCGATAGGGAGGCGATGATGAAGCGCGATATGACCCAGGATCATTATGTCGAACAGTGCAGTGTGAAAGATGACGTACCGACTATTGCTGTTCCGTCACCGACACCCAATGGTTCTCCTGACCGCTAGAGAACGGTAGCCGTTCTCGCGGTGGCCATTGCACCCGCTTGTCTAGATTGACTGTTACCGGGAACTCTTGTGCCACGTCAGCCGCGCGTCGCCTTTTGGAACCAGGGATCAACTCTGAGCGAGCCTTACTTCGAGCCGCCATTTACGACACCCTACGCGTTATTGATAAACGTGATGCAGCGAATGAGCGGAGAGCGCGACAAGTTTTCACCCTGATACCACTACTGGTATGCCCATGGTTGAGCATGTCCCGATTGATCTCCTTCGCCGTGCTCTATTGGGCGCTGCAGGAACGCTGATTGTTCAAGGGGGCCTGCTGCCGGTGACCGCATCGGGTCAGACGACCTCCGCTCCCAAGATAAAAATCGGAATTATCGGCGCAGGCCACATCGGCGGCACAATCGGTGGCCTCTGGGTCAAGGCCGGCCATGCCGCCTTCTTCTCATCGCGCCATCCGGAGGAATTGCAGGACCTCGTTGCACGTCTTGGCTCTCTTGCGCAGGCCGGCGCTGTCGATCAGGCAATTGCGTTTGGTGACGTTGTCTTCGTCGCCGTGCCTTACGCCGCAGTGCCGCAGATCGGCAGAGACTATAGCAAATCGTTGGCGGGGAAGATTGTGCTCGACGCCAATAATGCCGTGGCCAGCCGCGACGGCGCCATCGCCGAGGAGGTCGAGCGCAATGGCATCGGAGTTACTTCGCAGAAGTATCTGCCCGGCGTGCGGCTGGTGCGCGCCTTCAACACGCTCTCCTACACGATCTTCGAACGCGAAGCGAACCGTCCTGCCCCGAGGCTTGCGGTCCCGATTGCCGGAGATGATCATCAAGCAGTCGAGGTCGCGGCGCGACTGGTGCGTGATGCTGGCTTTGATCCCGTGGAGGTCGGAAAACTGGCCGATGCGAGCCGCTTCCAGCGCGGCGCACCGGGATACGGCCAGAACGTGACCGCGGCGGAGCTCAGGCAGAAGTTGTCACTGCCACCATGATGGCTCCCGCGGCAGCTCTCGGGGGCTGGTTGCAGCGCACGGTGCCCGGTACCGCGCAAGAACGGGGGGGGCAGCGCTGTGGTCGTTCGCGTATTTCTTCACCCTGCTTGCCGGCTACTATGTGCTGCGTCCGCTGCGCGATCAGACGGGTATTGCAGGCGGCACCAAAAAGCTGCCCTGGCTGTTCACGGCTACGTTTGTCAGCCTGCTCGTCGCTCAGCCGATCTACGGTGCCGTGGTCGCGAGGCTACCGCGGGTCCGATTTATTCCCATCATCTACCACTTCTTCGTCGCCAACCTGGTTCTGTTTTGGCTGTTGCCGTTTTTCGACATCGAGAAATTGATCGTGGCACGCGTGTTTTTCGTCTGGGTCAGCGTCTTCAATTTGTTCGCGGTCGCGGTGTTCTGGTCGTTCATGGCCGATCTGTTTACGCCAGAGCAGGGCAAGCGGCCGTTCGGGTTCATTGGCGCCGGAGGAACGGCTGGCGCGCTTCTTGGTCCCCTCATCACAATCTGGCTGTCGGGGCCGCTCGGTCCGGTCAACCTGCTGATCGTGGCTGCTGTCTTCCTCGAATCGGCTGTGCTCTGCGTGCATCGAATTGAACAGGTGGCGAAGCCGCCCACGGAAGTCGATGCTTCAGCTCGGCGCATTGGCGGCAGTGCGTTCGCGGGATTGTCCGAATTGATGCGCTCGCCCTATCTCCTGGGAGTAGCGGGCTGGGTCAGCCTGCTTTCGTTCGGCGCGACGATCGCCTATTTCGCGCAGGGCCAACATGGTTTCGGCGACGTTCCATAACTCCGCAGCGCAAACGCGACTGTTCGCAGGTATTGATCTTGCGGTGGGCCTGCTGAGCCTGGCGACACAGGTTCTTCCCACTGCCACATTCCTCAAGCGCTTCGGCACCGGAATCGCGGCTGCAGCTTTGCCCGCCGTTTATGTCGTGGGTTTCGCAGCGCTGGCGATGGCGCCGAGCCTGACCGTGGTGGTGACACTCCAGGTCGCGCAACGCTGGATGAACTTCGCAATCGCTAATCCGGCGCGCCAGGTGTTCTTCACCGTGGCTGGGCGCGAGGAAAATATAAGGCCAAAAACCTGATTGATGTGGTGATCTAACGCGGTTCGGACGCGTTGTATGGCTGGGTCTACGACAGTCTGCAGGCGCTGGGGTTGACTCTTGGCACGATCGCGCTGTGTGCGCTGCCGATCGCGGCGAGCTGGCTCTTTCTCTCAACCGCGCTGGGGCGCACGCAGGAGGGTCTTGCGATAAAAACAGATGATCAAGGAGAGCCGGAATGGCAATCCAGATGACTCAGCGAATAACTCGCCGCGACTTTGCGGCACTCGCCGGCGGCATTCTGCTATCGACCAAAGCGGTCGCCCAAACCGAGACGCCGCTTCTCACCCGTCCGATTCCGGGCAGTGGCGAGCGCATTCCCGCTGTTGGCCTTGGCACCGCCTATGTCTTCGACGAAAATAACGAAGCGACGCGGAGCAAGGCGGATGCGGTCGTACAGGCTCTGGTCAACAACGGCGGACGGCTGATCGACACCGCATCGACCTACGGCGATGCCGAAAGCGTGCTTGGCGAGGTTGCCGCAACTGCCGGCTTGCGCCAAAAGCTCTTCATCGCCACCAAGCTCGAGTCGCCCGACTCCCAGGAACTCAAGCGATCATTAGCCCGACTGAAAACTGCAAGCATCGATCTGCTGCAGCTCCACAACGTCAGAAGCAAGCAGCAATCTCTTCAACGCTTCAAGGACTGGAAAAAGCAGGGCGTGTGCCGCTATGTCGGCATCACCTCGACATTCCACAGCGACTATCCAGCCGTTGAGGCGGTACTGGAACGGGAGAAACCTGATTTCGTCCAGATCGACTATTCACTCGATAACCGCGCGGCTGAGAAAACCATTCTGCCACTGGCATCAGAAATCAGAGCTGGCGTACTGACCGCGTTGCCTTACGGCAATGGCAGACTATTCCGAGCAGTCCACGGCAAGGAATTGCCAGACTGGGCACGGGTGTTCGCGAACTCCTGGGCACAGTTTTTCCTGAAATATTTGCTCGGCGACCTGCGCGTGACCGCGGTAATCCCGGGAACCGGCGATCCGGGCCACATGGCGGATAATGCCGGCCCGATGCGCGGCCCATTGCCCGATCCTGATCAACGTCGTCGAATGGTCGAGTTCGTGGAAGCGCTTTGATGCGATCGCACGGTCACGGAGAGGCGGCATTCGTTCGGGATTTGCGTGCCGCACTAGTGGCCTTCCGCGAATTTGAGGCCGATCGCTCAGGCGATTTCGCTCAGGCAGAAATGAGCAGAGAGAGCCAAGCCATGGGAATACCCTAAAATGCTGGAACCACGCGCAATCTCTTTCTCTCGGCATGCTCCAAATCCATGCTTTGACAATCTGCAATGGCATCGGGCCGGCCGGCACTGTCGACTCAACCGCCCCCCTGGGCCCCCGTCCCTACTTTCGCTTGATTTCCCTGAGTTGTTGCGCCGCTCTCAGCAAGAGTGAGCTATGCTGAAACACTTGCTCCTTGAAGTCATTGGTCACGTATCCGGTCTCAGCGATGCGCAGCTTGAACAGATTGAGCGGTCATTGCCGGCAACCAAAGCGTTGATCGATCTTCTCAATCAGGCACATCCAATCATCGAACAGGCGGAAACGCTGTATAATGAAGCGCAGCCGCTGATCGCTCAAGCCAAGAAAGAGTGGGAAGCCGTCGGCCCTGCAGTGCAAATCTTGATCGAAGTCATCTCACATCATCTCAACACAGGCAGGTCGCCAGTGGAGGCCGCTGAGACCGTGCGCGCGGCGCTCGGCGGATCAACGCAGAATGTCGTACAAGGTGGCCGGATGGACCCGGGAATGAACCGCGTGACCGTGTTTGGTGGGACTGGGTTTGTTGGTCGTCGCATCGTGCGCCATTTGAGCGACTCCGCCGTGACGGTGCGCATAGCCTCGAGGCATCCCGCGCGGGCCGAGGGCGACAATGTGGAACAGGTCATCGCTGATGCACATGACGAGCGCTCCGTAGAGGCCGCCGTTATGGGGGCCGACGGCGTTATCAACGCGATCAGTCTTTACACCGAACATGGAGGCGACACATTTCATTCGGTGCACGTCGAAGCGGCCGCTAGGATTGCAAGAGTCGCGCGGCACACCAATATCAAACGGTTTGTGCACCTTTCAGGAATAGGCGCGGACCCCGCATCGTCTTCACCCTATATTCGCAGCCGCGGCGAAGGCGAGGCGGCCGTGCAAGCGACGTTTCCTGGCGCAGTCGTTATCCGCTCTGCGGTGATGTTCGCGCCGGACGACGTCTTTCTCACGACAATTCTTGGATTGCTTCGGACTTTGCCGGCTTATCCGCTGTTCGGCGACGGCAGGACAAGGCTTCAGCCGGTACATGTGGACGACGTCGCTGCGGCAATCGCGAAAGTCCTGCTGCAAACGCAAAGACCGTATCCGGTCTACGAACTGGCCGGCTCGCGCGTTTACTCATATGAGGAGCTGTTGCGGACCATTGCACGCACAGCTGGATTGCGGCCAATGCTCGTGCGAATACCCTTTGCTTTCTGGAATGCCGCCGCTGGCCTTGCTGAAATCCTGCCGCACCCGCGGCTCACGCGCAATCAGGTTGAGCTTATGCAGATCGACACGACGGCCTCGGGCAGCCGGCCGGGATTTGGTCTACTCGGAATTTCGCCGCGATCGCTCGAAGAAGAACTCAAAGCATTGCTCAAGCAAGCAAGGCCGTGAACCCATAGATCTGCCGGGCGGAGGGCTCGCCAGAGTCCACCACCAATAGCGACCGAATTCTGCAGCGCAGCTAAATGACGCGATAGGCGAGCCTGGCCCTCAATCAGGAGGGTTGGCGATTCGAAGTCCTGTTCAGTGACGCCTGACGCTGGCGGTGCGATTTCCGCGATGCCGCCGTAGCGATCTATGCGGTCCCGACGCGTAGCCGAGCGGTGGCTGGGAGGCCATCGCCCGCGAGTATCCGCGGCCATCGTTTGAATAGATGGAGAAGGTCGGGTCCGCGGCTGCGGCCGCGGCGGGCTCCGAGACCGCCTGCCATGCCGAGGTGTCGCAAGGAGCGCGGAAAGAACGAGCGTCGCGCTCAAACTTTTGAAGCCGGTCATGCTGTTCTCTTGCAACTAGCGCGCACCCCATGTGTGTGCTGCCCATTGGCATAACTGACAGTTAGGCGTTGGCATTCCCTCGCGCAGGGGTGGCGCAATCACGCTTCGGCGAGCGGCGGTCTAGCCCACGCAAACGCGCCGGTATTGCCCGCGCTCAGACACCTTTGTCGGTATTTTTTTTGAGGGTCGTTTTGGCCATCAGGCCACTTCATCCGCTAAGGCGCGATGATTTCACGATGAATCGCCATCGCGTATTGGGTTGCGGTCCGCAACATGATCCTTGTGGAAGCCGCACACTTTTCTGGATGATGCTTTAGGCTATCCCGCTTACGCGCCGTTGCTTCGAGGATGAGAAACTCAAGGTCGTCCTGGAGAACTTACGGCCACCGCGCCAGGTTGCAGCGAAGTCGACGCGGCTGAGGTACAGCGGCACACCCTGGGCGGCTGCTGCTCTGCTTCGGCGAGGATCGTACATAACCGTCCCAGCGTCAGACTGGGACGGTGAGCAAGTTACAAAAGTGGATGCGGGGAAGCGCAACCACCGATACCGAGATTCTGTTCAGGTTGCGATCTGGGCGAGAGCGACGACTGCGTCCCGAACGTAGCATCGATAGGCCGACAATCAAGGACGGCACCGCGCCGAACATTAGCGCTTGCGATCTTCGTCGAACGAGGCAGGTTGGAAGGCTCCCGCAACGGTAGGACGCTGTTCACTCACGTCTCCGCTGTCCTTCTGGCCAGCGTAAACACTCCGTTTCTTGCTCTATAATCTAAATCTACCGAACGGTCGCCTCACGATAAGCCTGTACCTCGAGCTGCGGAGTAGAATCACCCATTCAAGAAACCTGCTGATTCAGCCATCGACTCGCCGCGATTTACTCTTCGCTTTGAGGGGGCCGTCCAATCAAAAGCCTAAATGCTTTGCCGCAAGCCCAAGCTCGCCGCCGGCCGCAAGGTCACCCTGATCTCCCTCGACAACGCATTGAGTCCGCCCGAAGCGCTTGAGCAAACGCGAAAGCTCGTCGAGTCCGAAGAGGTCTTCGCCATCGTCGGATCGCCCGGGACACCGACCAACGTTGCCATTCAAAAGTATCTGAATTCCAAGGGCGTACCTAATCTCTTCCTGACTTCAGGCGCCGAACGGTTCAACGATCCGAAGACTTTTCCTTGGATCGTCCCATTTTACCCAATCTATGCTGCCCAGGGAGCGTTGTTCGCGAAGCACATCTTACTAGAGCGGTCTTCGCTGAAAATTGCCGTCCAATATGAGAATGACGACCTCGGTCGTGACTATGTGAAGGGCTTAAAGCAGGGCCTCGGCGACAAGGCATCCAGCATGATCGTCAAGGAGCTGAGCCACGAGCTCTCCGATCCAACTATCGACGCACAGATTGTCGATTTCAAAGCTTCCGGAGCTGACGTGCTGATCCAATTCACGCAGTCCAAGTTCGCCGCACAAGGCATTCGCGCTGCTGCAGGTCTGGATTGGCACCCGATGCACATTGTGGCCTCCAATGCAGGCTCGATCGGAACGACATTCATTCCGGCCGGCATCGAGGCTTCCAAGTGCGTGATCACGGCGATCTGGGAGCGCAATCCCGCTGATCCGACCCAAGCTGATCATCCTGCGGTGAAGGACTTCAAAGCTTTCGCGACCAAATACATGCCAAATCTTGACCTCAACAACGCGGCGGCGCTCCCCGGTTACAACAATGCGTACATGATCGAACAGGTGCTTAAGCGCTGCGGAAATGAACTGGTTCGCGACAATTTGTTGAAGCAGTCGACCACTCTCAGCGGCATAGTTCCGCCAATGTTCATTGACGGGATCCAAGTATCGAACTCACCGACCGACTATCGCGCGATTCACCACCTGCAGCTCACGCAATTCGACGGTTCAACTCTCGCGCCAACAGGAAGCCCCGAACTCTTGGACAACCTGGGTTAGCGCCTAACGGGGCTATATTCTGGTCTCTGTTTCAAACGTCTATGCGAGGATCGGACCTGCGATAGCTAGGAATTTCCGCCTCGCTGCGAGGGTAATTGTGTTGGATACAGCACCAAGAAAGTTGAACACCTTACGTCCACCTCCATCCGGATGTGCGTCGCGAGGCCGAGGCTCTTAGAAAGCGGCTGGATTTGCTGCTGTGCTGACTTTCTGACCAGACACGAATTTCCTATTAGGGCACACAGCTGGCAGAGCTGAAGCGCAAACAAGTTTAAACGCATATTGGGACGGCTTAACCCTTTCTTTTGGCCTTGCGTTTCTCAAGCCAGTCCCTCGCCGCTTGCTCCAGGATCTCGGAAGCGGTGGTGTCGTCCTCAACAGCTGCCAGCTTGAGTGCCTTAATCACTTCTGCCGACATTGACGCGAAGAAGTTACGCTTTCCTCCGGTTGCTGGTTTGCTTTCCTTCGGGGTTCTTCGTCCGTCAGACATGCGTTCTCCGGGCGTGGCTCGTCGAGTGCGCTGCGAATCTCCAGCCGATTGATCCTACGAGCGTTTTTACAAATGGCCATAGACCGCTCGATACATATGTACATGTACATAGGTACATATGTCCCTATTGACATCGCCTAGCGTTCCTGCTCATTCATTGCCTCGCATCCCGAGGGCTGCGTCCTTCATCTTGGATGCGGGCTTGATACGCGTGTCTTCCGTATCGATCCGTCACCGAGCGTGCGCTGGTTCGACGTTGATTACCCGGAGGTCATTGCTCTCCGGCAGCGCCTTTATCCGGCCCGCTTCGGCTGCGAACTCGTCAGCTCGTCCGTTGTCGACCCGGCCTGGCTCGAACGGGTGCCAGCGGATCGACCGGTCTTGGTCGTGGCCGAAGGGCTCGTCATGTATCTCCGGAAGGACGAAGTGCAGCGCCTTTTCAGCGCCATTGTCGAGCGATTTCCCGCTGGCGAAATGGCGTTCGATGCCTTCAGCCGGCTTGGCGTCTGGTTCGTCCAGCGACAGCCCTCGGTACAGGCGACGGGCGCGACGCTTCACTGGAGTATCGACGATCCCCATGATGTGGAAAGACTGGTGCCGCGACTGAAGTTCGTCGCGGAAGTGCCCGCCTATGATCGATCCTATCTAGATCGCTTTTCCTTCCCGGGCCGCATGAGCATCAAAGCCATGCTGGCGATTCCGACATTGCGGCGGCTGGGTCGCTTCCTGCGGTATCGTTTCCAGGAAAGCACTCGCGGACCAGGGCGATGCGGCATGCAAAAGCTCAATCTTGAACAGCCACAAGAGTAAATGAACGGCGGGCGGGCTGCGATCTGCAGACTGTCAATTGGCCTGCTCAATGCTAGGTAGAAGGCGCATGAATCATACAGGCGAAATACTCATTCTGACCGGGCCTCCCGGTTCCGGAAAAACCACGACGGCGCAGGCGCTCGCCAGAGAGCCCGGATCGTCGAAGGTCCATCTTCATTCCGACGACTTCTGGCATTTCATCAAGAATGGAGCGATCCAGCCCTATCTGCCGGAAGCTCATGACCAGAACACCGTTGTTGTCGATGTGCTAGCGCAGGCCGCCGAAGGCTATGCCAGCGGCGGCTATTTTGTCATCGTGGACGGCATTGTCGGACCGTGGTTCCTCGCTCCGTTCAGGAAAATCTCTGTACCAGTTCACTACGTGGTTCTCCGCCCACCTCTCGCTGTGGCCATCCGCCGCTGCCAAGAGCGCGGCGGGGACACGTTGACTGATCCCGGTCCAATCACGGAACTCCACAAGCAACTCTCATCGCTAGGTCAACTTGAGCGGCATGCCCTGCCGATAGATACGCATACTCGGGAGGAAACTCTTTCCGTGGTTATCGAGGCTGTGCGGAGCGGGAGTTGCCGCCTGACTGAATGAGATAGAAGGAATGACTTTGCTTGTCGCAAGGCGATCCACCTTTGCGACCGGCTGAAAGACCACGTCGCGCGTCAGGATCCGCCGGCCGGGGTTTCTCCGGAGGTCGCCGCGGACGCAATCGCCGAGATCCTGGATTCGATCGGAGACACATGCCCTGAGTGCCCGCCAGAGGACTTCGTCTAACGCCGCGACGAGTCGGCCACGAACGTCTATAATTTGAGGATGGCCTATTCAGGCCTTTTCGCGCTTGAGCACGCGCCCTGGGCGCTCCCCGGTTGACCTCTGGCCGTTCCATACGATGGCACCGTTGACCATGACCGTCTTGATGCCATCGGACAGGGCGATCGGTTTGTCGAATGTCGCACGGTCGATCACCGTGTCGGCATCGAACAGCGTGAGATCGGCATAGGCCCCTGCCCTGATGACACCGCGATCCCTGAGGCCGAACTCGCGAGCAGTCAGACCTGTCATCTTGTGAACGGCGGTCTCCAGGGAGAATAACCCGAGATCGCGGCTGTAATGGCCGAGCACGCGCGGAAACGTGCCCCAGAGACGCGGATGCGGCTGCTCGTCATGCGGAAGGCCATCCGAGCCGATCATGGTTGGCGCGAACTTCAGGATGCGCTGCACATCGCTTTCATCCATCCGGAAGTAGACTGCTCCGGCCGGCTGCAGGCGCGCGACCGCTTCCTCCAGATCGCATCCCAGCTCTTCCATGATGTCCGCAAGGTCGCGGCCCGCGCAGGATGGCATTGCCTTCGACCAGGTGACGATCGTCTTGGGCGAATTGGCGGCGTTCGGCGCGGTCAGAATCGTAGACGATGCCGCGTAAGGATAGCAGTCGAGGCAAACATGCTGCTCGTGCATCTGCTTTTCGATATGACACAATGTCTCTACCGATCGGCCATGGTTTTTGACGCCCGCGAGCTTGTGATGCGAAATCAGCACCTGCGCGCCGACCTCGCGCCCGATTTCGAAGGTTTCATTGAGCGATTCCATCGAATGGTCGGCTTCGTCCCGCATATGGGTGCAATAAAGTCCGTCGAAATCCTTGAGCGGGCGGCAGACCTCGATAACCTCGCGCGTCGTCGCCGCCTGTGCAGGCCGATAGGCAAGTCCGGTGGAGACGCCAAAGGCACCGGCCTCCATCGCTTCCACCACATGCCCACGCATGACTGCGATCTCGGCATCCGTCGCTTCCCGGCCAAGATCATCCATCGCAATGGCACGCAATGTCGTGTGTCCGACCAGCATCACGCAATTGGTGGCGGGCGGTGTTTGCCGCAATGCCTTCAGATAGTCGGCAAAGCTCCTGTACCGATACCACTCGCCGCTGGCATCCAGAAGATCGAGAGGCGGCGTGACTGGCATCTTCACCGCATTGGGCATTGGCGCGAGCGAAATGCCGCAATTGCCGGCCACCACGGTGGTAACGCCCTGGCTGACCTTCGGCGTCATGTCGCCGGCGGAAAGCAGCATACGATCGTCGTGCGTATGCGAGTCGATGAAGCCCGGCGCGACGACCAGCCCGGTGGCGTCGATTTCGCTTGCTGCCTTCGCATCGCCAAGGTCGCCGACGAGGTCGATGCGATCACCCGCAATAGCAATGTCGCCACCGAAACGCTGCCGACCGGTGCCGTCGACAATGGTCGCGTTGCGGATGATCACATCAAATGTGGATGGCATCAGGGGCGTCCTTACTGAATGGGACCGAACTTCTGGAAATCCCAATGCCGCCCGGGCGCGGCATCGAGCAGGGCTTGCGTGTAAGCCTGTCGCGGAGCGGTCAAGATTTCGGCGGCGGGGCCGAACTCGACCATGCGGCCCTGCCGCATCACCATGATGGTGTCGCAGATTTGGGCTGCGACACGCAGGTCATGCGTGATGAACAACACGCCGACGCTGGTCTTCATGCGGATATCATCGAGAAGGGCGAGCACCTGCGCCTGCACTGAAACATCGAGCGCCGACACTGCTTCATCGGCAATCAGGACATCCGGCTCCGGCGCCAGGGCGCGAGCAATGCAGATGCGCTGGCGTTGCCCGCCGGAGAACTGGTGCGGGAAGCGCTCCAGCGCATCGGCAGGCAAGCCGACGAGATGCATCAGGTCCCGCGCACGCTGGCACGCAGTCTTGTGCGGCGTGCCGAAATTGATCAATCCTTCGATGATGGACTCGCCCACACTCACACGTGGATTGAGCGAGCGGAAAGGATCCTGAAACACCATCTGCACGCGCTTGCGCATCTGATGCAGAGCCTGGCCGCGAACGGTGGCCATGTTCTCGCCGCAGATGGTGATTTCGCGGGCGCTGGGATCCTGAAGGCGCACGATGCAGCGCGCCACCGTCGATTTGCCCGAACCGGACTCCCCCACCACGGCGAGTATCTCGCCCTTGCGCAAGGTCAGATCGATATCGGCCGCGGCATGAACGACATGCTCCTTCTTCCAGAAGCGGCGCTGATCATAGGTCTTGCTGAGGCCCGATACCGCCAGCACGATCTCATTGTCGTTTGGCTCGCGCGGTTCCGGCTGCAGGCTCGGCACGGAGGAAATCAACATGCGCGTATAGCGCTCCCGGGGAGCAGACAATATCTGCTCGCGGGAGCCAACCTCCACCACTTCGCCGCGGTTCATCACCACCACCCGGTCGGCAATATCGGCGACGACGCCGAAATCGTGAGTGATGAATAGGACCGCGGTATTGTGCTTTTCCTGCAGTTCCCGGATCAGAAGCAGGATCTGCTTTTGCGTGGTCACATCGAGCGCCGTAGTCGGCTCATCGGCGATCAGCAATTTCGGCTCCAGGATAAGCGCAATGCAGATGACCACACGCTGGCGCTGGCCGCCGGAAAGCTGATGCGGATAGGAATTGTAGATCCGTTTCGGGTCGGGAAGGTGCACGGCTTCCAGCATGGCGAGAACGCGCTCACGGCGCTCGCGCTTGCTCTGGTTCTTGTGGATGCTCAGCACTTCCTCGATCTGCTTGCCGACGGTTTCCACCGGGTTCAGCGCGCTCATCGGCTCCTGGAAGATCATGGCCATGGTGCTGGCTCGCAGCGCCCGCAGCCGCTCCGGCCCAGCCTGCAGCACGTTCTCGCCTTCCAGCAGGATTTCACCACCGCTGCAGGCAAGCTCGTTGGGTGACAGCAAGCCCATGACGGCGAAGGATGTAACCGACTTGCCCGAGCCGGATTCGCCCACCACGCAGACGGTTTCGCCGGGACGGACGGCGAAGCTGACGCAGCGGACGACGCCGATGGAATTGTCGCCGACCAGGCTGACCGAAAGATCGCGCACCTCCAGAACGGGCGATACCCCATGCGCTTCCGCTTTGTGCAAGTTGCTCATGTTCGTTTCGCCATTTTGGGGTCAAGCAGATCGCGGAGCACATCGCCGATGATGTTGGAGCTCAGAAGCGTCAGCGCGAGCACGATACCGGGGTAAAGGACGAGGCCGGGATAGAGCTGAAAATAGGTGCGCCCATCGGCCATCATGTTGCCCCATGATGGGATCTCGCTCGGCAGCCCTGCGCCGAGGAAGCTGAGCGTGGCTTCCGTCAGGATGGCCGAGGCGAAGATGAACGTGCCCTGCACGATCAGCGGCGCAACCGTGTTGGGCACCATATGCCGAGTTAGCATCCGCCACATGGGCGTGCCGAGCAAGATAGCGGCCTCGACATAGGCTTCGGAGCGCACATTGAGAATGACGCTGCGCACCAACCGCACGACGCGCGGAATTTCCGGAACGATTATGGCGACCAGAACTGTGACAAGCGTCGCACCCGTCAGGGAGACGAGCGCAATGGCCAGAAGGATGCTCGGAATGGCCATGACACCATCCATCACCCGCATCACGACGGCATCGACGCGCGGGAAATAACCGGCAAAAACGCCAATCACCAGCCCAAGCAGCACGCTGGCAAACGTGGCGCCGAGACCGACGATCAGCGAAACCCGCGCGCCATGCAGCAGACGCGAATAGACGTCACGGCCGAAAGCATCCGAGCCAAACCAGTGCACAGCCGAACTGGATGCGAAGCGGGAACCGGGATCGATAGCGATCGGATCGGTTGTCCCCAGCCATGGCGCAAAGATTGCCAGAAAGACGACCAGCGCCAGCACCACGAAGGCCACCAGAACGGGAAGGCTGCGCGCCGAGCGCAGAAGCCGACGCGCGAAAGAGGGTTTCGCCGATCGCGGCTCGTCCGACGATGGGGTTGAGAGAATGTTCCTGTCTGCAGGCGATGTCGACATGGTGCCCCTCAATAGCGGATACGGGGGTCGAAAGCGGTATAGAGAACATCGACCAGGAGATTGATGAGGATGTAGGTGAAGGAGAAGAGCAGGATCAGCCCCTGTATGACGGGATAGTCGCGCGCGAGCACCGCCTCAACCACGAGACGACCGAGCCCTGGAAGGTTGAAGACAGATTCCGTCACCACCACCCCGGTGATGAGAGATGCAATGCCGATACCGATCACCGTGACGATCGGCACCGCCGCATTGCGCAAGGCATGGCGCAACAGAACCGACCATTCGGTTGCACCCTTCGCGCGCGCGGTGCGGATGAAATCCTCGCCCATCACGTCCATCACGCTGCTTCGCGTCATGCGCGCCACCAGCGCGATATAGATCCCGCTCAGTGCTAGCGTCGGCAGAATAAGACGCTGTGCATAGGGCCAGACACCCTTGGCCAATGGGGCGTAGCCTTGCACCGGAAACCAGCCGAGCTTCAGCGCCAACCAGTAGATCAACAGGTATCCGACAACGAAAGTCGGAATGGAAAAGCCGAGGACGGAAAAGGTCATCACTGTGCGGTCCAGCCAGCCACCGGGACGACGAGCCGCGATCACCCCCATCGGCACCGCCACGAGGACCGTGAAGATGATGGTGGAAAGTGCCAGCGAGAGGGTAGGCCCCACACGCGCGCCGATCATCTGAATCACTGGAGTGTTGGACAGGAGCGACACCCCCAGATCCCCGGTCAGCAGTTGCCTCACCCAGACATAGAGCTGGGTGAGGATGGGTTGGTCTAGCCCCATCATCTGGCGGATGCGCTCGAGTTGCTCGCCGGACGCATCGTCGCCCGCCAGAATGGCGGCGGGATCGCCCGGTGTCAGACGCAGGATGGCGAAGACCACGATGGCCACCATCAGCATCACCGGCAGCGTGGCGATCACCCGCTTGAGGATGTAGGAGATCATAAGCCGCTCACTCGCGATCCTTGCGCACGTTCCAGAACACTCTCACTGGAGATTCGAGGAACCCGGTCACGCTGCTCGAATAGGCGGAAGGAATGCGAAACTGGCCGAGCGGGCCGACGACCCCTTCATCGATCGCCAGTTTCTGGATCTTGGCGGCAATCTCCTTCTGCTCTTCCGGCGTGGCCGCCTTGGCATAGTCGAGACGCAGCTTTTCGATTTCCGGTACGTCAGGCCAACCGGCCCATGATTTACGTCCAGCCGCCGACAGGGTCGTATTGCCGAACGGGTCGCCGCTCGTCGCAAGGATCGCATAGGTGGAGAAGAGGTTCCAACCACCCTCGGCAGGCGGCTTCTGGTTGCTCTGCTGGGTCACGACCGTCTGCCAGTCCATCGTCTTCATCTGGACGTTGAAGCCCGCCTTGCGAAGGGCCGCGGCGATAACGATCGGTTGGGCGGCAAGCATGGCGATATCGGTCGGCTGCAGGAGCACCACCGGCGTGCCGTCATACTTGGCTTCCTTCAACAGCATCTTGGCTCTTTGGATATCCGAAGGAACCACCCATTCCTCGCCATAGGTGTTGCCGTTGGGATTGCCGCAACCCATGACTGCCGCGCAGGTGTTGTAATATTCCGGATTGCCGACCAAAGCCTTCAGGACATCTCCCTGTCCCACGGCGGCAATCGCAGCCTGCCGCACCAGCTTGTTGTCGAACGGGGGATAGAGGTGGTTCATGCGGAAGTAGGTCCAGGCGCCGAGCTTGTCGAGCACCTTGACCTGGACCTTCGGCGAATTCTTTAGCAATGGCAGCAGATCGAACGGCACTTCCTGAATGAAGTCGATTTCGCCGCTTTGCAGCGCGTTCACCGCAGTCATCTGGTCGGGCATCGTCACCCATTCGACCCGATCGACATTGACGACCTTGCCGCCCGCGGTCCAGCTAGCCGGTTCGTTGCGCGGAACGTAATCCACATTCTTCTCGTAGACGACGCGAAGCCCCGGCTGAAATTCCGACTGCACGAACTTGAACGGTCCAGAACCGATATATTCCGTAATCGGCTTGTTGGCCGGCGTGTCGGCGATGCGCTTGGGCATCATGAAAGCTGGGCGCGAGCTCAGCTTGGCCAGGCCAGACAAGAGCAACGTCGTCGGCTGGCTCAGGACGACCTCGAAGGTCTTGTCGTCAATCGCCTTGATATCATCGACCATCTTGATGAGCGCGATGCCGGTCGTATCCACTTCGGCCCAACGCTTGATGGAAGCAATGCAATCCTGCGCCGACACCACCGTGCCGTCATGCCACTTCAATCCATCACGCAGCGTGAACTTGTAGGTTTTGCCATCATCGGAAACGGTCCAGTCGGCCATCTGCGGGCGAATCTTGAAGGTCTCGTCCATGCCAAGCAGCGTGTCGTAGATCATATAGCCATGATCGCGGGTCAGGAACGCCGTGGTCATGATCGGGTCCATCACACGCAAGCCCGACTGCATGACCGCCTTGATGGTGGCGGCGTTGGCTGGCGTCATTCCCGCCATCGGAGCCATGGCCGCAGCGGCCAAGAGTGCCAGCCGCGCATGTTTGAGAAGCGAGGCCTTCCCGAAGGTGCCCTTGTTGAAGATCGCCATTGGAGATTCTCCCTCTTGATTTTGCCAGCGTGACAGTGTGGTTTCCGGCTAGTGCACGATGAATTTGTGCCGCGGAATCGAGGGTGGTCGCCCGGCCATGCGGTCGCTCAGCAACGCAGCACTGCCTGCCGCCAGCGTGAAGCCCAGGCTGCCATGTCCGGCATTGATCCAGAGATTGTCGCAGGGCGTGGCGCCGATCACCGGCGTGCTGCTTGGCCGCGCGGGGCGCAAACCTGCCCAGACCTGTGGCTCACCAGCGGGCGCGAGCTGCGGGAAAAGGGCTTCCGCCTGCCGACGCAGAAGATCGACGCGCCGTGACCGGATCTCGGCGGCATTGTCGCCGACATCGACCATGCCTGCCACACGCAGGCGATTGCCGAGCCGCGCGTAAACCACCTTCGTGGCAATGTCGCTGACGCTGCACATTGGAGCGACGCTGACTTCCGTCAGGTCATACGTGAGACTGTAACCTTTCAGAGCGTGAATGTGCGGATTGAAGCCCGCTTGCCGCGCAAGCTGCTGCGCGCCAAGGCCGTTGGCGATCACATAGGCATCCGCTTCCAGCGGGCCGGCAGAGGTCTCCGCCACGACGATGCGCCGCCCCCGGCGCCGCAGGCGCGATACCCTGGTGCCGAAGAGAAACCGAACATCTCCGGCAAGTCTGCGATGCAGCTGCCTGCACAGCTTGAAGCAGTCGGCCGAATCCTCATCCGGCATGAAGATGCCACCGACAATCTTTTCCGCCTGACTAGCAAGCGACGACTCCTTGTCGATGCAGCCTTGACGGTCAAGCACCAGATAGTCGCTGCCAAGCGTCTTCTGAAATTCCATCTGCCGCTGCGCGCTGGCCAGACCGGCCGCGTCACCATAAACGAGCAGTTTGCCGGTGGAGGCGAAGTCGCAATCGATTGCTTCTCGCTGCATCAATTCATGCAATTTCGCCCGACTGTGCAACCCGAGCTCCAGCAGGTCGATGGTGCCCTGGCGTGCCGCTCCGGACCGGCACAAGCGCAGGAAGGAAAGCCCCCAGCGCCATTGCGCCGGATCAGCGCGCAGTTGGAAATGCAAGGGCGCATCCTTGTCGGTCAACCAGAGCGGCAACTTCGGCAGAACCGCGGGATCGGCCAGCGGCGCGACGAAATTGTAGCTGAGCTGCGCCCCGTTTGCCTTGCTGGTTTCGAGGCCGACGCCCTCGCCCGCCTCGACAACGGTCACGTCATGGCCTTCGCGCCGCAGATAATAGGCGGTCGTCATGCCGATAATGCCAGCACCTATGACGAGAGCATGCATTTTGATCGCTTACCGTCAGGCTGCACTGCGCTGGCGCAGGGTTTCGATGGTTGCGGCAACCGAGATGTGCTCGAGACTGGTGCGCACACAGATGATGCTTGCGCGATCTGCCCCGAGCGCCTCTTGCACCACCGGCTCGATGTCCTTCGGCTCATCCACCCTCAGGCCGAGCGCACCGTAGGTTGTCGCCAGCGCGGCAAAATCGGGATTGACCAGTGCGGTCATGCCGACGCGCCCGGGAAAGTTCTTTTCCTGATGCATGCGGATGGTGCCGTATGAGCCATTGTCGGAAATGACGACGATTGGCTTGGCGCCATATTGAATGGCGGTTGCAAGCTCGTTGCCAGTCATCAGGAAGCCGCCGTCGCCGACAAAGCAGACAACACGCTTGTCCCGCTGACGCAGACTTGCGGCGATCGCGCCCGGAACACCGAAGCCCATGGCTCCGGAAGATGGGGCTAGCATCATGCGACCACCGCCGAAGCGCATGAGACGTTGCACCCAGCCGCCAAAATTCCCGGCATCGAGGGTGACGATGGCTTCCCTGCCCAGCGCGCGATCCATCACCTTGACAAAGGCGCCGAAGATCACGCCGTCCTCGGCTTCCGCGGGACCATTCCACCCGCGCAAGCCATCGGCGATTGCATGCAGTTCGGCGCTCCACACCCGATGGTCCCTTGCAGCCTCGGCAGGCGCACGAGCTCGCATCTGCTCAAGGAAGAGCACCGGATCGGCTGAGATGCCGCGCTCGACGCTGCGCACACTGCCGACCGCCATCGCATCGGGCCAAACCTGCACCACCGGCTGCGCCGGCTTGGGCGCTGCCGGGAATGAATAGCCCTGGCTTGTAACATCGCCCAGCCGGGCGCCGATTCCGATCACCAGGTCGGCTTTGGCGACAGCAGCCGCCAACTCTGCCGGCGCGCCATAGGCGAGATGCCCCGCATAGAGCGGGTGGTCATTGTCCAGCAGATCGGCGTGGCGCACCGACATGGCGACTGGAAGCGAGAACGCTTCGGCAGTTGCGCGCAACGCCTGCTGCCCCTGCGGCGATTTCAGCAGACCGCCGGCGATCAGGAGCGGACGCCTGGCGGACGCGATCATGTTCGCGACCGCCTCGACATCCTGCACGGCGGATGCAGATCGGGCGACGGAGTAGACGGGAATGGGTCCTGGCGTCACCTCGTCTTCCAGCATGTCTTCCGGCAGGACGACGACGACCGGCCCTGGCGTTCCGCTCAACGCGGCATGGAAGGCGGTCGCGACCATATCCGGCAGCCGGTTGGCGTCACTGACCTCGACGACCCATTTGGCCATCGAGCTGAAAACGAGATTGTAGTCGACTTCCTGAAAGGCGTTCATATGCCTGTGGTGACGCTCCACCTGGCCGACAAACAGCACGAACGGAACGGCGTCCTGTTGCGCCGAATGAATGGCTATCGCCGCATTCATCGCACCCGGCCCCCGACTGACGAAAGCCACGCCGGGACGTCCGGTCAGGCGCGCATCAGCCAGCGCCATGAAGCCAGCACCGCTTTCATGACGCGTGGTGACAACGTCGACGGCCGTCTCATCCATCAAAGCGTCGAGGACGCTCAAATAGCTCTCGCCGGGAACGCAGAAGATCCGGTCGACGCCATGCGCCTTCAGCGCGTCCACAAGCAGGTTGGCAGACCGCATCATTCCTTGTTTCCCTTATTCGAGCCCAGCTGGTCGCGGCGGCTTTCCAATGTGTGGAGGGATTGGGTTTTCAAGTTTTCGGGAAGCGCGTCGACGAGATAGTTCACGGCTTTCCACAAGCGGTCCCAGCCTTCATCCGTGCGCAACGGGACGCCGAGAAAGAACTCCTCCGTCTTGGAACGCAGCATGAGATAGAGAATACCGGCGAGCATGATGCTGACCACCGCAGGAATGTCCGCTTCACTCGTCAGGCCATCCACCCGGTTGATAAAGGAACGCGCGGCAGCTTCGCGTCTCCCGGCCAACTTGGCGCTGACATCGTTACGCTCGATCAATTCCCAGCGGCGCACTTCGCACAAGGCCGGGTTGTTAGCCAGAACGTCGATCTGCTCGCGCAGCATGGCGAGGATCAGATCGGCGGGTGATCTCTGACTGGTCTCACTCTTCTTCACTACGTTGGAGCGCTTGGTCCAAAAATCCTGCTCCTGCATCCAGGTCAGCATCAAACCGGTCATACCGTCGAAATAGCGATAGATCAGCTCCCGGCTGACCCCGGCGCGCTTGGCCACGACGTTGATGCCCACGCCGGCCATGCCCGTCTCGCAAAGCTGGTCCTCGAGCGCCTGCAAAATGGCGCGCTCGGTGCGTTCGCGCCGCGACATCAGCCCCTCCTGACGATCATGGTTCGCTCCACCAGTCGTTCGGACGGATAGGCCACACCTTCATCAATCCGTGCATAGAGCTCCGTTGCCGCGTGGCCGATGGGCTTGCCATCACACAGCACTTGCGGCGCGCCATACACGACCGAACGAAAAGCGTGCTGGCCTGAGAGCAGCGCTCTGTTTGCGGTTTCGAGAGCGACGATGCTGCCGCGGACATCGATATGCACACGATCCTGTTCAGCAGGACGCAAGGCGACAGGCTCATCAAGTCGCAGGAAGCCGTGCGCTTCCTGAGTGCCATTCAGCGCGCCCCAGGCAAGATCGCCAAGACACCGCGCCAGCTCCGCGCAGCTCGCATGATTGGAAAAGATGGAATTGAGCAAAAGAGCAAAGCCGCGATCCGCTTCGATTTTCGTGGCCACGCCGATATCAGGCCGGCGCGCGACGCGCCTGGTATTGGCCCAGCCAATCACCCCTTGCGCAGACAACGCGATCAGCCCCGCATCCATTTCCGGCTCGGCGTTCAGCACGTGGTCGATGGCATCCTGCGGCGCTTGGCCTCGCTCCAGCAACTGCAGAACGGCCCTGTTTACTGGAACGCCACCCTCATTGAGGGAGTTTGGCAGGCGATGGCCGGCAACGAGACCAACCCCCGACTGCCCTGGCAAAAACTGAACCAGCGGCTCAGGACGATCAGGCCCACTGGAAATGATTGCAGCCGTTTTTGCCGATTGCCACGCATCGAGGATTTTCAGACCCGATACACCCCCACGCTGCACGCTTGTGTGCTGGAACGCATCGTCTTCATCGAGGACAGCCAGCACCGCGAAACCGCCGATAGAACCCCGCCCGGCCAGTTCCGCTCCCATAACAGCCGACATAACCGCTGCGACAGCATTTGCGCCGTAACAGCCAATCCCGATGGTCAAGGCGTCCCGCTCTCTATCTTTGTTTTCCACGCTGTGTTGTTCTTACACGAAATGTGACACAGTGTTCACATTTAAAATGCATATCGCCCACGCCTCGTCAAGCGCATTTCGCGTCGGCTTATGGCATGGCTGCCGGCTGCTACCTCTGGCGCAAGTCGAATGGCTGGATAAGCGACCCAGCGAAGGAGATCACCGAAACCGCAAGACTGGCTCAGAAGGCGGTGAAGTTTGGCAGGGACGACGCGATCGCGCTCGCCGCGAGCGGGTCAGCGCTGGCTCTCGTAGTTGGCAATGGCGCTGCGGGACGCGCCGGATCTTCAACCCGGATTACGCATCATCGCCGCAAGCAAGGCCCTCGCGGGGGTGCCTGGAGCCGGCACGGACAGCCGTTGCACGGTTGCGAGAGCTCAATCCAGCGCTGCGTGTCTCCCGCCTCAAGGACCTACTTGGGCTATACCGGCGGCCCGTCGATGTCGCGAGATATGAAGAGGGTCTGCGGCGGGCGGGACTGCTGGAATGATAGCTACGCAGATTGGATTTGCGCAATGGCAAGAAGGGATTTGGTGTGATTTGACCAAACCGCAGTTGCAGTTCTCGAAATAGTTCGGGCTCTATGACTCACGCCTCAGGCCCGCCTTGCGTCAATAGCTGCCGATTTTGCAAGTCCTGCTTGGGCCAGAGGAGCTGTTTTGGAATTTTCGTTGCGCATGCCCGACCGGGCAAACCGGGTCATTTCCGTTTTCAGGCCGATATCGTGTGTTCAACCCCCAAGTCAGTTCTTTCGGAAATCGCGATTTACTCTCTCCTGTTCCGCTAACAACGGTAAGATCGAACGTCGTGAACTACGCAGCAGCATGAGGGTAAGAGCGGTGCCACCCCACGGCGCGACGAAGCGATAGCCGCCTTCCACGCGCCCCGACCAAGCATTGGCGTTGAACTCGGCGCGCAAATGATCGGTGGCTGCAATGGTCACGGTGCGATCTGCGGGTATGGAAATTCGCTGTAGTCCCGCTATCTTGTTTCGGCTCACCATGCTGCGGCGGCGACTCGAGGTTCACCATGAGCTCCAAACCATGACCTCGCAGTCCTGGATCAGGCGACTAGGAGCGCCGCTCCTCGCTTTTGCCTTGGCCGTCGCGCCGCCGGTTTGCGCGGTGCGCGCCGTCGAGGATGCCCACAAGGTCGGCGTGGTATCCTTTGGCCTTTTCGGCGATCAAGGCGTGTTTCGAAGCGAGGCGACCGGTGCAGCTCAGGTTGTCGCGGGTCGTTTCGAGACTGGCCCGATCGAGGTGCAATACAATTCGAAGAAAGGTGGTAGCGCTACGACCGAGACGCTGGCCAGGTCGTTGCAGGTTGCAGCCGGCCGCCTGGACGCCGAGAAAGACGTTTTGTTCTTGATTCTCACTTCGCATGGCTCGCCAGACGGCCTCGCAATCAAGGCGGGGCGGCTTACGCAAACACTCACACCGTCCCGTCTCGCCGAGATGCTCGGAAGGACCGGCGTGCGCCACAAGGTGGTGATCATCTCAGCCTGCTACTCTGGAGTCTTCATCCCTCGTCTCGCGAATCCCGACGTCTTGGTCATCACGGCGGCCGACGCCGATCATCCGTCGTTCGGCTGTGAGGACAAAGCGAAGTGGACTTATTTCGGTGACGCCTTCTTCAACGTCGAACTCCGGCGAGCCGAAAGCTTGAAGGATGCATTTGCCGGTGCGCGCACACTCGTCAGGAAGCGAGAGCTGCGTGAGCATTTCGAGCCGTCGAATCCCCAGATGGCAGGCGGCGCAAACGTGCAGCCATTGCTGGTTGCGCGCCCTTGATCGATCGGTCGCGCTTGTGGCAGCAATCTCGCTCGAAATGTACGTTGCACCGCGGAGGATCTCCGCAGGCTGCCGAGGCCGCGATCGCCGAGGTGCTGGATTCGATCGGAGACACATGCCCTGAGTGTCCGCCCGAGGACTTCGTCTAAAGCTGCGACTGGTCCTGGTCGCTATGGACCAACCTGATGAGCGGCGATTGTGAGGGGATCAGGCGATGGGCAGGTCGCGGCAAGGTGCGAAAATGGCCAATCACCGGAAGACGATCTCACTTTCGTCGTAAGGCGCGAACGCTTGGTCGATCGCGTTTGGCTGCATGTAAAGACCACCGCATGCACCGTCGAGAAAGCGGCGCACAGCTCCGCCCGGCAGTTCGTGGCCGAGCTAATCTTCACCATAGACCGCGCAATGGACCAGTTCGCCGGCCTCAATCTTCGCTAGTCGATTGCGCTTCCCGGCCCGCTAGGACTGCGGAAGCGCCACGCCCGTCATCTCGCGCAACATGTCGACGAGTTTGTCCTGAAAGCCGGGATCCACTACTTCGCTGGCCGGCTCCTGATGCCGGAGGTGATGCCAGTAGCACCCACTGACCAGCGCGGCTGGATCATCGCTCACGGCCAGCCAAGTCTGTGTCTTCTGACCCGTTTCGACATCGACCGGAGCGCCCGCGCCGCCCATCTTCGTACGCGCCCATCCGGGATCCACCGCATTACTCAAGACCTTCGGCCAGCGTCGCGCCAGTACGTACGTCAGCGCGACGACGTGCAGTTTGCTTTCGGCGTAGGCCTTTGCCGAATCCCAAGACCTTTTCGTCCAGTCTAGGTCGGCCAGCGAGCCTTCCCCGCCGCGATGCAGCCCACTGCTGAGATAAACCAATCTTGCGGGGCGCTCGATCAGTGCCGTCAGCAAGTACGGCGCAATGGTATTGATTGCCAAGGTGACGGCATGACCTTCCGGCGTCGAGCCGCGGCTCCGCTGCGTGTAGACACCCGCGTTGTGGATGACCGCATCCATGCGCCCGATCGCGTTGACCTGTTCCGCCATGCTCCTAGTCTCGGCGCCGCGCTGCAGGTCCCCAACCACAATTCCCTCGGCGCGCGACGCGAGCCCTCCGAGCGCTGTGGCGCGATCGGCCGACCGCGCGTGCAACACCACTCGGTAACCTTGATCAAGGAGCGATTGCGCTGCCGCCCGGCCGAGGCCGTCCGTGCTGCCGGTGATGAAGACGATGGCCATGCGCTGCTCCTCCCGACTCTTCAGAACGTACTCTACAACGCCTACGCATCACTTCCGATACTGGTCGTCGCTCACCTTCTCCATCCAATCGACGTTCTTACCACCGATAGACTCCTGGATCGCGATATGGGTCATGGCGGTCGTCGGCGAAGCGCCGTGCCAGTGCTTCAGCCCAGGCGGAAACCAGACGACGTCACCGGGGCGTATCTCCTCGACCGGGCCGCCCTCGCGCTGCACCCATCCCTGCCCGGCGGTGACGATCAGCGTCTGGCCCAGAGGATGAGTGTGCCACGCGGTTCGAGCGCCCGGTTCGAAAGTGACTTGGCCCGCGCCAACGCGCGCTGGATCCGGAGCCTGGAAGAGCGGGTCTATGCGGACCGTCCCGGTAAACCAGTCGTCGGGGCCCTTCTGTGAGGGACGTGATCCGTTTCTCTTGATGTCGATTTCCATATGAGTTTCCTCTTTTGCTTCGGATGCAAGTGCCTCCGCCCCGTGAAACCTGATCGCAGCAGCGGCGCTGCCGCCGATCAGCACGCGCCTGCGTGTGATCAATGCACGTCTCCGCTCATCGCGGGTCGTAACCGAGTTGTTTGTAGATGGTAGCCTGCTTATCGATGATGTCGGGCTTGTAGACCCTTGTTGTCCAATCCCTCGGTTCGACGTCTTCGATGCCAACCGAAACGGATTCTCCCCCGTAATTGAGTGTAGTGTCACCGCCTCGGTGACCGCTTGCGCGAGCGCCTCCTTCTGCCGCTCGGACTTACCCGCATAGAGCTTGACGATGACGTGCGGCATTACTCGGCTCCTTAGTGCGGACGCTTTTCGATCACGTCCTTGACGACCGGCGCCGCGGAGAACGCGTTGGGCCAACCGGCGTAGAAGGCTAGATGGCCTAGCACCTCGCCGGCCTCATCCGGCGTCAGTCCGTTGTCCATCGCGCGGTTCAGATGGTAGGTGATCTGAGCGACCTGACCGGTCGCGATGAGAGCGCTCACGGTGACGAGGCTGCGGTCGCGGGGAGCGAGAGCCGGCCTGAGCCAGAGATCCCGGAAGAGCACGTCGGTGGTGTACTGGACAAGGCTTGGCGTGATTTGCCCGAACTGCTCTCCGACGCGCGTCGCCCGCTGCCTTTCGGCCGCCTCATCAAGCGGAAGCTGCGGCCCCGCGGCCGGCGGGAGCTCAGGGACCCCGATGTTGCGATCCTTGAACACCTCCCTCGCCGCCGGGATCGCATCCATCGCGTTCGCCCAGCCGGTGTAGAAAGCCAAATGCGTGATGATCTCCGATATCTCCGACGGCTTCACGCCGTTGTCGAGCGCGAGTGCCAGGTAGTACGGCAGTTCGACGGTCTGGTCGCGGGCGACAAGTGCGGCGACGGTGACGATGCTGCGGTCTCGGCGAGAAAGGCCCGGTCGCTTCCACAAATCGCCGAGGACGAACTTTTGCGCATAGCCTTCGAGGGCTGGAGCGACGGCGCGGACGTCTTCCGATTTTAGCATGGTGTGGGCTCCTTCGATGGGCGTCTGTCCGGCGGCGGTGCCGGCGAACAGAAAGAAAGCAGGGTCGCTGCGAGCGTTCTCATTGTGGTGATCCTTCCAAGGTCGTCGGGTTCGCGATCAGCCACCAGGCGACAAGCGAAGCGCACAGCACGGTCGCCGAACTAACCAGAAACAGAACGTTCAACCTCGCCCCGGCCGCGATCAATCCGAGCGTCGGGCTGGCGAGGCCCTGGGCGAGATCGAGGAACGCGGTATAGGCGCCCATGGCCAGGCCGCGGCTTTGTGCCGGTACGCGGCGGACCGCTTCGACGCCGAAGCCCGGATAGACCAGCGAGAAGCCGAAGCCAGTGAGCACTGCACCGGCAAGCGCGATCTCGGGACGGACGGCCAGCCAGATCAGCGCCTGGCCGACGGCTTCGATCGCAGCGCAGACCAGCGCGACCTTCGCGCCGCCGATCTTGTCGGCCAAGTGGCTGAAGAACAGCCTGGCCAGGATGAAGGCGACCGCATAGGCCGTGTAGGCGGACCATCCGTTGGCCCAGCCCCTCGTCGCGAACAGCAAGGCGACGAACGTCGTCACGGCACCGAAGCCCACGGAGCCGAGCGCCGAGCCGAGGCCTGGCACCCAGACGGCGCCGATCACTTCGACGAACGAGGCCCGCGCGTGCTTCGCTGGCGCGACCGCCGGAACCAGCGCGACGAGCGGCAGAGCACCGAGCGGAGCCGACGTGGTGGCCAGGGAGATCGCCGCGAAGCCGTGGGCCGCATACAGAGCGGAGCCGGCGGGCGCGCCGATCGCGAAGGCCGCAAACATGGCCGACCCAACCCAGGCGATGACCTTGCCGGTGTTGCTCGAAGGGACGAGCGCCAATCCCCAACTCACGGCGGCTGTAATGATGAAGCTTTCCGCTCCGCCGAGCAGCGCGCGGCCCAAAAGGAGGATCGCGACCGAAATCAACGGAGATCCACTGAAGCCGAGCGATTGCAGATAGAGCAGCCCGGAGGCGGCCGCCGCGAGCAGGCCGGCGACGACCCCGCGCTTCGCCCCACGCGCGTCGGAGAAGTGACCCGCCCATGGTCGTGAGATCAACGATGCGGCGAACTGGCTTCCGGCGACGAACCCCACCATGAACGTGCCGAAACCCAGTTCGTCGTGCACGTGGAGGGGAAGAACGGGCATCGCCACACCGATGACGAGAAATGCCACGAAGACCACACCCATGATGGGCAGCAACGTGGTCGTGATGCCGGGAGTAGAGACGGGCTCCTGCATGGCCGCGATCGACATGGCCTCAGAGCTCCTGCCTGGTGGGCCGGTAGAGGATCTCGTTGATGTCGACCTCGGGAGGCTGGCTCAGCGCGAACGCGACAGCCCTCGCGAACGACTCAGCCGGCACAGCGACCTGCGCATAGAAGTCGCGCAGACGCTCGGCGGCCCCCGGATCGCTGACGGTGTTCGGAAGCTCGGTCGCCACGGCGCCCGGCGAGATCACCGTCGTCCGGATGTTGTAGGGCTTCACTTCCTGCCGAAGGCCTTCCGACAGCGCGCGGACGGCGAACTTCGTCGCCGCGTAGACTGCGAACCCCGGGCCCACACGATGGCCGGCGACCGACGAAACATTGATGAAGTGATCCGCCTTCTGCCGCTGCATGTGCGGAAGTGCGGCGGCGATGCCGTATGTCTCCCCTTTGAGGTTGACGTCGATCATCCGATCCCACTCGTCGATCTTCAGTTGCTCGAGGGGAGCCTGAGGCATCAGGCCGGCATTGTTGATCATGACGACGACGCGGCCGTACACCCGCACCGCCGCGTCGACGAGTGCCTTCACCTGCTCGCGGCGCGTCACGTCGGTTTCCAGAGCCAAGGCCTTGCCGCCGCGCGCCTCGATGTCCTTCGCCAGCGCCTGGAGCCGGTCCACCCGTCGGGCGTCGAGCACGACGGTCGCGCCCTGTGCCGAGAGGAGCCGCGCAGTAGCCTCGCCAAGCCCGCTGCTCGCGCCCGTCACGACGACGATCTTGTCCTTGATTCAGCCATAGGTCCTTGCCTTCTTGCTGGAACCGGCCCTGCCGTCCGACGCCAATCCGAACCTAAGACTTCCGCAGTCGTCCGATTAGGTGATAGATTTCGAATGCGGTCATTAGCCAGGCTTATCAATGAATCGAGACGACGCCAGCGATCTCCTCGCTTTCCTCGCCGTGGCGCGGGAGCGCAGCTTCACGCGCGCCGCGGCGAAGCTCGGCATGACGCAGTCCGCCCTCAGTCAAATCATCCGGAATCTGGAGGAGAGGCTCGGTGTACGATTGTTGAACCGGACAACGCGCAGCGTCACGCCAACTCAGGCCGGAGAACAACTGTTCCTAAGCGTCGGACCCAAGTTCACGGAGATGGACGCCGATCTCGCTGCGCTTAGCGAGTTGCGCGAAAAGCCTGCCGGGACCGTCCGGCTGACGGCGACGGAGTTCGCTGCCTCCGAAATCCTCCTGCCAGCACTCGGGAAGATCCTGCCCAAATACCCCGATATCCATGTCGAGGTGATCATCGACTACGGGCTCACCAACATCGTGGCGCAGCAGGTTGACGCGGGCATCCGCCCCGGCGAGCTCGTCGCAAAGGACATGATCGCCGTACGCGTCAGCCCCGATCTCCGGATGGCAGTCGTCGGCTCGCCCTCCTACTTCGCCGTTCGCAAACGGCCGAAGACGCCTCAGGATCTAACCCAGCATAACTGCCTCAACCTTCGCCTGCCGACGCATGGCGGCACCCTCTACGCGTGGGAATTCGAGAAGGATGGGCGGGAGCTCAACGTGCGGGTCGAAGGACAGCTTGTGTTCAACAGCGCCGGCCTTCTTCTGGACGGAGCGTTGAAGGGTCTTGGTCTTGCCTACCTCACGGAGAGACACGTGCAGCCGTACGTCTCAAAAGGTCGGCTTGTTCGCGTGCTGTCGGATTGGTGCCCCCCCTTCTCGGGTTATCACCTCTACTATCCCAGTCGGCGGCAGCCCTCGCCCGCCTTCTCACTCCTAGTCGATGCGCTCCGCTACAGGGGGCGCTAATCGCTCCGTCGCGCCGCGCAGGAGAACCATTGCGCCTTCGGTCGCTGCAAATGTAGTCGCCATCACCCATCTACGAACGGCGCGTAGGTCCTCAGGACGAAAGCTGTCAACGTGTGTCACAGCCCCATCATGCGCAAGATGATGCCGCCGTAATTGTAGCCATGACGGTGGCGGC
>NZ_LGHL01000423.1 GCF_001908205.1 Bradyrhizobium sp. NAS80.1
CCTGGAGCTTGGTCAGGCCGCCGGTCTTGTCGCCCACAACCGAGGTCAGAGCGGTATATTCGGTGTCGACGGTCGCGGCCGACAGACCGAGCGAGTCGGAGACGGCGGAGAGCGCGGCGTTGTCGGCGCGCATCGAGGTCGCGATCGACCAGTAGGCGGCGTTGTCCGAAGCGGTCGAGACGCGCTGGCCGGTCGAAATCCGGTTTTCGGTCGTCTGCAGGTTGGAGCTGACGTTCCGGAGGGTCTGCAGCGCGGTCATTGCTGCGGAGTTAGTGAGCAGGCTAGAACCCATTTTTGATGTCCCTTTGAAGATTGGATTGAGTTTGGGGACATACCGGGCTTGCACCGGTACGACAGGGCGGCGTCATGCCTTTGGGCTCCGCGGAAAAGCGGGTTAGGGCCCAACCTGTCGTAACGGCGAGGTTAGCGCGCGAAGCTTGTGCGAAGCTTGTGGCTCTGTGCCCCCTCAGCAACAGGGCAGTCGAAACTACGGCGTGTGCGCGGCGTCACGCCAAAATGAAAAGGGCCGCGCTTCGCGAGAAGCGCGGCCCTCCCCAGATGGTCTAAGGCTTAGCGGAACAGCGACAGGATGCTCTGGCTGCTGTTGTTGGCGATCGAAAGCGCCTGAACGCCGAGCTGCTGCTGGACCTGGAGGGCCGACAGGCGGGTGGACTCCTGGTTCATGTCGGCGTCGACGAGCTGGCCGATACCACGATCCACCGAGTCCATCAGGGACTTCACGAACTCCGAGTTGGTCGAGATGCGGTTCTTGACGGCGCCGAGGTCGGCGGCGGCCGAGGCCACCGAGTTGATCGCAGCGGTGACCTGCGCGATGTAGCCATCGAGAATGGTCTGCTGGG
>NZ_LGHL01000424.1 GCF_001908205.1 Bradyrhizobium sp. NAS80.1
GGCGGGCGTCGTTTGTGCTGCTCCGGGAGCGGGCAGTGCCATTGCGCCGAGCAGCAGGAGTGCTCTCGTCATGGACAGCATGACGGCCTCCCAGCTCAAGGGATCATCGAACTAGCATACGCTCTTCCGGCGCCTCTTGGAATGACCGGCAGACTTGAGCTGCTGTTGGCCGGATCAATGGCTCGGGATCGCTAAGCGTCGCCCTCCGGCCGAAGTCACAGGCCCGGCTATCGCCTTAGCCCTCGATTTCAGACATTCGCGTCGAACACGAAAATGTTTCCGACAAGAAACGGCGGCGGTATGCTGAGCACTGCAGGACAACGAGAGCGCCACTCCGTCGCGTTCGCATCGAAGCATGAGAGAATCGGGCTGCTTGGATCAGGAAATAGAGCGGAGAGTGTAACCAGCCGACACTCGGACAGTTCCGGTAATCCAACGGGAGTATGAACACAAGAAGCTGACGAGGGAGAAACATGATGGCAGCCAAGGACGTCAAATTCTCCACCGAGGCGCGCGGAAAGATGCTGCGCGGCATCGACATCCTCGCCGACGCGGTGCGGGTCACGCTGGGTCCTAAGGGCCGTAACGTCGTGCTCGACAGGTTCGGGACGCCGCGGATCACCAAGGATGGCGTGACGGTT
>NZ_LGHL01000425.1 GCF_001908205.1 Bradyrhizobium sp. NAS80.1
GATCGTGCGAGACGGCCTCGACCAGTGCCGACATCGAGCCCAGATTGATGAGCAACGTGGCCGCGAGCGCGATCAGGGACGGGCCGATCAGACCCGCGATCGTTCTTGAGTTTGCCATGGGTTAACTCCCAGCGCGGTTGCCGTTGCGGCACCAGTCCTAACTAAAACACACAGCGCGAAGCTCCGGTGAGGCCGAGCGTGCACTGGTCCGATGCCGAGTACGAGCCGTTCGAGCCAAAAAGGAACGCGCTCCGCCCTGTACAATAGCCTAAAAGCTCGGCGCCGAGGAGGCGACACACCCCGTGTGGGTACCAGCCTCCTGCGATGCGGGATTTCGGTCTGACCTATGTCGGCTCAGGGTCTTGGCTGTGTGAAAACGCTAAGACGCTTGACAGCGATAGAAGAAGTTATTCGTCCAAGATCGCCTTGGAGCTCAAACTCGCAAGCGCATTCAACTTAGAGGGCGAACTGAAGAACGTAATTCTATCCGAGTTTCGATCTTTCGCGTTTTCACACAGCCAGGGTCAATCGCGTCGTTTCGACGGTCGCCCGGTCACTTCCGGTCTGCCCCCAACTGCGGACATGTCCCTGCGCCGCGTAAACTGTCCC
>NZ_LGHL01000426.1 GCF_001908205.1 Bradyrhizobium sp. NAS80.1
CATGAAGTCGACCACCTCACCGACGCCCTGGTCGCTAAGAAAGCGTGTCACCAGGACGTTGCTGTCAGGCATGTACATCTGCTTGTGCTGCGCCTCGTAGAGACTGGCGATCCGGAATGAGCCCCCTTTCTGGTCGTCGAGGATCGCCGCAAAGACGCTCGGCGAGTCAAAGCGCGGCAGGCAACACCAGTCGATGGACCCGTCGATGCCAACCAGGGCAACCGTGTGCAGGTCGCCGATGACGCCGTAGGACTCGATCGGCTTGTAGCCCATGATCTCGTCTCCTCCGCTCGCTCGGCGCTGATCGGCCCCATGATGCGCGTATCGTCAATGCCCTCAGGCGAACGTGCCCCACTTGCAGCGTCTAGCGAATAGGTCAGTGCTTCAGACGCGCATCCCATCGGGTAGCGAACTGTCATATTGCTGTGCGGATGGCTCGTTGCTTCTCCCAAGAAGTCGCGCTACCACTAGCCAAGACGCTCGGACCTTGACGGCATTGAGGACAGAGGTTTCTTAGTCTAAAGCCCGGGTTCAGTTCTTTCCGCCGCACCTGCCGGCAGGGACGAAACTTACGGGCTACGATCGCTGTCCCGCTACCACCGCGAATATCCGCTCATAACTTGGACGGACATTTCGCTCGTCTTGACTATGAGCCGGGCGAATCGCGGATCGGACTGTTCGGAGGCAATTCCAACTGGCGCGGACCGATCTGGTTTCCGCTCAACTTTCTCGCGATCACGGGCGATTTTAGACCCACTTCCACCAATCGCCTTGTGCCCGTTCCGGCCTAGACCGCAATCCGTAGCGGCTTGCCTGTCCCGCGCCGGCCGGCGCATCTTCCCGCCATGGGGACATCGGGCGAGACGATTTCGGGGGCGTCGCTCCGGGCGGCGGAAGAGCGGGCGGCCGACGCGCGCAGGGAAGCGGACCGGCTCGCCTGCGAGGCGTGGACCAAGCCCAGATTTCCGAAAAACGAGCGTCCCTTCTGACCAACATAAGCCGAACCTTCAGCGGTCTGGCAAGCCAGCTTGAAATGCTCGAAGCCGAGGTGGCGGTGGAGCAAAACAAGCTGCGATAGGCACTCCCGGCCCTTGAACATGTCCGTTATGCCCTCAGTAGCGGCATCAAGCAGGACATCGCACGAGGTCGCAGATGGGCCATTCTGCTGGTT
>NZ_LGHL01000427.1 GCF_001908205.1 Bradyrhizobium sp. NAS80.1
GATCGCGGCAACGTTCGCCGTTCGCAGCCGGGAATAACCATCTGCATTCCGACCGGGGTGCGATCGATGTCAGACATGTTGTGGCTCCGAGTTGATCGGCAAGGACAAGAGTCGCACGGGGGCTGCCGCTGTCCTATAGGGTCGAAGACAGTCCCCACAATTAGTTTCGGACGGAACAGCCCTTTAGGCGGCTACATGGCCGGTCGCGGGCTGGCGGCAAGTCGGCAATCGGGTGGCCGGTGAATGGCGGCAAGGCAACCGCCTAGATCGGACACTGGTGACGATCCGGCCGCCGCTTCGCATGGGAGCGACAATGAAGATCACACAGCAGTTGGTTCACGAGGCCGCCGCCATTTCGGCGCGTTGGCATTTTGCGGTCGGTGCCGCGCGGGTTTCCGCCGGGCTGCGGCGCGCCCTTGAAATGGCACTATCCCAGTGATCGCTTCTGCTGTTTGCGACATGCCGACGAGCGCCGATAATGTCTGCTCGTTGGGCTGGACCGGAAGTCGCGGTCAGGGTGTCATAACGACGCGATTGCCCCGAACCGGACAGTCGCGCGCCCGAAGGCGGGAACTGTGGTATCCTCCGTCAAACGCGAGTTGGTAGCGAATGTTGCGTGGGCCCTGGCGACAGTGCCCGGGAAGCATACAGTGCGATTGCGCACGGATCTGAGGATTGCTCTCCCGGGTTTTGAGGAGGACCAACGTC
>NZ_LGHL01000428.1 GCF_001908205.1 Bradyrhizobium sp. NAS80.1
AGGCGATGCGTGAGCTTGCCTCGGGCAATTTCGACGTCGTGCTGCCGGGCCTCGGCCGCAAGGACGAGATCGGCGAGATGGCCGGCGCGGTCGAGGAATTCAAGGTTCAGGCGGTGGCGAAGGCCGAGCGTGATGCAGCCGCCAGCGAGGCCCAGAACAAGGAGCAGGCCGCGGCGCGCCGTTCCGAGCTGATTCGTTTTGCCGATGATTTCGAGAGCGCGGTCGGCGCCATCGTCTCCAACGTTTCGGCCTCGGCCGTGCAGCTCGAATCGGCGGCGTCGACGCTGACGCGCACCGCCGAGACCACGCAGACCCTGTCGAGCCAGGTTGCCGGCGTTTCCGAGCAGGCCTCGAGCAACATGCAGTCGGTCGCGACCGCGACCGAGGAGCTCTCGGTCTCGGTCGAGGAGATCGGCCGCCAGGTCCGCGATTCCAACCGGATTGCTGAAGCTGCGGTAGTGCAGGCGAAGGAGACCGACAGTCGCATCGGCAAGCTGTCGCACGCCGCCCAGCAGATCGGCGAGGTGGTCAAGCTGATTACCGCGATTGCCGAGCAGACCAACCTGCTCGCGCTGAATGCCACGATCGAGGCGGCACGCGCCGGTGAAGCCGGCCGCGGCTTTGCCGTGGTTGCCAGCGAGGTGAAATCGCTGGCGAGCCAGACCGCGAAAGCCACGGATGAGATTTCCTCGCACATCGCGGGCATGCAGGGTGCGACGGCCGAATCGGTCGCGGCGATCAAGGAGATCGGCGCGACCATCGGCCAGATCTCGACCATCTCGACGTCGATCGCAAGCGCCGTCGAGCAGCAGGGCGCCGCGACGCAGGAGATCGCTCGCAGCGTTCAGACGGTGGCGCAGGGCACGCAGGCCGCGGCCACTGATATCGGCGAAGTCAATCGCGGCGCCGCCGAGACCGGCTCGGCGTCGGAGGAAGTCCTGAACTCGGCCAAATCCCTGTCCAGCGAAAGCACACGCCTCCGCGCCGAGCTCGACCGCTTCATGGGGAACATC
>NZ_LGHL01000429.1 GCF_001908205.1 Bradyrhizobium sp. NAS80.1
GAGCTTGCCTCGGGCAATTTCGACGTCGTGCTGCCGGGCCTCGGCCGCAAGGACGAGATCGGCGAGATGGCCGGCGCGGTCGAGGAGTTCAAGGTTCAGGCGGTGGCGAAAGCCGAGCGTGACGCCGCCGCCAGCGAGGCCCAGAACAAGGAGCAGGCCGCGGCGCGCCGTTCCGAGCTGATCCGCTTTGCCGACGATTTCGAGAGCGCCGTTGGCGCCATCGTCTCCAACGTTTCGGCCTCGGCCGTGCAGCTCGAATCGGCGGCGTCGACGCTGACGCGCACCGCCGAGACCACGCAGAGCCTGTCGAGCCAGGTCGCCGGCGTCTCCGAGCAGGCCTCGAGCAACATGCAGTCGGTCGCGACCGCGACCGAGGAGCTCTCGGTCTCGGTCGAGGAGATCGGCCGCCAGGTCCGCGATTCCAACCGCATCGCGGAAGCCGCGGTGGTGCAGGCGAAGGAGACCGACAGTCGCATCGGCAAGCTCTCGCACGCCGCCCAGCAGATCGGCGAGGTCGTCAAGCTGATCACCGCGATTGCCGAGCAGACCAACCTGCTGGCCCTCAACGCCACCATCGAGGCGGCGCGCGCCGGTGAAGCCGGCCGCGGCTTTGCGGTGGTCGCCAGCGAGGTGAAATCGCTGGCGAGCCAGACCGCGAGGGCGACGGACGAGATTTCCTCGCATATCGCGGGCATGCAAGGAGCGACCGCCGAATCGGTTGCGGCGATCAAGGAGATCGGCGCCACCATCGGCCAGATCTCGACCATCTCGACGTCGATTGCGAGCGCCGTCGAGCAGCAAGGCGCAGCGACGCAGGAGATCGCTCGCAGCGTCCAGACGGTGGCGCAGGGCACGCAGGCCGCGGCCACCGATATCGGCGAAGTCAATCGCGGCGCCGCCGAGACCGGCTCGGCGTCGGAGGAAGTCCTGAACTCGGCCAAATCCCTGTCCAGCGAAAGCACACGCC
>NZ_LGHL01000430.1 GCF_001908205.1 Bradyrhizobium sp. NAS80.1
TGGTCAAGCCGATGTCGACCAAGCTGCGGCACATCGACATGTTCTCGGGCAACACCATCCTGGGCGATGGCGCGGTCATCATGATCATCGACCCCAACGGCATCGCCAAGGCGCTCGGCGCCGCCGGCTCCTCGGCCCACGACATCGGCGAGGAGAACGGGGCGCTGCACATCGGCACCGGCGAGCAGACCACCTCGCTCCTGGTGTTCCGCGCCGGCTCGGCGCAGCCCAAGGCGGTCCCGCTCGGGCTCGTCACCCGGCTCGAAGAGCTCCCGGCCGACAAGATCGAGGTCTCCAACGGCCGCCACATGGTGCAGTACCGCGAGCAGCTGATGCCGCTGGTCGCCATGGAGGGCGTCAGCGTCGCCGCGCAGGGGACCCAGCCGATCCTGGTGTTCGCCGATGACGGCCGCTCCATGGGCCTCGTCGTCGACGAGATCATCGACATCGTCGAGGAACGGCTCAACATCGAGGTCGGCGGCGCCGGTGCAGGCATCCTGGGCTCGGCCGTGATCAAGGGCCAGGCCACCGAGGTGATCGACGTCGGCCACTTCCTGCCGATG
>NZ_LGHL01000431.1 GCF_001908205.1 Bradyrhizobium sp. NAS80.1
TTTAAGTTGAGCGCGCTTGCGAGTTCGGGCGGTAAGAGGGAAGTGGACGAATAACTTATTCTATCGCCATCAAGCGCCTCGGCGTTTTCACACAGCCTAGACCCGAAGCGGACCTTCAAAGCACCTCACAACCCCACGACAGAAGTGCTAGGCTCTTTTTCCCACAAGCGTAGTCCTTGCAGGGAGCGGCGCATGCGGCTTCGGGAGTTCATCTCAGGGACTGCGGCTATGGCTGCGACGGCCTTTGCTCAGCCGTTAAGCGCTCAGGTCGTTATGTCGCGGAGTATAAAGCGTGTCGCGATTGTTCATCCCTAACCGGTAAAGGAGGATGGAGGAATGACTTCCACGAAAGACGTTCTAGACCACCACCTGAAGTGTTTTGGTGAGGGAGACCTCACGGGCATCCTCTCTGACTATGCGCCGGGTGCCGTCCTGTTCACGCCGGACGGACCGCTCAGGGGGACCGACGCGATTCGACCGTTGTTCCAGGCGATGTTTGCGGAGTTTGGCAAACCCGGTGCCGCATTCAGCATGAAGCAGCAGGCGGTCGAGGGCGACTATGCCTACATTCTGTGGACCGCGGAGACTGCCGACAACTTGTACGAGCTAGGCACGGATACGTTCGTCGTGCGGGACGGCAAGATCGTGGCCCAGTCGTTCGCCGGCAAGATTACGCCCAAGGGCTGAACACTGACGCAGGAGCTGCGCGCCCTCCTGGTCGAATAACAGATCCTTTTTGCTTGCTGCATGAGTCCGGTATTGGCCTTCGCGACAATTTGCGGCGCAGGGACATGTCCGCAGTTGGGGTTAGACCGGAAGTCTTGGGCTGAGGCTCAAACCGGCGCCTTTGCCACATCTGCGACATCAGCGCATTTTTGCTGTAACGCGCAATACCCGCGCGGGACCAGTCATCAACTTTCGCGAGCCATCTCTATTTTCTATTTCTTTTTG
>NZ_LGHL01000044.1 GCF_001908205.1 Bradyrhizobium sp. NAS80.1
CGACGTCTTTGGGTCCCGCCTTCTCCTCTGCACGATCCATCAGTGCAAGAACTTCACGACGAGTCCTCGTGGAGACGGGAAACCGTGCGCTGTGTACTTGACTGGGGACATCAGAATGGGATGATGGTCCGGCCGTGCTCCGGCCCCGCCAGCACGCAACGCTGGCCCGGGGCAGCGAAGACAAGGAGCTCGCCGTGTCTCAGCAATCCAACTGCGCAACCGCCGTGATCGGCATCGATATCGGCAAGAACTCGTTCCACGTCGTGGGACACGATCAGCGTGGTGCGATCGTGCTGCGTCAGAAGTGGTCGCGCGGCCAGGTCGAGGCGCGACTTGCCAACCTCCCGCCGTGCCTGATCGGCATGGAGGCCTGCGTCGGCGCGCATCATCTAAGCCGCAAGCTACAGCTATTCGGCCACAACGCCCGGCTGATGCCGGCCAAATACGTGCGGCCATATAGCAAGGGACAGAAGAACGACTTCCGCGATGCAGAGGCGATTGCCGAAGCGGTACAACGCCCGACGATGAAGTTCGTTGCGACCAAGACCGCCGACCAACTTGACCTGCAGGCCCTGCACCGCGTCCGCGAGCGCTTGGTCAGCCAGCGTACCGGCATCATCAATCAGATCCGCGCCTTCCTGCTGGAGCGGGGCATTCCAGTCCGGCAAGGTCTGCGTTTCCTGCGGGCCGAGCTGCCGGGCATTCTGGCCATGCGCACTGATGTCCTGTCGCCCCGCATGTCGCGCGTCATCGAGGCGTTGGCCGGAGACTGGCGCCACCTGGATGCACGCATCGAGGGGCTCACCGGCGAGATTGAGACGCTCGCTCGCCAAGATCAACACTGCGAGCGGCTGATGACGGTCCCCGGCATCGGTCCGATCATCTCGAGCGCGATGGTGGCCGCGATCGGCACCGGCGACGTGTTCTGCAAAGGCCGCGACTTCGGCGCCTGGCTCGGGTTGGTCCCGAAACAGATCTCGACAGGAGACCGGACAATCCTTGGCAGCATATCACGGCACGGCAATCGCTATCTGCGCGGGCTGTTCGTTCAGGCGGCCTGGGTCGTGCTGGTCAAGCTCGGGCCAAAGCATTGGGAACGCTATGGGCTCAAATCTTGGATCGAGGCGGCGAAGAAGCGCCTGCACCACAACGTGCTCGCCATTGCGCTCGCCAACAAGCTCGCCCGCATCGCGTGGGCGGTTCTGAACAAGGGACGCGCCTTCGCGTGCGCCAAGACCGATGCGATGGCGTCCCGTCCAGCGTGATCCTCGCGCCGTGCTCGGGGCCATCAAGGCATGGCCTGGCAGCATCTAAGCGAGAGGCAAGGCCTGCGCGACAGCCAGCCTTGACGGCCCCTTAGCGGAACTACTCAGATGATTTCGTCATCTTTTGGATGACGCACTGCCCGCCGGCATTTTTCAAATTGCCGCAGAACTGGGCCGCCTCTTCGGTGGATCCAAACGGACCGACCATGGTGCGGTAATAGACCCCCTTGTCGCCGAGATCAGCGCGCTTGATGACCGGAGGACGGGACCCCAGCGCGGCCGGAAACTTGTTTTGCAGCGCGCGATAGGAGGCCTGCACGTCGGCCTCGTTCTTCTGCGAGGAGACCTGAACCAGATAACCGCCGCCGGCCGAGGGGGCCGTCTGGAGCGCGTTGGTAGCGGCGAGACGGATCGGCGGCACCGGATCGGATGCTGGCGCGCTCTGTGGCGACAGCGTCAGCGGTGCGTTATTGCTGGCATTGGCGGCCGATGGGTTACGGTAAGCCGGAGCAGTTGGTGTGGACGCCGATCGGGCAGCCGGGCCCGGTTTTGCAGGTGCGGCCGCACCCGCCGGGGCTCCACCGTTCTCGGTGGCATCGCCCTTCGCGGTGAGCGCCTTGATCTTGCGCGGCTCGTCGTTTGGCATCGCTCCGTTCGCGGCCGTCACCAGCGCCGGGCCTGTGGGAGAAACGCTCGCAACCGGCGGCGGGCTGCTGTTCTGGTTCAGCGGCGGAAATACCTCGCGCGATGCGCCGGACCTGGAATTGACGTCCACCGGTGCTTCCTCGCGCGATACCAGCTTTTCACCGCCGTCGCCTGGCGGCGTTCGGTCAGGGATCTTGGAGGCGCCACCGTCAGACTGGGCCGGCATCACCTTGGTCGGGCTGTTGTCGGCCCTGATGATCGGCGGCTCGCCTCTGCGCGGAGAGCCAAGATAGGTTCGATAGGCCAATACAGCTCCCGTCCCCACCACGGCCAGTGCCAGCACCGCTGCAACGGTCACCATCGCCGGATGGGCCGGATCGCGAGCATTTTCCTGTTCGACGTTCTTGATCGAGAGATAAAGTGTGTCGTCACGACGTGACGGACCAACTGGTTTGTCGTCCGCGTTTTGGTCTTGATAGTCCTGTTCTGACGCTGCGGCTGGTGGACCCACGATGCCGCGGTGCAAAGGATGCACGGGGCTCGGCTGGTACTCCGGCTCTGGCTCTTCATATTCCTGCTGTGGCGGGGCTTCCTGCCTGGCGCGCTGCATCCATCGCGGCGGCCCAGCGGGCGCGCTCGCTTCTTCCTGCGCGAGGGCGTATTGTAGGCGGACATTGGCCCGCGACTGCAATGGAAGGGGGGGGCTTGGCCGGGGTGCCGAACAGATCAGTCTGCCCGATCAGTTCCACCAGCGGATCGCTCTCGCCGCGCACATTCGGATTCGCACTGCGATCATAGTTGGCATCGGTAGGAAAAGGTCGGTTTAGATAACGATTAGCCATCGTGAAGATGCGTCCGCTTCGGGGCAGCGCCAACCCGCCATGACCACCGAGCCATGACAAATGAATTGGCCCCTGCCAGACACCCTCACAATCCCCATTGTGAGAATCTTCGCCCCTGCTTTCCGCACCTCGGTTGGAGAGTGGGCGCCGAGAACGGCCAAGCCCAATGCCAGAACCGAGACGACTGGACCCTCGCCGGCCGTGCCTTCATAGTCTCCCGATGCTTCGTTAATAAAGGGCTAATGACGCAACGACGGCTACGTCCCGATGAATTCAGCTAACGGCTGAGAAATTGAGGTACGGACGCGATTTCATACGCGACACACCTTCATCACCTGATCGCCAGGTAATTGATGACCTTTACGCCGACACGACCTTTCTTCGGTTATCGTCGTGACATCTACGGCGATGGGATCAAAATATTGCTGTCCGGCTGGGAGATCGCCGATGGTGGCCTTCAAGGTCGAGGTCTTTCTCTACCGGACCGTTGCTCGCTCGACCGTGTAGCCATTCGGCCGGTCGCGAAAAGCCACGCCCGAAAATTCATCCCCCGGCATCGATCAGCGCAAGCCAAGCCGCACCTTCAACCGCATCACCTGTGACGATTGCCACTGCGCCAGGCGCCGTCGGGATCTTCTGCGCGTTGAGGATCCCCGCGATCTTCCGTGTCGTCATGCCGGCTAGTGGCGTCACGAACTCGCGCAGGCTCTCGGCGTAGGCATCTGCCTTCGCGCGGTTCTTCTGCCCTCGCTTCGGGTCAGCAAGCTGCATGCCCCTCGCCTTCGCTGCTGCCAGCGCCTCCCTCGTCCGCCTCGCGATTAGCGCCCGTTCCTTCTCGGCCACCGCGGCGTAAATGTGCAGCATAAACGGATCCACGTCAGGCACCAGTTCGGCGATGATAAACGGCACTTTTTGCATCATCAGCCCACTGATGAAATGCACGTCTCGGCTCAGCCGATCCAGCTTGGCGACGACGATCGAGCACTTGCGCCAGCTTGGCCTTGGCCAGCGCCGCGGCAAGTTGCGGCCGCCGCTCCATGCGTCCAAAATTGCAACCTTCGGCAGTTCTAGACGTTTGTGTTGACTCGTACTGAGCCAATCGGAATTGGGGCCGGCTCTCGTGCTTGAGCAACTTGTCCTCAAATAGTCGGCTCGTGGGTCCTGCTGAACTTGACGCTCGGCCCCTGTCGCACCCGCCGGGCTTGCGCTCGGCGGATTGCCACACATCGATCGTTCCCGCTCGAACTGCCAGTAGTGGAGGGCTGCTGAGGTGGGTTTCGTTACGCAGGACGATATCGAACAAGAACGTGTGCGATCGCGCGCATGGCGTTTCTCGTGCAGCGGAGCGCGTCTACTAGTGGTGGTTGGTGATCAAAGCAATCGGGGCCGGCTCTTCCACTGCCTTGCGAGTACCCTCATCGCCAATGCTCGTTGGCCGAGCCGCAGCGCCTTGCGAGGCTTGCCCTACAGTTGTTAGGGGTGGTACTAGCGACGACGGAAGCTTTTGCGCTGGCCTCGCGGTTCCAACCACAGCCACCGGCCGAATACGCGGCAACCATCACTGCACGGTAACGACCACTTGCGAGAGCGGACCGCGCTGCGAACGATGGGAGAGTCCGCTAGCGAGTATTCCTGACCGCTTCAGCAAGCAGGGCGTAAAGTTGGCGCTTGCTGAATTTCTTTGGCTGCCCTCCAACTGTCTTCCGCGACACCTTCTTTGCCACTGGGCGGACACAGACGGCCAACAACGCCGGGCATCGCTTCGGCATCGGCCGTATCTTGGGGTTTGCTGTTGGCGGCATGTGACCACGCTTCAGGCCCAAACGAGTTAGCCTACCGCAGACCGCGTTACGGCTACACCCGAGACGGCGCGCGATCTGCGCGGCGCTCTGTCCTGCGGTCCAGAGTTTTTTGAGCAGCGCGACGTCTTTCGCATCCAAACCCATGGGAAATATTATAGCGCCGACTGCCACATGCAGACTAGTCTAGTCTTCGTCCGGCTCGCGCACGACCGGCGGTTCATCGGCTTGGTCCTCGTCGTCGTCTTCCTCTTCGTCTTCGTCTTCAGGGTCGCGGGGCGGCATTGTGTTGCTTATGATCACGAGAGCACTCCGATCGATTGACCTGGTGGAAACGCGGATGTGTTGCTTCATGATGTTGCTCCTCGGGTGTAGATCCAGGGCGATCGGATTTTACACCTTCTGCTCCCGGTCGTGCTCGGTGATTGCCGAACCGTCGCGCCAACAAAACAACCCCCGGCGACCAGTTGCCATCGAGCGAGGTTCGTTTGCGTGTGGCGTGGTTGTCTTCAGATCATAGGCCGAGGCGATCGCGGACGCGACGAACCTGCATCGGAAACCATCGGCCGCCATTCGGTGCCGCGATGCCGCGCGCGTTGAGATCGGTCGCGATCGCACTGCTCGACGTGCGCCCGCCGACGATGCAGCGCTCGATGTGCGGGCGCAAGGCTCGAGCTTGCTCAGCCGCCTTCGCCCGGTTGACCTCGGCCGTTCGGACTGCCCGAGCTTGATCGACCAGCTCGCACGAGCAATCGGGCAATCGGCCAACGCCCAAGAATGGGCTTGACCCAACGCAGTCCCCTACCGCGGCACAACAAGATTAAACAAACTATGCAATATCAATGGCCTCGGGGCGATATGTCCTCGCCAGCGTCCCAATTCCGTCGCAGGCGCTTGGCCTTTTGGTCACTACGTAGCTGATCGAGCTCAGCCTGCTCGTCAACCGTCGTCCGAATAGCATTGCTTGTCATCGAGCTCGCGCTCGCGACGCGACTGACATCGTTTCCAACATTGAACACCGCAGGTAGCCGACAAAGCGCGGGGAGCTTATGCAATCGGGATGTGCGTGATCACTTTCGACAGTCGCGTCAGGCCCCACACCATGGCATCGAGGCGGTTGGGCGAGCCGTCCACCGCGCGATCCCACTCGCGGCTGAATGCCATCATCTCGGCTTCCAGCTGATCGAGCCCCCGACGGTGCAGAACGCGGCCCTTCTCGTACAAAAGCGAGATCGGTTCGGCCCGCATGGCCTTACCGCGCGACGCCGACACTTCCTTGATACGGATCATGTTGGTGTCGCGCTCGCCGCGCGCATGGATACGCTCTGCGGCTTGCTTGACGACCTCGGTCGCCATGTCGCCGCCGAAATTGACCTCGACCACGATGTCATCGGCGTCGAAGTCATCGTGCGCCTTCACCACCGCTTCGCCCCATTGCGCCGGGCTTCCCGATGTTGAGCGGTCGGCCAGAACCGCGAACCGGCCATCATTGAGCAGCGCGGACACGACGATGCCAACCTCATCCGCGCCGCCGGACGGGTCAACGCCAACGGTCACCTGCTCGATCGACCCCTCCGCCACCTCGTCGTGGATTAACCAGTCGTCTTTGAACAGCGCGTTCTGCGGATCTAGGATCATGGCGCCTTGCAATTCCTGCCGACCAAGCCGCGTGCCCTCATAAAGCTCGCGGATCTTTCTCAGGAAGTCCGGCGCGAGATGCGCGGCGTTGTCGTAAGTCGAACCGCTGGTGATCCGGATGCCGTCCATTGCGACCAGCTTTTTCATGAACGGAGTAGTACGCGGCGTGGTGGCGATCAGAACGCGCGGCATGTCGCCGAGCCGCAAGCCCAGCATCATCATGTCGAAGACTTGCTGCTGATAACGCATGCGCGCGATTTCATCGATCACGCACAGCTCGCATTGCGGGCCGCGCAAGGATTCCGGTTCTTCACCCGAGAAGAAAACGCAGATGGCGCCGTGTGGCCATTCCAGCCTTCGCTTCGACGATACCCAACGCGGGTGCGGATCACGGCCGCAGGTTGCGAGGATGCCGCTCGCGCCTTCGAGATTAACATCGTGAAAATCCGCCGTCGTCGGCGCGATTAAATGAACGCGCTTGATGCCGGCCCGAACCGCCACGTGAACTGCCGCCGACATCGAATGGGACTTGCCGGTGCCACGGCCACCAAGGAAAAGCCAACACCAGCCAAGATCCGCCGGTGGCAGTTGCGCATCGCGGGCGCGAAACACCCAATCGTCCGCGGCGCCATCGTCCAGCCTCTTCATGAACTCTTCGCGTGCGGCGTCCGGCAACGTCCGGATCTCTTTCCGCATCTGGTGCAGATCCCTGATTTCGCGGAGGAAACGGTCAGCCAATAGCGTTCTCCTTGATCGCCCCGCCTTCGATGGTGCGATCGGCTCCTCTCAGCCGAGACTTTTCACGCAACAACCCCTCCCGCCAATCATAGGCCGAGACGATCGCGGTCGCGACAAATTTTCATTCGCTCCCAGGGGCGTGCACTCGTAAATCGAGACGCGCTAAATCAGCACACGTTGATGTCCGCTGCGCCCTCCACAGCGGCGCGAAAGCGGACATCGCTGCAGGTCCGAGTCGGGCCAACAGGCGACATCATTGCAAGATCTGTCTTCTCAGGAATGGGCGCTAAGACTTCCACGGGGAATGGGCATCACCCGGTGATCACGAACCGTCATTGAGGATGCATCTGTTATTGGCGGGAGACTGCATCTACTCACATCGTGGTGTCACCCCAATTCCTCCAGTAAGGCCTTCGCCTCCTGCAAGTCCGGCGTGTCGAACCCCTCGGTGAACCAGCTATAGACCGGCGTGAGGAGTTCGCGGGCTTCGGCGCGCTTACCTTGGTCGCTCCGGAGGTGGGCGAGGCTGCAGGACGCGCGGAGTTCCCACAGTTTCGCGTTCTGTGCCTGTGCCTTCGAGAGTGAACGGGAAAACCACAGCTCTGCGCCGTCTGAATCGCTTTTGGCGACCAGCACCTCGCCCCTGAGCCGATACAGTTCTGCTTCGTACCAGCGCTCGTCGGTTCGTTCAGCCAGCTCCAGCGCCTCGCGCAGCAGGTTCAACCCTTCCGTGGTCCGGTCTATTCGCCTGTTCGCTTCTGCAAGAAGACCAAGATAGTACGGCACCTTGATCTCCGCGCCGGTTGCTCGCTTCGTCGCCAGACCATCGTGTATCTTGCCGATGGCATCTGAAATCGACCCGCCCAGCGCGATCGTTGCCCACCCTCTAAAACAGGTCCCTGATCCGACGAAATGCGGAAAACCCTGCTCGGTGGCAAGCGCGACCAGCTCGTCGGAGCGTTCGGCAAGCATCGTTCCGTCGCCGCGAAGTTGATGAAAGATACAGCTGAGGTGCAGGGCCATGCCCAACGCGTAAGGGTGTGACACCTTCCGCGCCAAGGCCAGCGATTGCTGGCTCTCCGCCAGTGCCTGATCCGCGCTGCCCAGGAGCAGCAGCGTCCAGGCCATGAAGCCCCGCGGAGCAACACGAAGATCGACATGCGCGAATGTCAGCGATCGAGGCGAAGGCCGATCGTCGACGGGGATCGCCGCCCTGAAATGCTGGAGCGCGCCTGTGAACTCTGCTCGAAAGAGGAGGCTCAACCCGAATCCGTATTCGGCAAGCAGCTTGGCGTCAGGATCGTCGCCGGCCTGGGCGACGGCGAGCAACTCCTCGACGATTCGACGGGCAGCGGCAAACTCTGCGCGATTTGCCAGCACGAGCCTGAGACCGTTCAGCGTCGCCACAAGTTGAGGCCCTTCGGCTAGCTCAAAGCATAGATCCCGAGCATGCGCATAGGCTTCACCGGCTTCACGTGACGCCCATCCCTTGGTTGCGGTCAGAGTTCCGGCAAGGGCAAGCTGAAGCGCGAGTTCTCTGGATCGTCGTTGTGGACTCTTCGGCAGGTCGGCGAGCGAGCGGAGTGCCTTGCCAAAGTGCACCACGGCCTCGGCCATGGCCGAACGCTCAACCGCCAACCGACCAGCTTTGTCCCAGTAGTCGATTGCCTGATCCGGCATGCCCGCTTGCGCGTAATGGCTCGCGACCAGCTCGGGGCGGAGCGAGGCTTGATCCGGCAAGCGCTCCTCCAGCGTCTGAGCGATGCGGCCGTGCAGATGTTGGCGGCGGCTCTTAAGCAGGCTGCCGTACGCGGCGTCCTGGACAAGCGCGTGCTTGAATAGGAAGGTCGCGCCAGGCAACAAACCCCGCCGAAAAATCAGGCCCGCATCGACAAGCTGATCCAAAGCGGCGCGCAAGGCATCGTCATCTCGATCTGCCACGGCCTGAACCAGCCCGTAGGTGAACTCTCGCCCGATCGCCGCGCCGACCTGCGCGGTTTCTCTGGCGACAGGACCAAGACGGTCAAGCCGCGCCATCAATGAGGCATTAAGCGTGGCAGGAACGGCAAGCGGCGCCGCTGAAACCGGCCCTTTGGCAGCTTCCTCCATCACCGCTTTCGTCAACTCTTCGACAAAGAGTGGGATGCCGTCGGTGCGCTCGACGATCTCGGTCGTGATCTCATCGGAAAGGACGTTGTTTCCCGCCACCCGTTCGACCAGGGCCGCGCCCTCGCGCCGCCCAAGACGACTGAGCGTGAGCGTGGACACGTGTGCCTGGCCGGTCCAGGGCGGCTGGAACTCGGGTCGGAAAGTGATGACAAGCAACACCGGCAGGCTTGCGACGCGCTCAACAACCATGTCCAACAGTTCGCATGAGCTGGGGTCGATCCAGTGGACATCCTCATAGACAACGAGTACTGGCCGCCGATGGCTCAGCATCTGAAGGCGCCGGAGAAGCACATCGAAGGTCTTTTCCTTCTTGCGCTGAGGGCTCCAATTCAGCGCGGCATAGCTATCGCCCGTCGGAATCGACAACAGCTCGGACAGAAGCTGGGCGTCGTTCTCTTGTCCGGATGATGGGTCGAGCAGCGATGTCATCTTGTCGAGCTTTGCTTCGGGCGTGTCGTCCCGCTCAAAACCCGCCGCGCGTTCGAGCTGGCGAATGGTCGGGTAGAGGGCGCTATCGGTGTGATGCGGCGTGCAGAAGTACCGCACCCGCCCGTAGGGCTCGTCCTGAAGCCGCTCTTCAAGTGCTACCGTCAGTCGCGACTTGCCGATCCCCGGCTCACCCGACAGCAGCACAACCTGCCCTTCTCCGCTTCTCGCCCGTCGCCAGCGGCGCAACAGCAATTCCAGTTCCTCGTCGCGTCCTACCAGCGGCGTAAGACTGGTCTCGTGTTGCGCCTCGAAGCGGCTTGCGACGGTGCTGGTACGGGTCACCCACCACGCCCGCACGGGATCAGCCAAACCCTTGAGCGCCACCTTCCCCAGGTCGCGGTACTCAAAGAGACCGGCGGAGAGCCGACGGGTGCCGTGCGAGATCACCACCTGACCCGGCTCCGCGAGCGTTTGCAGCCGCGCGGCCAGATTAGGCGTATCGCCCACGACGCCGCGCTCTTGCGCTTCGCCCGTGCCGATGAGGTCGCCGACCACCACCAATCCTGTGGCGACGCCGATCCGAGCCTGAAGCGTCGCGTCGATCCCGGTGCGGAGCTTTTTGACCGCCTCAGCCAAGGCGAGAGCCGCGCGCACGCCTCGCTCCGCGTCATCTTCGTGCGCTTCCGGGTACCCAAAGTATGCAAGCACCCCGTCGCCCATGTACTTGGCAACGAACCCTCCGGCTTTTGCGATCTGTTCGGCGCAGCAGCGATGATACGCGCCGATGATCTCCCTCATGTCCTCAGGGTCTAGCCGTGTCGAAAGCGCCGTCGAACCGACAAGATCACAGAACATGACGGTAAGCTGGCGCCGCTCGGCGGATGCCGCAACTGGAGTGATCGGAGAGGCCGCCGCAAACAGCGGCGCCTCACGGGTAGTCGGGGCGCTCGCGGTGAGAGGTCGGCCGCACTCAGCGCAGAACTTGGCATTTGGACGGTTTGCACTACCGCAGGAGGGGCAGCGCGCTTCCAGCGCCGCGCCGCAAGCTATGCAGAACTTGCCGGTGTCCGGTGTGTCGGAATGGCAATTTGGACACTCCATGAGCGCCCCCTATCCGACGAGCCGCGTCTACTGTTTCAGAGTTATTGTGGCACGGCAAGCCGGGACCGAAATGAGGGTGCCGCATTCCTCGGTGTCTCAGCATGGCTCCTGCTTTATCGGCCAACTGGGATTCGACGTCCATCTTCGCGGAATTCGCGGCCAGGATCTTTGCATTGCGGGATGTCGGCTTGGGGTCATTCTCGACCGACTCTGCGGGTTTCGGCCGCCGTTCGATATCTGCTCTTCTCCGAAACCGACCAGCTTACTGCGCGGCAGCGAAATGACGCGAAGGGCCAATTTCGAACTCCCGCACCGCCACAAACGACGCACGGGAGTGGATCACGCGCGCGCTCTGTTCGTCCCGGCGCTTGTCCGCAAAAAGTTCACGCTCAAGGCGGCCACAGCTACTACAAAACGGCGCATGTGGTCCTAATTGCTTTTCTTGTGCTTAATTGCTCTTGGTCGCCGCGCGTACGAAGGCGGCAAGCTCCGAGTTGAAGCGCGGCGCATCCTCGTAGAACGGCGAATGACCGATCCCGTCATAGATCGAGAGTTTCGCGCCGGGGACGATGGATGCGGTGTATTTCGAGATACCCACCTTGACGTTGCGGTCTTCGGCGCCGTGTGTGACCAGCACCGGTATGGTCAGCTTGGACATGACTTCAGTCGCATCGAGCGGACGGCCGGAGAACCCGGCGCGCACTTTGGCCGGCACCATCATGTTGAAGGCGAGCATGGTCTCGTAGTCGTCGACACTCGGCTGTTTGGAGAAGCAACCGTGCACAAAGACGCGGGTCGCCGCGATGTTGGTCGCCATGTCTTCGGATGCCATCAGCGGCAAGTTCTTGAGATTGTCGCCGATCAGCGCTGGATCCAACTTGATTGAGGCATCGACGAAGTTGATGCCGGCAATTTTGCTTGCGCCGTGGGTCGTCACGTAATCGGAAATGACGCGTCCGGCATAGGAGTGGCCGACCAAGACGGGGTGCTTGAGGCCGGCCGCATCCATGACGGCTTGCACCTCGTCGCCCCACGCTTTCGAATCGCGATAATACTTGGGATCAAGCGGCTTATCGGAATTGCCGTGACCACGCAGATCGTAAGTGACGATATGAAATTCTTTGGCGAGGTCGCTGTCGGTCTGGCGCATCCACGACATGTAGCTTTGATTAAAGCCGTGAATGAACAGGATTTCGGGTCCGCTCGGGTTGCCCCATTCTTGGGCGGATATGGTCAGTCCGTCTGGGGTCTTCACGCTGATCGGTTTGTATTTGGGTTCATCTGTGAGACCGGGCGCCGTCATGGCGACCAACAATGCGGCTGCGGACATTACCGTGAAACCGCGGCGGGATGACGCGAACGGATTCATGAGAATCCTCCCTTGGCTGGTTTTAAATGTTTGTGATGTGAAGGCTAACATGTGTCGCGCGGCCGGGCCATTGATTTGAACCCCAACTTCGCGACTGCCCATGGCTATCTCGGCGAAGCGCTCGTCCTTCCCGGGCGGTCAATCATGCGCAACACAACGCGCTAACCCTGGTTCGCCGCGATCGGTCGTGTCGCGCGGTGGAATCTCCCAGCCGCGATACTCACCGATGGAGTCTCAAAGCTGGCGTCTGCCCAGAGCGTTGGCGGATGAAGTTTGCTGCGGTGCATGAGTCTGCAATGGGTCAATCGCGACTGCGCTGGCTGAGCAGAAATTCAAGCGATGTCCGCTATGCTCTGAAAGCGGCAATCAGCAGGTGCAGGCGATTTGCTATGCAGACCCTTGGCATCCATCCGCCCAAGGCAAGGGTGCCGCGAGACAAAGCGCGACGTCGCGAGCCTTTTCGCGCGTAGATGGCCGAACGTCGCCGGCCGGTTTGACGGCCCCCTCCAGCGGCGCTTCCGGAGTCCGCCCGGAGTCCCTCCCTCCACGAGCTAGGGAGGCAGCCGTGCCCCACACAAACGGACCCATGGATTCCGCTGAGTCATCGAGAGGCATCGTCGTCGGAAGCAACCCAGCATCCCCGCACTTAAAGCCGGCTCATCGGGGCCGGTATCCGTTCCTACCGCTAGCGATCTGAAAGCGAGGCGTGTTAGGTCATGATGGCCTAACCGAGCCCAATCATCTCGAAACAAGGACCCGGGGAGCAACCCAATCGCAATAGCTGCTGTGTGACGAGAAGGACTGCACCAACCGCCTGCCCTGCACGGTATCCCGGAGGAAATGCGCTGATGTCCGTCGTCCACCTCATTGATCACGCCGACTTCGGTGAGCTGCAGATCGACGATCCTGAACACATGCGGGTTGATCGCGAGGGCGAGCATGAGCTCTATGTGATGATCATCGATGGCAGTTTTGAGCAGACCGCCTACAGCCTGCACGACAACGCGGCCGACGCCGAGGGAACGGCTGCCGCGTTGGCCAAGCGCCTACGATGCGACTGGGGCACAAACTACGGCCGACGCAAGAGCGGTAGCTCAAGGAGTTGAGTAGCTCGGAGCAAAAGAGGCCCGGCTCACCTGCTGTTGCACGCATAAGCCACACGGCTGGTAGAAGTCGGCGAGATGCCATCCCGTGCGTGCCAGGGATGAAAGCGATTGACGTTCGTGCTCGGCCAAGGGACGCGCATCGTAGTCCCACAGCCAGTCCCTCAACTCCCTGCCCGATGCTCCTCGGATCTCGACGTCCACGGCACAGAACCGGGCAGCGATGGTCGCTTTCCAGACACGCGGGTTCGGCAGATAAGAGAATATTCGCAAATCAGCCATCGTGGATTTCTCCTGATGAACCTCGTGCCCCCAGGCGGACGTTCAAGTCGCTTGGGGTGTCAGCGCGACGAATACCCTACTCCGAGCTCCCGTCGAGGACTTCACCGAACTGCTCCCAGCCCGTCCCCGTCCATCGCTGAAGCTGCAGTTGCGTCCAGATCATGTTGTTGCTGGTGCTGGTGTTGATCCGAACGCCGGGCAGCGCCGTAGGCAGCAAGAGGTTCTTCAGCGACTTCGCCTGCTTGATGATGTTTTCACGCGAAAGGTCGTCGCCGCATTGTTTGAGGATCTGCTCCAGCACCATGCCCTGCTGGTATCCGGTCAGATAGCTGGTATTGGTGATATCGGCGCCGGCCAGGTATCGTTCGAAGAAGGCGCGATAGACCTTGACTCCCTCGTCATCCGCCCATTTCTGATCGCTTGGATCCTTGTTCGGGGTACCGACGATCACGCCGACCGAGTTCTCCAATCCCGCCGGCTTCAGCGTGCCCGCGATTGTTGACGAGGGGAAGTTGATGAAGATCATTGGCTTCCACCCGCTCTCGACCGCACGACGGATCGCCTGCGCGGCAAATTTTGGCGTACCTGCGATGAACAGCGCCTGCGCGCCTGAGCTCTTGAGCGTGACCACCTGCGAGTCGACCGTTGGTTCCGTCACCTCGTAACTGGCGGTCACCACGCGTTTGTCGAAATCGGCCCCCAGCACGGTCTTGAAGGCGTTCACGTAGTCACGACCGAGATCGTCGTTCTGGAACAGAATCGCATATTTCGCTGCGGGCAAGGCGCGCTGCAGATATTTTGCGTAGATCTTCCCCTCAGTGTCATAGCTGACAAGCCCGGTGGTCGTCAGCGGATAGTCCTTGACGCTGGTAAATTTGCTCGCACCGGTCACGATCGCGATCGTCGGCACGCGTTTCGCAGCAAGGTATTTTGCCACGGCGGAGTTACCTGCCGTGCCGAGCTGGCTGAACATGAAGGCGACTTCGTCGCTCTCCACCAACCTGCGCGCGTGCTCGAATGCCTTCGGCGGGCTATAAGCATCGTCGAGCATGAGATATTCGATCTTGCGTCCGTTGATCCCACCGCGATCGTTGATCGATTGCACATAGGCCTGTACGCCCTGCCCGGTCTGGCCGATCGAGGACGCCGGTCCACTCAACGGAAATATGCCACCAATTTTGATTGCCGTCGCTGTGACGCCGGGCGTGTCACCTGCCCAGCACGGGACTGACATTGCAAGCAAGAGTGCACAGACCAGCCGGATTCCCAAAAACATCGCGCATTCCTCCATTGTTTGCGCGCCCTGCGTGTAGCAGGAAGCGATGCTTATTCTCAGACCAGGTCAGGCGGCAAACTTGAGTATCTTGACGATGTCGCCGGGCTCGCGGATCGGCTGCGGGTTTGCCCGCGTAAAGATTGAGAGCATTGCGTTCTTGCCGATGAGTTCGAATCGGTCCTCGGCAACGCCGACCTCGGCGAGCGTCCGGGGAAGGCCGAGTTCCGCGACAAATTCTGCGAAAGCCTCGCCGGCATCACGCCCCTGCGCGCCGAGCGCCGCTGCGACTGACTTCTGTGCGGCTTCCGTGGCGGGGCGGTTGTAACGCAATACGCTCGGCATCATCACAGCCGTGCAGAAATAGTGCGGCACGTCGCAGGTGCCCCCGAGCACATGCCCGATGGCGTGGCTCGCGCCCATCGGCACCCTCGCCTGCAGCCCGAAGGCCGACAGCCATGAGCCCAACTGACAGCTCAGTCGCGCCGCTTCGTCGTTCGGGTTGCTCCTGGTGCGTCGAAGACCATCATGCAGATAGCGCAGGCCCTGTTGACACACAGCGTCGACAAGCACATTCGGACGACTGGAACAGATCGCCTCGATGCCGTGATCCATGGCCCGTGTGCCAGAGCCGAGCCACAGTTTCTCCGGCGTATATTTGGTCATGACGGGGTCGAGGATGATGCTGCGCGGCATCATCATGGGGTGGTTGAATATCTGCTTCAGCTTGCGGCGGGTATCGGTGACCAGCGTGCCGGAATTGTATTCGCCGCCAGACAGCGTGCTCGGGATGGCGATCATCCGCACCTTGGGGGTGCGGAACTGTCCAAAGCGGCGCTCCGGCGTCGTCTCGAAGCCGTCAAGCCCGTCCTGCTCGAAAATCTCGTGCTCCATGCACATCAGCACGATCTTCGCCGCGTCGACCACTGAGCCCCCGCCGATGGCGACGACCAGGTCGGCCTTCGCCTCCGTCGCCCGCCTGGCAATCTGCACCACCGCTTCGCGTGTCGTATGCTGTGGAACTCCGTCGAAAGTCTCCGCATGGCGCTCGCCGAGGCCAACGCGGATCCTTTCGATCTCATCAGTCTTGCTGTTCAGGGTGCGGCTGACGATCAGGTAGACGCGCTTTGCGCCGAGCCGCTCCGCTTCCTCGCGCAGCGCCTCAGCCGCAGGCTTGCCGTAGATCACGGATTCCATCGTCGGGTATTGATAACTGCCTGCTACAAGCATGCTCTCCCTCCCATCGATATTGTAGGTCGACATTCCCGCGGTGCGCTGCCCCGTCACGCGACGGCGCGCGCCGGTGCGTCGTCGATGTCCCCGTCAAGGAAACCGGTCAGGCGTTGGCGTATGATCTGCTCGGCCTCCGTCATGATGCGGTCGATCAGCTCCTTCACGGTCGGGACGTCCTTGATCAGGCCGATCACCATCCCGCAGCTCCAGGCGCCGGCGTCCATTTCGCCGTTCACCATCACCTTGGGGTAGACCCCGGCAACCTGCTCGTGGATGTCGCCGATCTTCAGACTTGCACCCTTCTCGCGCTCGATCTCGAGCAGCTCAGCGACACCCTTGTTCTTGAGCACACGCTCGGTGTTGCGCAGCGCGCGCATCACCAGCACCGTGTCGAGCTCGGTCGCCTTAACCAGCGCCTGCTTGACGTTGTCGTGGACCGGCGCTTCCTTGGTGGCCACGAAGCGTGTCCCCATGTTCATGCCGGCCGCGCCCATCGACAGCGCCGCGACGAGGCTCCGCGCGTCCGCCATGCCGCCCGAAGCCACGAACGGGATCTTCAATTCATCCGCCGCGCGCGGCAGCAGGATCATGTTCGGGATGTCGTCCTCGCCGGGGTGACCGCCGCACTCGAACCCGTCGACGCTCACCGCATCGCAGCCGATCTTCTCGGCCTTGAGCGAATGCCGTACCGAAGTGCATTTGTGGATCACCTTGATCCCGGCGGCCTTCAGCGCCGGCATGTACTGCTCGGGGCTGCGGCCCGCGGTCTCGACGGCCTTGACGCCGCCCTCTTTGATGGCAGCGATGTATTCGGGATAGGGTGGTGCGGCAAAGCTCGGCAGGAAGGTCAGGTTCACGCCGAACGGCTTGTCGGTCATGTCGCGGCAGCGCGCGATTTCCTTCGCCAGCAGTTCCGGGGTTTTCTGGGTCAGGCCGGTGATGATACCGAGGCCGCCGGCCTTCGACACGGCTGCGGCGAGCTCGGCAAAGCCGACATAGTGCATGCCACCCTGGATGATCGGATGCTGGATGCCGAACAGTTCAGTGATTGCCGTCTTCACGTGTGATCTCCGCCTTTACATCAGTGGACGATTTCAAACAGACCAGCCGCGCCCATGCCGCCGCCGATGCACATGGTCACCACGCCGTATTTCGCCTTGCGCCTGCGGCCCTCGATCAGAAGGTGCCCCGTGAGCCGCGAGCCGGTCATGCCGTAGGGGTGACCGATCGCGATCGAGCCGCCATTGACGTTGAGCTTGTCCGGATCGATGCCGAGCTTGTCTCGGCAATAGATCACCTGCACCGCATAGGCCTCGTTCAGCTCCCAGAGATCGATGTCGTCGATCTTCAGATTGTGGCGCTTCAGAAGCCGGGGGATCGCAGCGACGGGGCCGACGCCCATCTCGTCCGGCTCGACGCCGGCGGCGACGAAGCCGCGGAAGATTCCGAGCGGCTTCAGGCCCTTCTTGGCCGCGATCTTGTCGCTCATGATCACGCAAGCCGAGGCGCCGTCCGAGAGCTGGCTCGCATTGCCGGCGCTGATCGTCTTGCCCTCGAACACCGGCTTGATCTTGGCCAGGCCGTCGGCGGTCGTATCGGGGCGCGGGCCCTCGTCCTTGGCCAGCGTCACCTGCTGATAGCTGACCGTCTTGGTGTCCTTGTCGATCACGGCCATTTTGGTCGTGATCGGCACGATCTCGTCGTTGAAGCGCCCGCTCTGCAGGGCAGCGCCGACGCGGCGCTGGCATTCGAGGCTGTACTCGTCCTGCTTGTCCCGGCCGATCTTGTAGCGCTCGGCGACGACCTCCGCGGTCTCCAGCATCGACATGTACATTTCCGGCTTCATCGCCATCAGCTCTTCGTCGACGGCGTGGAATTTATTCATATGGTCGTTCTGCACCAAGCTGATCGACTCGATGCCTCCGCCGATCGCTATCTCGACGCCGTCGAGCATCACCGAGCGCGCGGCAACCGCGATCGCCTGCAGGCCGGAGGCGCATTGGCGATCGATGGTTGTGCCGGCGACCGTGACGGGGAGACCGGCACGGATCGCGCCCTTGCGGGCGACGTTCATCACCATGGTGCCCTGCTGCATCGCGCAGCCCATCACGACGTCCTCGACCTCGCCGGGCGCGATGCCGGCCCGCTTCACCGCTTCCGCGATCACATGGCCCGCCATGGTCGGACCGTCGGTGTTATTGAGCGCACCGCGATAGGCCTTGCCGACGCCGGTGCGCGCGGTGGAAACGATAACTGCATCGATTGTCATGCTTGCCTCTCTGCTTAAGCCGCTGTGTCGAGCCGCGCGTAGCGCAGCAAGTGGTAGGCGGGATCGCCGAACTGGATGTTGATGGAGGAGATGCGCTTGAAGTAGTGACCGATGTTGAGCTCGTCGGTCATGCCCATGCCACCATGCAGCTGCACCGCCTGGTCCGCGACGAACTTGCCGGCGTAGCCGACCTTCGATTTTGCGCCCGACGCCAGCCGCGAGACGGCAGCCTCGCCCGCGCTGAGGCCGAGATTGAGATGCTGCATCAGGGAGAGCGCCTCCTGATGCGCGATGAACATGTCGACCATCCGGTGCTGCAGCACCTGAAACGAGCCGATCGTGGTTCCGAACTGCTTTCGCGTCTTTGAATACTCCAGCGTAGCCGAGTTCAGCTCGCCGATCGCGCCGACGGCTTCGGCACAGAGTGCTCCGATGACCCGATCACGGCAGGCTTCCAGCGCGGCGACGCCCTCGCCGTCCCTGCCAAGTAGCTGACCGCGGACGTTGTTCAAACTGACCTCAGCGGCGCGGCGTCCGTCGATGGTCTTGAAGCTTTGCAGATGCAGGTTGGCCGCGCGGCGATCGACCACGAACAAGCTGACGCCGCCGCGGTCATCGCGGTCACCTGAGATCCGGGCGGAGACGATGAGATAATCCGCCCACGGTGCCGCGATCACAGCCGTTTTCTCGCCGCTCAGGACGTAGTCGCCGCCGTCGCGACGCGCGGTGGTCGCCACCGTCGCCAGATCGAAGCGCGAGCCCTTTTCGGCCCAGGCCAGAGCCCAGATTTTCGTCCCCGCGATGATCTCGGGGATAAAGCCCTGCTTCTGCTGGTCGGATCCGGCCTGCTCGATCAGGCCACCGGCGAGCACGACCGTTTCCACGAATGGCTCGACCACGAGATGGCGGCCGAACTCCTGCATAATGATCATGGTCGACAGCGGCCCGCCGCCAAGACCGCCGACGTCCTCAGAGAACGGCGCAGCTAACAGGCCGAGCTCGGCGAAATCAGCCCACTGCTTGCGGCTAATGCCTTCTTCGCTTGCGACGGTCTTGCGGCGCGCGTCGAAATCATACTGATCGCGCAGCAGGCGCTGGACGCTGGATCGTAACAATTCCTGCTCTTCCGTGAACTGGATATCCATCCGATCCTCTTGTTGCGCTGTTGCTAGAGACCGAGCACGGCCTTGGCGATGATGTTGCGCTGGATCTCGTTCGACCCGCCGTAAATGCTGAGCTTGCGCGAGTTCAGGTACTTCTCCGACGCAGTGTGTCCGTAGTCCGGCCCCGGCATGAAATGATTGGCACTGACCGGATGCTCGCGGATCGCAAGGCCGCAATTGCCGATCGCGCGGTGGGTCAGCTCGGTGATGTTCTGGAAGATCTCGGTGCCGCGAATCTTGAACAGTGATGCCGCCGGACCCGGATCGATACCGCGAGCCATTTGCGCCACCACGCGAAGCTCGGTCGCCTCCAGCGCCAGCACGTCGAGCTCGACACGGGCGATGTCCCTGATGAATTCCAGATGCGCAGGATCGTCCTGTGGAATCTCGGCCTTCACGATCCGTTTTAGTCGCTCGAGGTAACGCGTCGAGCGGCCGATGCCGGCCATACTGGTCCGTTCATTGCCGAGCAGGAATTTCGCGTAGGTCCAACCCTTGTTCTCCTCGCCGATCAGGTTCTCGGCGGGCACGCGAACGTTCTCGAGGAAGACGTCGTTCACCTCGTGCGAGCCATCAATGGTGATGATCGGCCGCACCGTGACGCCCGGCGACTTCATGTCGATCAGCAGAAACGAGATGCCCGATTGCGGCTTGGCTGACGGATCGGTGCGGACCAGACAAAAGATCCAGTCGGCGTGCTGGGCGAGCGTGGTCCAGGTCTTGTGGCCGTTGACGATGTAATGGTCGCCGTCGCGCACCGCCTTGGTGCGGACAGTGGCGAGGTCGGAGCCGGAGCCCGGCTCGGAATAGCCCTGGCACCACCAGTCCTCACCGGAGAGGATGCGCGGCAGAAACTTCTTCTTCTGCACTTCGTTGCCGAACGTATAGATGACCGGGCCGACCATTGTGACGCTAAATGCCAACGGCGGCAGCGCGCCGGCGCGCGTGGTCTCCTGCTCGAAGATGAAGCGCCTGGTAATCGACCAGCCCGGACCACCATATTCCTTGGGCCAGAGCGGCGCGATCCAGCCCTTCTTGTGCAGGACGCGATGCCAGAGGAGCATTTGCTCCTTGGTCAGGTCAGTCTCCGGATTCGGAACGCGCATCTCCGCCGGATAACTGTCCGCGATGAAGGTGCGCACCTCATCACGAAACGCCGCATCTTCCGGGGACAGCGCCAGTTCCATTGGGACGCTCCCTACCACTTCTCGCCGAACGGGCGGATTTCCAGCTCGAAGGTCCAGGCGCTCTTCGGCTGCTGGTAGAGCTGCCAGTACGAGGCCGCAACCGACGCCGGCGGCATCAGGAGGTCCGGATTGTCGAGCGCATCTCGACCGAGCGCCTCGATGCGACGCTGCCGGACCCATTCGGTATCGACGCCCGAGTCGATGATGAGATGCGCGACGTGGATGTTCTTCGGGCCCAACTCGCGCGCCATCGCCTGCGCCACCGCGCGCAGGCCGAACTTGGCGCTGGCGAAGGCGGCGTAGCCGCTGCCGCCACGCAAGGATGCGGTGGCGCCGGTGAAGAAGATGTTGCCGCCGCCGCGTTGCAGCATCAGCCGCGCCGCTTCGCGTCCGGCCAGGAAGCCGGAATAGCAGGCCATTTCCCAGACTTTCCGGAACACGCGCTCGGTGGTCTCCAGGATCGGGAAGTTGACGTTGGCACCGATGTTGAAGATGCAGACTTCCAGCGGCGCATGCTTGTCGGCATCACCGAGGAAGGCGATGATCTCCTCCTCCTTGCGCGCGTCGAGCGAACGGGCGTGGATCTCGCCGCCGGCGGCCTCGATTTCCTTGACCAGCGGCGCGAGCTTGTCGCCATTGCGGCGGCCGGCAAAGATCGTAAAGCCCTCGGAGGCGAATTTCTTCGCGATCTCGCCGCCGATGTAATCGCCAGCGCCGATGACAGCGACAGTCGCATTTCTCTTCTGCATGGTCTTCTCCGGCTTCTGGTTTGACTGAATTGGTCTTGGATGCGGCGTCGAGCTGATGCTCACCCCTGGCCGCGCAGCAACTCCGCCAGTTTGTGTTTCAGGATCTTGCCCGTCGAGGTCGCCGGAAGCGCATCCAGCAAGATGATTTCCGAGGGGCGCTTGTAGGAGGTGAGCTGCGGGGCGACATGAGCCATCAGGTCCTGCACGGTTGCCTTCGAGCCCTTGATTAGCTGCACAAAGGCCACGACCTCTTCGTTGCCTTCGACCGACCGCCCGACAACGGCGCACTGCACCACCGCATCGTGCGTACTCAGCACGGCCTCTATCTCGGCCGGATAAACGTTAAATCCGGAGCGGATGATCATCTCCTTGGTCCGGCCAACGACGTAGAGGCAGTCGCCCTCGAAGCGAGCGAGATCACCGGTGTTAAACCAACCGTCGGCATCGATCGCCTTCGCGGTCAGGTCGGGGGCGCGGTAGTAGCCACGCATCACATTCGGGCCACGAACATGGAGCTCGCCAACCTCACCTTTGGCAACGGTCTTGCCGTTCCGAGCGACGAGCTTTGCCTCAACGCCTGGGAGAACCGTTCCCACTGCGTGGTCGGCCCTGGGGCTATCGGGCCGGACGCCGGATATGCCCGGCGAGCACTCGGTGATGCCGTAGCCGTTGAGGAGTGGCAAGCCAAGTTCCTGTTCGACCCGAGATTTGAGTTCCAGATCAAGCGGCGCGCCCGCCACGGCGATCAGACGAAGCGCACCGCGATCGAATTTCGGCAAGCCAGCGTTGCGCCGGTATTCAAGCAGACGCTGGTAGGTCGCGGGCACGCCATTGACGATGGTGATGCCTTCGTCCGCCATCGCCTTCACGAGGGCGGCCGGATCATACTTTGCGACCAAGCGCACTGTGGCGCCGACCATCAAAGTCATGGTGAGCAGCGAAATGCCGACGATGTGCGAGATCGGCAGCACGCAATATTGCACGTCGGCCGACGTCATCTTCCGCCAACCCGCGGTGCCCCTGGCGCTGAACAGGAGATTGCGGTGAGTCAGCATCACGCCCTTGGGCGTGCCTGTGGTCCCCGACGTGTAAATCAGAACCGCAACCTGCTGCGACCCCTCCGTCTCGACCGGCTCCGCCGAAGTCGCCTCGTTCAGCGCAGTCACGCCGATGCCGCGGAGCGGACCGACATCCTGCACGGGCGCGCCATACCGCGTGGCGTGGTCGGCAGCTTCCAGCGATACATCGGTCGTAAAGAAGGCTCGACGGGCCCCGCTGTGATCCCTGATCTGTTCAATTTCGCGGGGCGACAGTCGCGGATTGACGACAATCGCCCAGGCATCGAGCCGGCTTGCGGCGAGCAGCAGACAGGCGAGCGGAATGGAGTTTTCGCTGACGATCATCATGCGATCGCCGGCGCGGATTCCGAGCCCCTGCAGCGCGCTCGCGACGCCGGCCACGCGCCGATCCAGCTCGCGATACGTCAAGCTTGTCTTGTCATCGATCAGCGCAAGCCGATCCGGCGTCGAGTCGACGTACCGGTTGATCACCTCGTGGATCCGATTTGGTAAACCTGCCAGATGTTCTGCCGCCGTCTGCGTTGAAGCCACCACTGAAACCTCCCTGCAACGGCCGTTCGGGCCCGATTCATGTCTTGCGCGTGATTCGGATCAGGCGGTCCTGCGCCGTTCCGTGGCGAGTTGCGCGACGATCTCTTCCTCCACCTCGCGCAATTTGTCCTTTCCAAAGAAAATCTCGCGCCCGACGTAAAAGGTCGGCGAGCCGAACGAGCCGCGAGCGACGGCGCCGTTGGTGTTCTCGATCAGCTTTTTCTTGACGTCGTCCTGCTGTGCGCGCGCGATAATGCGGTCGACATCGAGGCCGGAGGACAAGAACGCCTCGCGGAACACCTGCGGATCGTCCATCTTCTTGGGTTCGACCCACATGTGGTGATAGGCGGCGCGGAAATAGGGTTCGAACATTCCGTCGAGCTGGGCCGCGACAACGCCGCGCATCAGCGTCAGCGTATTCACCGGGAAGAACGGGTTCGACCTGAATTTCGTGATGTTGTGGCGCCGCAGAAAGCGCTCGGTTTCCAGCGCATTGTATTCCGGCTTGTTCTTGATGCCGTGCAAAGATTCGGCTGGCGACATGTTACCGGTCGCCTTGTAGACGCCGCCGAGCAATACCGGAACGTAGTCGAACTTCACGCCGGTCCTTCGCTCGATCTCCGGCAGCACCAGTTCGGCGAGATAGGCGTTAGGACTCCCAAAATCGAAATGAAACTCGACCTTCAGCGGAGCAGCCATTGCGCGCCTTTCCTTTTCGACTGGCGGCCCCTTGCAGACCGCCCGGTTGATCGCATCGAGATACTACGTTCTATTTTAGAACTGTCAATATGATACTCATCATCCAATTCTTGGATTTGCGACGATTTGCGGCGAGTATTGCGATATCCCATTGAAATTTCGTCAGTTCTAATTTAGAATTTATTTTGACTCGCCGTGGCAAATTGCTGGAGACACGAATGAAATGGGATGCTCTCGAGGAAGAGCCTTGCTCGCTGGCGCGCACAGTTGCGGTTATCGGTGACCGCTGGAGCCTGCTCATCCTCCGCGAATGCTTTCTGCGCATCCGCAGATTCGATGAATTTCAGGCGTCGCTAGGAATTACCCGGCACCTTCTCGCCGACCGGCTCAAGAAGCTGGTGCGCTTTGGTGTGCTTCGCCGGGTTCCCTACCAGGAATCGCCGAAGCGTTACGAGTACATCCTGACGCAAAAGGGCCTCGACCTCTATCCGATCATCATGTCGATCGTGCACTGGGGTAACATCCACATGGTCGACTCGCGCGGAAGGCCGATGCTGCATGAGCACAAGAACTGCGGGAAGATGTTCGATCCCGTGATGGTCTGCTCGGAATGTGGAGAGCCGCTGACGGCCAAGGCCGTTCATGTGCATCCGGGCCCCGGCGCGCGGCAATCGTCGCCGGTGCATGCCAAGGCGCAGGAGAGAGCCAAGAGAGGCGCTGAATCGACCTAGATTTCCTGAGCAGTTGAGGTCCCCCTATCCTTTTCGAAAAGAGGACCGAGCGGAAACGCGTTCGAAAATAACTCAGGCGCGCAAACGGCCGCGCCATCCAGGTTGAGAGCATCGAGAAAGTGCGTTCACAAAAGACCTCCCCCTTGCTCTCAGACAATTTTCCGAACGGACGTCACTCCGCCGCGAGGGCGTGGTGTCGCCGCGGCAACCCAAGCTGCCCCCATACGTCAACCAATGCTTCAGCAAGCGCATCGATCAGGGCGTCATCGTGGTAGGGCGTCGGCGTGATACGCAGCCGCTCGGTGCCGCGCGGGACGGTCGGATAGTTGATTGGCTGGACGTAGATGCCGTGCTCGGCGAGCAGAAGGTCGCAGGCCTCTCGACATTTTTCCGGATCGGCCACCATCACCGGCACTATGTGCGTGTCGGTCGGCATCACCGGCAGGCCCGCCGCATTGAGCACGGACTTTACCCTCGCCGCGCGGTCCTGATGGCGGTCGCGCTCCCATTGCGAAATCTTGAGGTGCCGGATCCGCGGTAGCGGCGGCGCAGACCGCCGGCGGCAGGGCGGTGGTGAAGATGAATCCCGGCGCGTAAGAGCGTACCGCATCGATGACGTCGGCACTCGCCGCGATATAGCCGCCGAGACCGCCGAAGGCCTTCGCCAGCGTGCCCTCGATCACGTCGATACGGTGCAGGGCGCCTTCACGCGCGGCGATGCCAGCACCGCGCTGGCCATACATCCCGGCCGAATGAACCTCGTCGATATAGGTCATGGCGCCATAACGCTCCGCGAGGTCACAGATGCGGTTCACCGGTGCGACGTCGCCGTCCATCGAGTAGAGGGCCTCGAACACGATCAGCTTCGGCCGCTCCGGTGCCTCCGCCGCCAACAATTCTTCGAGATGACCGACGTCGTTGTGGCGCCAGATCCTCTTCTCCACGCCGGCACGCAGCACGCCCTCGATCATCGAATTGTGGTTCCAGGCGTCCGACAGGATCACGCAGTTCGGCAGCAGCTTGGCGATCGTCGCGATGCCGGTCTCGTTGGACACATAGCCCGAAGTGAAGACCAGTGCCGATTCCTTGCCGTGCAGGTCGGCGAGCTCGCGCTCCAATTCAACCAGCGGATGGTTGGTGCCGGAAATGTTTCGGGTGCCGCCGGCGCCCCCGCCCATGCGGGTCGCGGTTTCGACCATGGCACCGATCACCTTCGGATGCTGGCCCATGCCGAGATAGTCGTTCGAGCACCAGATCACAACCGGCTGCGGGCCATCCGGGGAATGCCATGTCGCGTGCGGAAAACGACCAGCGATGCGCTCGAGATCGGCAAACACGCGGTAGCGCCGTTCGGCGTGCAGGCGGGCCAGCGCGGCGGAGAAGAAATAATCATAGGTCATCGAGCAAACCCTCCGTCCGGTTTGTGCTCAACGATCGGGACTTTCCGATCCAAAGAGCCGCCGTGCCCCTCTGATCCGGCGCCGTCGCGTATCAAGCCAAGGGGCGGCCGGTCCTCGGGAGGGAAGGACCGGCCGCGGGAAGCCACGGCGAAGGGACAAGCGCCGGGGCGAAGCACTTGCGAAGGTGTCTGTCTCCGCGAGGAAAATTGGTATCGGACAAAGAATGTCGGTGCGAGTGAAGCAGTGCAAATCTCAGCAAATCGTCGCGAATGCGCCGGCCTGACATGGATCACATCCGTTAGGAGAAGTGATCTGGCCTTCCTAAGCTCCCCTGCCATCCTGCTTGCCGATCACACACCGCCATCCGGCAAGGCGCTCGGCCGGATGCTCCTTCATCCAATCGGCAAGCTGCGGTGCGCCCATCATGCACGACTGCACTGATACGTTAGCGAAGTCCGAGGTGGTGACGGTCTGCTCGTAGCAATTTGTCGGAGAGGACAGACTGCAGAGCACGGCAATGATCTTGATCACGACAGCAGATCCCCGCCACTAACCGAGTGAACTGCCGGCCCTTGGTCGCCCTGCTCGTTAGCGGGAGCAGCCGTCGGGAAGACGCTTTCATATATCGCACGAGCTTCTCGAATTAGGTGGATACGCTCGCGCTCGGATTTTGAAACAAATCGAACAACCTCACCCATAGTAAGCTCCCATTGAATTACAATCATCATTCCTTTTGGAGACTTGGGGTTATTGACTCCGGCTTTGAAGCCCCGCAGGTGGTAACGAAGAGATAAAAAGCGCGTGACGTCTAGGTCGGCCGAGAAGAGCAACCTAAGAGAAGGCAACGTCGCTGATGTCGATCGATACCATCAGCATATCCAATATCGGGCGCCAATCGCGGCCGCGCGTATATGCACGACGCTTGCTCGGCAAGCGCATGCCGTTGGCCTCGGTATATTCCAGCATCAGTTGCGCGGCGGGGAAGCCACCCGCAATATTGACGTTGTAGTCGTGGCGGCGGAGCTCGAGCTTCTCGTCAAAGAAGAAATCCTGCACTTCGCAATGCGTCCCGATCGAGCCGGGAAAATAGACACGCAGCACCCGCCATGTCTCCTTCCCCTCTTGCCAGGGTGCAGTCTCCTCGACGCGGACGCCGTCCATTACAAAGGCGAAGGGCGTCGCGAGGTAGGTCCATAGGGCCTCGCCGTTGAAATAGGCGAGATGGAGAGGATCCCACGGCGTATGCATCTGGTGCCCGGCAAACGAATCCTTGGGCGCAAACCGGTCACCAACGATGGTTCCGTCGAGCTTCTCAACAGCGATCCGCTCGGGCGTGAACATGATGCGTTGATCCGCGGCTCCAAAATTCGAGAGTGTCGCTCGCTCCTCGTGCAGCCACACAGTCAAACGGCGCGGATCTGCGTCCATCAAAGCGCCCTTTAAGGCAAAGAAGCCGCCGCGAGCGACAATCGTGGCCTCAACCGTGTTGTAGCTTCGCCAGCGCTCCAGACCGCCGTGCGCACCGAGAACTTTCCTCAGTAACTCGTTCATGGGTTTCCTTTCCAATCCTCGAGCGCGACAGCCTGCATTTGGAAACGCTCGCGCGCACGTGTACGGCCGCCGGTCAGATGGCTCGGCACTTCCGAAAGATCGCCGCTCATATTCGACTCGCCGTTGTCACGGTTCCATCGTCAGGACCATGCGAAAGCGTGCCTTGCCTGACATCATCCTCGCGTAGGCGGACGCTGCCTGTCCGAGCGGGACCGTTTCGATCATCGCCGAGGCTCCGCTCAGCGCGCTGAAACGGAGCGTTGCGTCACCTGTGGCCGGATCGCCCGCGAGAGCGCCGCGAAGCTTCCGATTTCCGAATATCAGGTCCGCACTCGATGTTTCGATCGGCTCCGGTCCGACGCCGAGGACGATCGAGATGCCTTCGGGACGCAGACCTTTGAAGGTTTCAGCAACCACCTTGCCGCCCGACGCGGTGATCAGAATCACCTTCGCGCCGCCGAGTTTCTGTAGAGCGGCGCCGGCGTCCGTTGATGCGCTGTCGATGAAATGATGGGCGCCGAGTTTCTTCGCCAGTTCGGCTATGTCGTCGCCGCGCGCAATCGCCGCGACCTCGAAGCCCATGTAACGCGCATATTGCATCGCCAAGTGACCAAGCCCGCCGATGCCGATTATCGCAACGAGATCGCCCGCCTTCGCCGGCGCGTTTCTTAGAGCGCTGAACGTCGTAAGTCCGGCACAAAGCAGCGGCGCCGCGTCAACCGAGGACAGATCGTCGGGTATCGACATGAGACCGCTCGCCTTGACGAGCAAGACTTCGGCATAGCCGCCGTCGTGATGTATTCCCGTGTTTTCCTGGTTCTGACAGTTCACAAGGTCGCCGCCGCGGCAAAATTCGCAATAACCGCAGGAGCCAGCGAGAAAGCCGACGCCGACCCTTTGGCCGACTTGCCAACCGCGAACGCCGGATCCCACCGCGTCAATGCGTCCGACGACCTCGTGGCCGGGAACACGCGGATAAGTAATGCCAGGGAAACTTCCCTCGACTGTCGCGGCGTCCGAGTGGCAAACACCGCACGCCTCGACACGAATGCGCACCTGGTCGTGGCCGGGATCCTGAAGCGGCCGCCTCACTTCAGCGAACTCTCCTGGTTTCCGTACCTCGATGGCTTTGTAGGTCTCACTCATTTTCGAAGCTCTCGCTCATTTCCGTTGCTCGCTGTTCGGACATCCGGGAGCCGACGCGATCCTGCCGCGGCGTATTCAAGTCACGGGATGCTGAGATGAGTTCGTAACCATCGCTCCACCATTCCGCTGGGCAAATTCGTATTCGAGAGAGAGCGTCTGTGCGAGTAAAGCGGTGCAAATCTCAGCAAGTCGTCGCGAGCTCGGATGCCAGTGCTTCGACTCGGTCGCGATGACGTGCAGCTTTTTCTCTTCGAGCAGCAACAATCGATGGCCGCCTACGGACTACACATGTGGTCCGCAGGCCGCGAAGCTCGGTCAGCTCTCAGCCACCAGATTCGGCCGTCTCAGAGAAGGCAACGTTGCTGATGTCGATGGAAACCATCAGCATATCCAGAATCGGACGCCGGTCGGGGCCGCGCGTGTAGGCGCGACGCTTGCTTGGCAAGCGCACACCATTGGCCTCGGTATATTCCAGCATCAGTTGCGCGGCGGAGAAGCCACCGGCGATGTTGACGCTGTAGTCGTGGCGGCGGAGTTCGAATTTCTCGTCGAAGAAGAAATCCTGAACCTGGCAATGCGTCTCGATCGAGCCGGGAAAATAGACACGCAGCACCCGCCACCTCTCCTTCCCCTCTTGCCAGGGCGCAGTCTCCTCGACGCGGAACCCGTCCATCGCAAAGGCAAAGGGCGTCGCGAGGTAGGTCCACAGCGCCTCGCCGTTGAAATAGGCGCGATGCAGAGGGTCCCAGGGCGTGTGCATCTGGTGTCCGGCAAACGAATCCCTGGGCATGCGCCGCTCCGCGACTATGGTGCCGTCGAGCTTCTCGATTGCGATGCGATCGGGCGTGAACATCGTGCGCTGATCGGCCGCGCCATAAGGGGTGACTGACGATCGCTCCTCGTGCAGCCATACCGTCATGCGGCGCGGATTTGCATCCTGCAAGACGCCCTTCAAAGGGAAAAAGCCGCCGCCGCTGACAATGGTGGCCTCAACCTTATTGTAGCTACGCCAGCGCTCCAGACCGCCGTGCGCGTCGAGAACTTTCGTCAGCAACTCGTTCATGGCCTTCCTTTCCAATCCTCGAGCGCGATCGCCGGCATTTCGAAGCGCTCGCGCGTGCGCGTGTACCAGCCGCCTTCCATGCGACCGATCAAGTCGAGCTTTTCGGCATCGACATGCTGGCGGGCCGCATCAGTCACAGCCTCATCTTTGACATGCACCATCAGAATCTTGCCGAGCACCAGTCCGAAGCCGCCGAGCGCGATTTCCTGCATGAAACTGCATTCCATCGAGACCGGCGCTTCTGCGATACGGGGAATGCCGACCCGCATCGAGGGCGCCAACGAGAGTCCCGCCTCTTTCGGCTCCTCGACGTCTCTGGGAAACGCGATCGACGTGACGCGCATCTGCTGGGCCAGCGCGAACGGCACTAGATTGACGACGAATTGCTCATTGGCGCGGATATTGGCGCGGGTGTCCTTTGGCTCGGCCGGTCCCTTGCTGCCGACGCCGATGCCTACGGTCGCGGGGTCGCTGCCAAACACATTGAAGAACGAGAACGGCGCGGCGTTGGTTGCGCCGGCAGCATTACGCGTCGTTACCCATGCGATCGGCCGCGGCAAAACGGTCGCAAGCAGCAATCTGTACCGCTCGGGGGCGCCCATCTTTACGAAATCGAACTGCACGGCTTCTCCGATTCTCAGGTTGCGTGGCTAATCCGGTCGGCTCTAAGCGCGATGGGATCGGATTGAATCACGATCGCGCTCTGGCTCTTTGCTTGCACACTCGCCGTCAGCTTTGTGGCTTGCTCCCGGGAGACTGCTTGTGCGCCGTCAAGACCTGGATCTGACTGGGCGAGGCAGGCATGCCACCCAGCGTCAGCGCGGGAACGGAAGGAGCCTCCTGAACATGTGCCGCGCCCATCACGGAAACCTGGTGCACGGTGATCGGAAAGCCCGTCGGAAGCTCGGCAGCGGCAGCCACATCGATTCCATTTGCGATGGCGAGGGCAACGGCGGCAAACAGCACTAGACGTTTCATGATTGCATCTCCTTTGGCTCTACGTTCCTTGGGTTACGGTGGTGATTGAGTCACTTCGCCGACGCTACGGCAGCCTTCGGCGCGGCGTTCACTCCGACGCTGTATCGGGGAGCCGGGACGGCGCTTGAGAGCTTGCCGGACATCGCGCGGCGGGCGCCCTCGTATCCGTCCCAGTCGGCCTTGTCGGCGAGCGAGGGAATGGTGACGACCTCGCCCTGGTCGAGACCGGCCAGTGCGGCATCGACCATGTCATCGGCGGACATCACGATCGCGGTCGGGAGGTGGTGCAGTGGCACGCCGGCGGCGTCCCAGAAGTCTGTCGCGGTTGCGCCGGGCAGCACGGCCTGGACGCGCACGCCCTTATCGGCGAGTTCGTGGTGCAGCGATAGCGAGAAAGCCAGCACATAGGCTTTGCTGCCACCGTAAACGCCATTGAGCGTTTCGGGAGAGATCGCGACGATCGACGAGATGTTGATGATGGTGCCGGCGCCGCGTGCGACGAAGCTTGGAGCCGTCGCATAGGTCAATCGGGTCAGCGCGCCGACGTTGAGGCGGACCATGTCGTCCATCTTCTCGACGTCGGCATTGAGCAATGGCGCCGTGGCGCCGACGCCGGCATTGTTGACCAGCAGCGCGATATCCGCATTCGCGCGCAGGATCGCCTCGACCCTGGCAAGATCCGTCTTGTCGTTGAGATCGGCTGCGACCGTGTCGACGGAGCGGCCGGTCGAATTTCTCAGGCGCTGCGCGAGGCCAGCGAGACGGGTCTTGTCGCGGGCGACCAGGATCAGGTCGTAGCCGCGTTTGGCCAGACGGTCGGCATAGATGGCGCCGATGCCAGCCGATGCGCCGGTGATGAGGGCAGTGCCTTTCGTTGTGGTGCTCATGGACGTCTCCTTTGCCGTCCACACCTAAGGCCTTCCGAAATTTGGCGCTATGCGGTAAAGTCGAGAGCTATCTTTCCAAAAAATGGAAGAGCGACCGATGGATCGCCTGGAATCGATGTCGACCTTTCTTGCGGTGGTCGAGACCGGCAGCCTGTCGGCTGCGGCGCGGCAATTGAAAACGCCCCTGGCAACAATCAGCCGCAAGGTCTCCGAACTCGAGTCCCATCTGCGGACCAAGCTGTTCAACCGGTCGAGCCGCAAGCTGGTCCTGACCGACGCAGGCAGCTCCTATTTTGCCGCGTGCAAGCGGATTCTGGCCGACGTGACCGAGGCCGAGCGCGCCGCCTCCGGCGAATATTCCGCGCCGACCGGAGAGCTGATCATCACGGCTCCGGTCGGGCTTGGCCGCACTTGCCTCATCCCGATCCTGGCTGATTTCCTCAAGGCCTACCCTGATATCAAGGCGAGTTTGCTCCTCGCCGATCGCGTGCAGAGCCTGTTTCAGGAGCAGATCGACATCGGGCTACGCATCGGCGCCCTGCCCGACAGCAGCCTGATCGCGGTACGTCTCGGCGCGACGCGCCGCGTGGTGTGCGCCAGCCCCGCCTATCTCGCAACCCGCGGCACGCCGCGCACGCCGGACGAACTCGCCGGGCATGACTGCATCACCTATGCGGGCTTTATGTCACCCGATGTCTGGACATTCTTCAAAGACACGACGACCGTCGCAGTGCCAGTCCGCGCGCGGCTCGTGGTCGGCAGCGCCGAGGCGGCCTGCGATGCCGCGTGCGCGGGCATTGGAATTACCTCCGCCTTCGCCTATCACTTCCAGACGGCGCTCGCGCGCGGAGCCCTCACGACCTTGCTCGACGAATTCCAGCCGGCACCACTGCCGGTCAACCTCGTGTACACGGCCAACCGGTTTCTGCCGATCAAGGTCCGCGCCTTCCTCGATTTTGCGGCGCCGCGGCTGAAGCGAGTCTTCGCGGAATTTCAGCCGCCTGCTATCTAGGTGGGACAGGTCCTGTTTGGCCCAAAGAATCGCCCGGATCATGGCGAACTTCAATGGGGCCTACCGAGCACGAACGTGAAGGGCACAACGAAGAGCTCATCGCCCTGATCGTCGCTGACGTGCAGGACCCAGTCACGCCAATCCTCGAGGCTGCGCTCGCTCGTGAAGGATAGTACGACGCGGGTCGCATGATCGCGCGCCTCAGCGAGGTCGCCCACCACGGCGCCGCGGTGGTCGACGAAAACCTTCTTCGTGTTGGAGCAATGGAAATAGACCTGGGTCATATTCAACCTCCTCAAGATAGGGCGGATAGCCACGCGATCTCAGCGTTGCTGCTGTCCTAGACGGCGCGGCACGAAAGCCGGAAGCGGCGATGCCGTGAAGATTTGGAACCACATCCAGGTGGTCATGAGAGGAAATAGGATCATCTGCGCACCTCGTAGGTTGCAATTTATTGAGGCGTGTGGGGCTTAGCCGCCGCACTTCGTCGCCAGCAGGTCGTTGAAGGCGTTAATCACGGAATCGAGCGCAACCAACACCTGCGCGCCGTCGACGCGGTTAGCAGCGGCGTGCCGCAGCACCACTGACTCATAGAATGAGGCGGCGTAGGCGCGACAAGTCTTCTCTTTGTCAGCAGCATTAGCTGGTTGGCTCTGTACCATGGCCGAGCGCGCGCAAGAGCCGTCGATGTCCTTGTTTGAGGGGCACTCCGCCGCGATCGCGGGAATCGTAGATGCGTTAATCGCGGCAGATGCGATGAGAACAGCGATTCTCCTCATGAGCGAACTCCATAACGCGAGTTGTTGCGAGGAGAGTTACAGTTCTGCGTGTCTATCTTCTATTGCACGCGAGTCGTTCCAGGTACGGCTGTGGTTGCGCCGCATAAACCTTGGCTTAGAAAAGACGCGCGACAATTTCGGACGCGGCAGACGGGCCACCGCCGCTTAGCGAGTGGCGGCACCAAACTCAGTCGACGGTGGACGCGGTCGCCTGCACTTCCAGCTAATGACCGCTTTTTACGGCGACGGAGAGTAAGAGCCAGGAATGCAGTCTGGCCGCGCCGAAGCTCCGCCGATAAATCCGAAGAAGCTCGTCTCGAGTTCGGCGCGAACTCTTTGCAAGAGCGTTCTGTCCTCCCCGTCCTTGCCGTCCCTGATCGTGACAGTTGCGGTCAAGCCGGATACCAGTGGCACGCCGGGCGGCACCTTGTCGATCGCGATCCGGACCGGCACGCGCTGCGCCAAGCGTACCCAGGTGTAAACGGGATCGACGTTTGGCAACCCCTGCGTGGAAGCCGCTGCGTTGGATACGCTGACGCCACGCGTCACTGTTGCGATGTGACCCATGATCGGCGCCGAGTAGCCCATCAGTTTTGCCTCGGCACGGTCACCCACGCACAGGCGGGCCAGCTTGGTCTCCTCGAAATAGCCATCAACCCAGTAGCTGTCCGTGTCGATGATCGAAACGTTGGTAGCGCCTTCCCGCGCGTAGTCTCCTTCCCGGAGCAGGAGATTGGTGACAATTCCATTCACCGGACTGCGCACTTCAGTGCGCCGCAGGTTGATCTCCGCTTGCCGGACCTGCTGCTGAGCCGAATCGACGGCGGCCTTTGCCTGCAGCGCATTTCCCTCATAGATCTGCTTCTCTTCGGTGCTGCTCGCCAGATCCGACAAACGTCGCCGACGTTCGGACTGCAAATCCTTCACGCTGAGGTCCGCCATCCTTTGCTGCAAGACCGCCTTGTTCGTGCGCAGTGCGACGTCAAAATCGAAGGGATCAATGACATACAAAAGGTCGCCTTTGTGCACGAATTGGTTGTCGACAATTCGCAGTTCCGTGATTTGACCGGAAATCTGCGGCGCCACACTTGCCACTTGAACTCGCACACGCCCATCGCGTGTCCAGGGCCCGGCGTTATAATGGTCCCAAGCGACGAGAGCGATCAGCACCGCAACGACTGCGATCCCGGCTGTAGCCGCCATGCGCAGCAGAAACCGCGCGGTGCGCAAGGCGCCACCTCGCTGCCGTACCACGGACTTGCCGGAGGACGAGACGATCGGTTTGTTGTTTGGATAACCTTCCGATGCCCTTCGTGCGACGTCGTCGAGCTCACTGGCTTGGCCATCCGATGCGTCACCGACACTCGGCGAAGAGCGCGTGACGGTTGCCTGCATCTCGTCTTGCTGAACAGCGTCTTCACGAATGGCCGCATCCATGGCCAACTCCTCTAGAACAACAGCACCAATAAGCTAAGGATAGTCACGTACAGACTGAGCTCAGCAACCGAGGCGTGACTGAACATCTTCGCAAAGCCGACGACATGCAAAAGCGGTCGCAGGACAACGATGAGGACAAGAGCCGCCACCAAATAGGTTGCGAACGGGGCGAACAGGACGCCTCCGACCACCAGCTCTGCAAAGGTGTGTACCATCAGGTTGCCTCCTGGGAGAAGTCGACGCCGCTGCCCCGATCCAGGATCTTGCTTGTCAGGATTAGGCACGCAGCAGCGTCTGCCTCGATCGAGTCTGTCTGTGGGGCCATTTCACGCACCCGGCGCGCAATAGTGCGCAGGGTCGGCGTATCTCGCTCGACGATCGCCGCGCGCGCTTCATCTGCCGATGTTGCAAGTGGCCCATCGGTGAACTGCATCAGCTTCGCATTGCAAAGCCGAACCATCGCCGATTGGTCGAAGCAGGAGAGCATTTCCGCGAGGGCGCGACTGTCCTGCGCTCCTCCAACGGCCAGAAATTGCCCGATTCGCGAAGCGTCCCGGAACGTTGCCTCTTCCGGAGCTTCTCTATTGTGCTCGGCCGGCTCCTGCAGCTCGTTGCGGGCCTCCGCGAGCAGCCGCATCCGGCGCTCGCGATCGGAGACGGGCGGAATTAGCGTCTGTGCCGCAAGCAACAGCGAAGCCGCCGCCACAAGAAATAGAGAGGTGAAGAGGAAGCTTTGCGGATTATAGGTCTGCGGATTGCTCGGTGCCAAGATAATCGGGATGAAAAGCAGATTGACGCGACCGAGTGATGACCACAGAAGGTTTTGTGACTTCATGAGAACGGCTGCGCCGACCGTAAAGGGAGCCATGGCGATCGCCAACAGGGGAAAGGCGTCGGCGCCATTGAGGATGAAGAACTCGAGTATGCCGGTCAGGACAGCAGCGATCGGCGTACCAACAAGCGTGATGGCGGTGAAGCCGCGCGCGTTCGGTGCTGTCGCTCCCAATCCGATTATCAGCGCAACAAAGGACAGCGAAACACTCGCCGCAGGCCATCCGGCCCAAACGTAGACAATCGAGGCAATTGCAAGCCATAGAGCGGCGCGGACACCACTTTCAACTGCAGTTCTGTAGGATCGATACAAGGGGGCGCGCCAGGCCCTCAGTGGCCATCGCGCCGACCTCAGGGCTAGCAGATCCTGGCGAACCTCTTCATCCCCACGCAGAAATTCTCGGGCTGCCCATGCCGAAGCTTCGGTCTCAACGTCACGTACACGTTTCTGTCCCGCCACGAGTTCCGGCAGCCGCTGCGCCGGCAAGCCGGAATCGTCCGCTCGCTCGATTGCAGCTCTTGCCTGGTCGCAAGCCGTGTCATCGACATCAACAGGGCCGTTGTTCAAGATCCGGGCTGCCTGCAATTCAGCAATCAACCCGACCGCCACGCTGCGGGCGGCGACGCTTCTGACGGAGCCGCTGCTCGACTCGAGAGCCACGCTCGCGATCTCGGGACGGAGCGCAACGATTTCCCGAAGTAGCGTCAGGAATGTAGTCGAGTTGTCTGGTTTGCCGCGGAAGGTTCCGCTCGCATACTCGCGAACGCGGCGACGGATCGCCGCGAGTTGCACCATGAGTCGCGGATGACGGTCGGGGGTATACATCAATGTATTTATGACCGCCATCGACAGAATGCCGACAGCGATCGCGGCGCCGCGCGCCACGCCGGATTCAAACACGTGCTGCGGGGTGTCGATCTGCTGTGTCGCAATTATTGCAACGGTGTAGCCGGACAATACCGCGGCATAGGCCCGATAGCCGTCCAAAAGGTTCGCCGCAAAGACGCAAATGCCAATCCACACCGCAAATGCTGCGAGGATCAGATCTCTCGCCTGGGAGAAGAGTCCGGTGATTGCGATTGATGCTGTCACGCCCACAATAGTGCCGAACAAGCGAAAGCCTGCCTTGTCCAGCGCCTGACCGCGGGTCGGTTCGGCAAGAATTCCGACGGTAACCGCCGCCGAGGCCGGGGCTTCAAGCTGCAGCCAAAAACTCACGAACAAGGCCAGGAGCATAGCCAGCCAAACGCGGATGGCAAAGGTCCATGAACTGACCGGAATCTTCGCTACAGTGAACGGCTGCTCTGCTACTGTCGTGACCACGCTAAAGCCTCACCGAATTTTTCGGATGCTTCCACTCGCGCTCAGTTCTCGTGTCCCGACACCTCGACCGAGGCGACGAAGCGGTAGCCACGTCCGGGGATGTTGACGATGAACCGATGCCCGTCGCGGCCGTCGCGAAGAGCGCGACGCAATGCGGACATGTGGACCGTCAGGTTGGCAGGCTCGACAAAGACATTTGGCCAAACCCGAGCCATCAAGTCCTGCTTGCTGACCAGCTGACCGCGGCGTTCAAGCAGAGCAATCAGGATCTCCAGAGCGCGGCTTCCGAGGGACACGGGCTTGTCGCCCTCCCGCAAAAGAAACTGCGTCGGAAGCAGGCAGAACGGCCCGAACAAAACTTTGGCTTGAGCGGCGCCAGCCGATCCGATTTGTTTCTCGGAGAATGGCTTGTCCGCACCCGGCGTTTGAACAGCGCGTTCCACGTCAAGTCCCGGTTCGGGATCAAATTGCGCCAAGCCTCTGAAAGCTGCAGTCGATCCTGATGCGCGCATTATGACCTCGCGTGCTTTGGCAGGGCTGGTCCCCGCAAAGGTGCTCGTAAGGCGCAATTTGATGGTTTGCAGTGCGGCGGGCTATTGCACCGGGGTGGCACGCAACGACAGATTTGGTTGCGTTGCCTAAACCTAGATTTACAAGCGGCGTGATTCAATCGGGTGCAGTGACATTGTGAGTGCTATGGCAGGATCAAGGACGCCGCAGGCTAGATCATTTCGCGATGACACCGCATGGTGCATATCAAAATGATCGCCCACGGTGATCTTCGTGAAGCTACCCACGCGTCTGCGCGGCGCATCGTGATCGATAAACCGACGTATATTGGATGTATCCGACTTCGGTAATGCGAACATCCCTCAGCACACTCGCGCCATACCCGCGTACAATAGAGTCAGCGGCCCCTCTGCGGTAACGATTCAATCGATGCGGACCGCCTAGTGCACAGCAGCCCGCTCTTTGTTTGCTCCGGCACGCAGTGCCGGGAATCGCAGCGGAACCGGACCCGCGAGCCGGCAGTTGCAAGAACAGGTCGGCGGCGTAGCGCCCGCCGGCCTTTTTTGTTTGCCAGGAGATCACGCAACTGGGGGATATTTGACCGTGCGAATGGCACGCCCCGCAAGGGCCAGCTCAGGAGCGTTGCGACGTATTGGGCACCAGCTTGAGCTTGTCAGCCATTCGGCCGAGTTCGGGAAGCGAACCGGCCTGCATCTTCTGCATCGCCCTGCTGCGATGCACTTTCACCGTGGCCTCAGCGATGCCGATCTCATGGGCAATCTGTTTGCTCAAGCGGCCGCGAGCAACCTGGATCACGATCTCGCGCTCCCTGGGGCTTAGCGACCCGAAACGCTCCCTGAGAACGGCCAGGTCCTTGTCATTTTCCCGCCGTTCACGGTCGCGAGAGAGGCCGAGCTGAATGGCGTCGAGGAGATCCTGATCGCGGAACGGCTTGGTCAGAAACTCGATGGCACCTCTCTTCATCGCTTGCACGGACATTGGGATGTCGCCATGCCCGGTGATGAAGATGATCGGAATCTCCCTGTTTGCTGCGGCGAGTTCGCGCTGAAGATCGAGGCCGCTTTGGCCGGGCAACCTGATGTCGAGCACCAGGCAGTTGGGGCAATCCGGTGGATCGGATTTGAGGAAATCGGAAATTGACGCAAATAGCTGAACATTAATGCCGAGCGATCGCAGCAGGCGTCCAACAGACGCGCGAAGATCCGGATCGTCGTCGATGACCAACACGGTGGAGGTTGCGTCAGACATCGCTGCTGCTCGAAAAAGATCGCGAAAATCAGCCTTTGTCTAGGTTTGCGGCCAGATCGCGCATTTTTAGTCCTAATCCTGGAACCTGAACAGCCCCATTTTTTTCCCAGAGGATGCGCGCGGGGTACACCAAAGTTTACGCACGCTGACACAGCTCGCCTTCGTCAGACGCACTTTCGGCTGAAGTTCCATCTACGACTGGCAGGATAGCAGCTGAGTGATGCTGCCCATCAGCTCACGCACTCCACTCGCGTTCAGCGACAGCAACCGATCGAGCGCACACCTCGGCCGCATCATCGCGCGAAGCCTTCTCAGCTCGCCGCTCGTAGTCGTCGGCAAGCGCCTTGAGCTGACCCGCAATCGCCTGGTCAGTCATGGTCTTCGCGGTGCGGAGCAACGTCTGCGCTGTCTTCAGATATTCCTTGCCTCGTTGTGAGATCTGAAGGGTCATGACGCCCTCGCGCGGTTCTCGGGCGACTGCTCGAAGGCGATTTGGAGCCAGCCCATCCAATTGCGGTCATTTTGACGGCGCGCTTTGAAGCGATCGACGCACTTCCTGGAACAAAGCGGGGTTCGCCACGAATAATGCCGGACGAGCCCAAACTTGCCATCACAGACTGCGCATCGTGTTCCTCTGTCAGACCCGTGACTTTCCAAGCGGTAAGGCATTGTTCTCTCCTCTTGGCCTGTGCGAATTACGGACGCATGCAGACTAAGAGGATCATCACCAGCACCTCAATTGAGCGCAGGTCGATGTCGGGCATCCAAAGGGGGCAGTACGACGATACGAAGGCTTATGGCGCTTGGACTTGATCCCAGAGGCCGCCGGGTATGATCTAGCGACCACGCTCGTCCAACTGAAGTTCTCGATCACAAGCCCTGTCGGCCCAGCTTCGCAATTGTCGTCAAGGTAAGCCAAAGTTTATGGGGCATCGGCATTGCACTGGTGGCATTCTCGCCCACATCGGGCAATTCCATGCAGAGCGTCGGCATAGTTGGCTGCCCGCACAACGGGTCCAGCGAATGGCCAAAGGCGGCATGATGAAAAATGTACTGGTGTCGGTCGTTGATGATGACCAGTTCTTTCGTGAGTCCATGTGCAGGCTCATGAGATCGCTCGGCTATGCGGCCGACTTTTTCTCGTCTGCAGCGGAATTTCTCGCGTCCCCGCGCCTCGCCGAAACAGCCTGCCTGATCGCCGACATCCAGATGCCGGCCATGACCGGGCTCGAACTCTACCGACGCCTTATCGACACGGGCCAGGCGATTCCGACGATCCTCGTGACTGGGTTTCCCAATGACGTTGACCGGGCTCGCGCCCTAAATGATGGGGTCGTATGTTACCTGCGCAAGCCGGTGGATGATGAGCATCTCGCGCAATGCGTTCGCGACGCTCTCAGACCCGCGGGCTAGCCTGAAGAGGAGTCGTGATCTCTCTTTCGGTGCCGGGCAAGATGAACTGAAATACGGCGCCGCGAGGCTCGTTGGCCTCCGCCCACAGCTTCCCTCCATGAGCATCGACGATGGAGCGGCAAATCGACAACCCCATGCCTGTTCCACTGGACTTAGTGGTGTAGAAGGCGTCGAAGACCCGATCGAAATTCGCTGGATCAATGCCCGGCCCAGAATCGCGCACGGCCACGAGGGCGCCTGCCTGGTCCTGCTCGGTACTGATCAACAGCTCTCTCGGCCCCTCCTCAACCGAGCTCATTGCTTCAGCCGCGTTGAGAACCAGGTTCAACATGACTTGTTGCAGCTGGACGCGATCCCCCAGAACCGGACGTAATCCCTCCGCAAGCCGGATCTGGACCGATACGCCATTCCTGACGGTCACGCTTTTCGCCAATACAATCACTTCGTTGATTGCCGCGTTGAGATCAAAGCGCTCCTTTCGCGGCGGCGCTTTCTTGATTTGCTCTCGGATGCGATCGATGATGTCTCCGGATCGATCTGCGTCCGCAACCACTCCGGAGAGCGCTTCCCTGACCTCGCCCAGGTCCGGCGGCTGCATTTTCAGAAAATTCTGGGCCGCCCGGGCATTGTTGCGCGCACTGGCGATCGGTTGCGCGATCTCGTGAGAGAGCGAGGCTGCCAATTCTCCCATCATGCTCACGCGGTTCATGTGGGCGAAATCCGCTTCCATCTGCTGCAACCGCGCCAATGCTTGGGTGCGATCCTCGATGTCCGTATTGGTGCCATACCACGCAACGACCCTTCCTGTGTCGTCGCGCAACGGCTCCGCACGAGCCAGGAACCAACGATACGATCCGTCATGGCGGCGCATGCGGGCTTCTATTTCTCCGGGCTTTTCAGATGCAAGCAATTGCCGCCAGATATCATTCACGCGCGGAAGGTCTTCGGGATGGAACGATCCGGCCCATTGCCAACCTAGTACTTGATCAAGGGAGACCCCCACGTAGTCGAGCCACCGTTTGTTGAAGTACTCGACGGAGCCGTCGGCTCTGGCGCGCCAGGCAGCAACCGGAATTGACTCAAGGGTTTGTTGCACGTGCCTCACGTTGGCCAACTCCGCCTCGCTTCGTCGCAAGGCACTTTCGGCTGTCTTCAGGTCCTGGATATCCGTGCTGGTGCCATACCAAGCGACAATCGCTCCTGCCTCGTCGCGCACAGGCTCGGCACGAATGAGGAACCAGCGATACGATCCATCGGAGCCGCGCATGCGGGCTTCGGCTTCGCCCGGTTTTTCGGATGCCAGTGTTTGTTGCCAGGCGTCCCGCAGGCGCGGAGCGTCGTCGGGATGGATCAAAGCAAAAGCAAGCCACTGCCAACCCAGCGCTTGCTCAAGCGAGATCCCGGTGTAGTCGAGCCAACGTTTGTTGACGTACTCGATGACGCCGTCAGCCCTGGCGCGCCAGGCCATCGCTGGGATCGAATCGAGCGTTGCCTGTAGCTGCAGCGCCTGTTCCGCGCGCTTGCGCTCAGTCAAATCGAGTACGAATGCAACGCCCATATCACCCCCTTCCTTGAACATCGCGGCACCAAGGAGCACGGGAACGCGGCTGCCATCCTTCCGGAAATATTCTTTCTCGAAGGGCTGAACGATTCCGGTGGAGCTCAGTTCGGCCCAGATACGCTTGTCGAACTCGACCCACTCCGGCGGAGTCAGCTCGGCTAAGCGCAGGCGGCCCGAAACCAGATCCTCACGGTCATATCCGATGATACGTAGAAACGCGTCATTGGCTTCAACAATCCGCCGTTCGCGAGCGTCGCCAATGAATATCCCGATGATGTTGGCATCGACCAAACGTCTAATCTTTCGTTCCCGATCCGCGAGATCGTCATAAAGCCGCGAATTTTCGAGCGAAATTGCCGCCTGTGATGCAAGCACCTTCAATAAAGCAACGCGATCGGGCGTGAAAACGTTCGGCGCCAGTTTGTTTTCGAGGTAGAGAATCGCTGTGAGCTTTCCCTGATTGATCAACGGCAAGCTGAGAACAGAACGGACACGACTCTGAAGAAGATAGGGATCGGAAAATGCTTGCTGAGATAGGGCGTCGTCGAGAATCACCGTCTCATGCGTGCGCGTTCCATAGCGAACCAGCGACTCCGGCAACGCGGCTGTGCTGTAGAGCCCGTCGCGCAGGTGCACGGTTACATTCGCTCCACTGGCGATCGCATCTGCCTGTATCTGCAGCTCATCACCTCGCGGAACGATCAGAAGACCGCGTTCGGCGCCGGCGTGCTTGATGGCTGTGCGCATAAGTTTGTCGATGAGGTTTTCCAGAACAATCTCGCCAGAGAGCGCCTGCGAGACTTCGATCATCGTTGCGAGATCGAGATGTTCGACCGGTGCCTCGATCGTACCCGTTGGAGCCCACGCGCGTCCGTTCTGCCTCAACCGCGGATGGAGTTGGTCGAGTTGCCGCACCTTTCCGTCGGCGCCCCAGCGCAGATAGCCCCGCCGCGCGTTTTCCAGGTAGTGATGCGCAACCTCCTCGAGGCCGCGCGCCGCGTAAAAGCGGGCAGCCAGTTCGCAGGCGAGCGCCTCGTTGTGGACAAAGCCGTTGGTACGTGCAGAGACGATGGCGCGCTCGTAAAGGTCCATGGCCTCAAGCGGACGCCCCTCGATCCGGGCAATCTCGGCGCCGACCAGCGCTGCACGATCCGCGAAATTTTCAGGACAATTCGCCGCCAACGCCCGAAGCTCTCGCTGGTGCGCGCCAAGTGCTTCTTGATGCATGGCGTGGGGGTCGGGACCCGCGGGCTCGCACAGTGCGGCGCGGCACAGGCCAGCATAGAAATGGCATTCGGCCTTCTGCAGCGGAAAGAGGGACAGCGTGGGGGCTGTCGCGTACCATGTCTCCACCTGTTCCGCTGCTTCGAACGCCGAAACGTAGTCGCCGGCGAAGAAGCGGGCCTGGAGTTTTCGGATCCAGTAGTGATATTCCAAAAAGGCACGCGAGGGCTCGCCCGTGAAGCGCTCCTCGAACGAGCGCTCGGTGAATTCACCATCATCGAGGGAACCGAACTTCGTAGTTCTTCCGCGCAGGGTCCGTATGAGCGCGAGAGGGCCGGAAAGTCTGTCGAGGAACGATCCGAACCGCTGCGCGAATCCCAAACCGTCCTGGGCTTCACGCTCGACTTGATCGAGTGGATGACCCAAGGCAAGAAGAATGAAAATGAGGTCGCGGAGAGCGAATACAGCAAATGAGGGATCGCCGTGCTCATTCGCCAACTGGAAGCTACGACGCGCCGGAGCGATACCCTCCACGAGCGGTCGTGTCCACGGGATCAGAATCTCGAAGAGATTATAAGTCCGTCCCCCAAGGTGATACCATCCACGATCTTCGAGCAGATCGCAGGCCATCTTTCCAAATCGATAACCTTGATCGTAGTCGCCGAAGCGGGCGCTGACCATGCCTACTGCCTGGTAGAACGCCGGCGCGGCGTCGCTGTTGCCGTGCTCCAGGCTGAGATTGGCGGCCCTGCAGATACTGAGCGCGACCAAATTGTCGTCGGTGTACATCGCCGGCAAAACCAAACTTTTGAGCACCTCGAGGGTCGCCAGAATCTCCGGATCCCGCACCAGCGGCAGGTCAACGAGCTCCTCGATCGCGCGATCGCCGAGCAATGACCCAATGCGCTCGTACTCGCCGCGCGCTTCTGTCTCGGTGGGGTGCATCGACCAGTCGATGCTCACATGCCGCAAACAATCCAGCGCCGCCGCCACCGCCGGCTCACCCGCCCCAAGCATCGTGTACAGATCCACGCGCCGCTGTGCCACGACGCATCGTTGAGCGTTGTCTGCAGTGCGCGTTGCCAGCGCCGCCAGCCGCTGCTCGGCGGCTTGCAGCGCGCCGGTACAGACCTCGCAGTCGGCGGCGTGCAGGTCCAACTCAAAGGCCAGCTCCTGCCGGCGCTGCCACGCATCCTGCGGCAACAACGCCGCACCGGCGGTGAAATAGGTCAAGGCCGAGGCATAGGCCGACGAAGTCTTAGCGCGCTTACCTGCGGCCAGATTAAGCTCTGCGAGCCGCTCACGTTCCTCCTGCGACGTGATAAGCGGCGCGCCGCGGTTGAGCTGGTTGACGATTTCGAAAACTGCCTCGTTTCGTTTTTCCGGTGGCGTGCGCGCAACGAGCAGCCGCCCGATAGTCAAATGCGCCTCGGCGCGCGACCCTATCGGGACCAGCGCATAGGCGGCCTCCTGCATCCGATCGTGAACGAAGTTGTAGGAGCGATCGAAACGGTCGATCAATTGTTGTCTCCGGGCTTCCCCAAGAGCTGCGTGCACCTCTTTCTCGGAGGTTCCCAGGACGATCGAAAGCATCGCGACGTCGGCGGCGTTGCCGAGGCAAGCGAGCTGCCGTAACGCGTCCTGCGTCTCAAGCGATAGCTGCGTCAGCCTCCCGGCCAGGAGCTCAACGACGTTGTCGGTATAGCGTTTGGCGTGGATGCCACCAAGGTCCCAGGACCAGCATGCCCGCTCGTGATCGAAAGCCAGGAGACCCTCATCAGCGAGCACATGCAGAAATTGGATCACGAAGAACGGATTGCCGTCCGTCTTCGCGTGCACCAGCCCTGCGAGCGGGGTGGCCAGCTCGGCATCGCAGCGGAGCGAGTCCGCAACAAGATTTCCGAGGTCATTGGTCGTCAGGGGCGCCAGCTTGATATCCTGCACCCTTCCGGTTGCCCGGATCGCCTCCAGCTTGCACATGAGCGGATGTGCTGCGGTGACTTCGTTATCGCGGAAGGCGCCGACGAGGAGAAGATTGCGGAGATCGGATCGGCTCAATAGGTCTTCCACGAGATCCAGCGTCGCCGCGTCGAGCCATTGCAGGTCATCGAGAAAGAGCGCGAGAGGATGTTCCGGCCGAGCGAAGACACCGATGAACTGGCGAAACACCAGCTGAAAGCGCCGTTGCGCATCTTGTGGCGGAAGCTCAGGAACCGGCGGTGGCTCTCCAACGATCAGCCTCACTTCAGGAACGAGATCGATAATTAGTCCTGCGTTCGGTCCCAGCGCTTCCTGCAATGCATCGCGCCAAGGTGCAAGGTCGGCTTCGCTTTTGCCGAGCAGCGGCCGGATCAGGCTCTGAAAGGCCTGTGCCAGCGTCGCGTAGGGAATGTCGCGCTTGTACTGGTCGAACTTGCCGGACGCGAATAGGCCTCGCGGCGGTACCAGCACTGGCTGGAGCTCGTTGACGACCGAGGACTTGCCCACGCCGGAATAGCCCGAGACCAGGACCAATTCCGGAGCGCCACCGTTGACGACGCGATCGAAGGAGGCGAGCAAAGTCTCAACCTCGCGCCGCCGCCCGTAGAGTTTTTCGGGGATCAAGAGCCGATCGGACGTGTCGCGCTCGCGGAGTGGAAAGTCATCAATCCGACGCCGCGCCTCCCATTCGGTCTGGCAGCGGCGGAGGTCACTTTCGAGGCCGGCGGCGGTCTGATAGCGGTCTTCGGCTCTCTTCGCGAGCAGCTTCATGACGATCGCCGAAATGGCGCCGGGAATTTCCTTCAGCCGCTCGGCGGGGGGCACCGGCCGTCTGGCAAGATGGCAGTGCACCCATTCCATCGGGTCCGCGGCGACAAACGGCAAAGCACCGGTGAGCATTTGGTAGAAGGTGACGCCGAGCGCGTAGAGGTCGCTGCGGGAATCGATGGACCGATTCATCCGTCCGGTCTGCTCGGGCGCCATGTAAGCGAGCGTGCCGGCGATTGTCTCGGGAGGGTGAGGCGACTGGCGTTCACGCACGAAGCGCGAGGCGATGCCGAACCCGGTCAGCCGCACCTCGCCGGTCGCCTCGTTGAGCAGGATATTGACTGGCTTGACATCTTTATGGACGAAGCCGCGCTGGTGAAGCTTGCCCAGGGCCGAGGCAATAGTGCTGCCGAGCCGCAAGAAGCGCCCCATATCCATGGGCGCGCCGAGCAACAACTCAAGCGGCTCGCCGCCCGCATCCTCAAGCACCAGCATGGTTCGATTGGCTTCGCGCACGAGCTCGAATGGCCGCACTGCCCATGCGCCATCGAGTTCGTCCTTCAGCTCGTACTCGTGATTGAAGTGATCGAGGGTCGAACGAGACGGGTGGTCGGCGGCAGGAGCAACTAGCAGCACGGCGCGCCGCTTGCCCTCATCGTCCAGTCGCCAGCCACGGCGAAAGACGCGTTCGCCGTCCTCCCACAAGACCTGAGAACCACCGTCCGAGTACGCAACGTTCTGCGAATGCGGCACCATCTGTGAGCCTCCAGCATTCGAACTCCAAATTGAGTTCGGCTAGCCAAGCTTTGCGTGTGCCATGCGCGCGGCCTCTCTCCGGCCCGCCGAAATCGTACCCGATCGGCTGAGAAATGCCAGCCGTCCGTTGATCTTGCCTGATCCGAAATACGCGGAACCCGCCTTCTCGTTAGCAGCAATTTGGCGCGATTTGCCCGCCTTTACTCGCGACGGCGGCACATGTGGGTCAAATAGCGGCCAGCGAAGGCAAGGCGAGACGACAAGGCAACTGCGACACCGAAGGAAAGACCATGACAGTGCTTGAGGCAACCAAATCGAAGAACTCATCGGGCGCCACCCGATCCGGTCGACTGTTCGTTCTCGAACTGAGCGGGGACCGCATTCACTCGATGAATCCCGACGGTTCCGACCGCAAGACCATCGTCACCGATTGCCGCTTCCCCGACGGGATCGCCGTGGATTTGGAGGCAGGTCATATCTATTGGACCAACATGGGCGTTCCCAACCTCAATGACGGCTCGATCGAGCGCGCTGATCTCGACGGCGGGAATCGCAAGATCATCATTCCACCAGGCGTTACGTATACGCCGAAACAGATGCACCTCGATGAGGAGGGGAAGAAGCTCTATTGGTGCGACCGCGAAGGCATGCGCGTGATGCGCGCGAACCTCGACGGCTCACACGTCGAAACGCTGGTCGAGACCGGCCGCGGCGACAAGGACCGGAAAGATCAAACCCGGTGGTGCGTCGGAATCACCGTCGATCCCAAACGGCGGCACATCTACTGGACGCAAAAGGGTCCTGACAACGGTGACCTCGGCCGCATCTTCCGCGCCAACATCGACCTCCCGAAGGGGGAAAGCCCGACCAATCGCTCCGACATCGAAGTGCTGTTCGATCGCTTGCCCGAGCCGATCGACCTCGAGCTCGATCTGGCGAACCGTGTCCTCTACTGGACCGACCGCGGCGATCCTCCGCGCGGCAACACGGTCAATCGCGCGCCGATCGATAAGAAGGCGGAGCCGGAGATCCTGATTACGCATTTGATGGAGGGCATCGGCCTCTCCCTCGATGTTCCCGGCAACCGGATGTTCGTCACCGACTTCGCCGGCTCGGTCTATTCCGCCGATCTCGATGGCAAGAACGAGCGCAACTTCCTCTACGCGCAGGGCAACCTCACCGGCATTGCCTACGTCGAAGTCTGAAAATCGAGCAGGAGAATCAAACCATGACTAACACGAAACCCATTCACCGCGTCGCAATCGTCGGCGCAGGTGTGATCGGCGCAAGCTGGTCCGCGCTTTACCTTGCTAAAGGATTGGAGGTGATCGCGAGCGACCCAGCGCCGAATGCGGAAGCGAATTTGAGAAAGTTCGTCGACGCCGCATGGCCGGCACTCGAGCGTCTGGGACTGTCCCCGAAAGCATCGAAGGCGAATCTGACGTTCACCGCGAATCTTGCCGAAGCGATGGCGGCCGCCGATTTCGTCCAGGAAAACGGGCCAGAGCGGGTCGACTTCAAGCAGAAGCTCTACGGTCAGCTCGATGCGCTTTTGCCGCCTGACGTCATCATCGCGTCGAGTTCATCGGGCATCCCCATGAGCCAGATCCAACCGGGCGCGCAGGCACACCCGGAGCGTTGCGTGATCGGCCATCCCTTCAATCCACCGCATTTGATCCCGTTAGTCGAGATCGTTGGCGGCGACAAAACATCGGAGCAGACGATCCTGCGCGCCGACGAATTCTATTCATCAATCGGGCGCAAGACGGTTCGCATCAACAAGGAAATGCCGGGCCACGTTGCCAACCGCCTGCAAGCGGCTTTAGCGCGGGAAGTCTACTATCTCGTTGCCGAGGGCGTCGTCAGCGCTGCTGACGTCGACACGGCTCTCTCCTGGGGACCGGGCCTGCGCTGGGGAATCATGGGCAACATGATGCTCAATCACCTCGGTGGCGGCTCCGGCGGCATCGAGCACGCCTTTGCAGGATTGCTCGGCCCGATGATGGGCTGGTGGAAAACACTTGGCTCTCCGGACATGACCCCAGAGGTCCAGCGCAAGCTAATCGACAGCGTCCATGCCGAGGTCGGATCGCGCACGATCGAAGAGCTTGCGGCGGAGCGGGACGAGATTCTGATCGGCCTTCTTCAACTGCGCAGCAATCGTCCCGCCGGTTCGCACAAAGCCGCCGCTGAATAACGAAAAAGGGGTTTCAGCCCAATAACCCTCCTAACTGAAACGGAGTTTACCAATGAATTACGCGTCGACGAAATGGACAGAGTCCCAACCGGATCTTCTCACGGACACGCTTGAATCGAAGTTCAGCAATCCCGAGAGCAGTTCGCAAATGGACCTGCACGGCGCTCTCAACGATGTCCTGAAGGACGTCGCACTGTCGACCGAGGATAGCGGCGGTAAGATTAGCTTCTACGGCAGCGACCCGATCGTACCGAGCCAGTTCAAGTTTGGCAGCATGGCTGCGATCGGTCTCGCCTCCAAGGCCGTTGCCGTAGCTTCACTTTGGCGAGACCGCACAGGTGAGGGCCAGGATATCTCCGTCGATGTCCGCAAGGCACTGCAGCGGTTCTGTGGCTTCTTCGATCGGAAGTGGGAAACCATTAATGGACGCCCCCCATTGCTCTTCGTTGAGGGCACGAACCCGTTCTTCGAGCTGCCGTTGTTTCGTGAAACGCGCGACGGACGCCACGTCGTTGCTTTGAACATCTATCCCAAAGGCGAAGCCAGGGCTCTGAACTTCCTTCGGTGTAGCGCGAGCCCCGAGTCCGTGAACAACGCCATCCTCCAATGGCGTGCCGATGAACTGGAGGACGCGGCAGCCGAGGCCGCGCTCGTCCTCGCTAAGGTGCGCACGTTCGAGGAGTTCCGCAACGAGCCCCAGTACACCGAGGTGCTCTCCAGAATGCCATTGATCTCTGTGGAGAAGATTGGGGAGAGCGACCCAATCCCCTTCAAGAAGGACGCAAAGACCCCGTTGGACGGCATACGCGCCTTCGGCATGGGCCACGTGATTGCCGGGGCCGGTATCGGCAGAGACCTCGCTTGGTATGGAGCCGATGTTCTCAACGTCTGGCGTCCGGATGATCCCGAGCACGACGCGTTTGTCCTGGACGTCCAGGTCGGGATGCGCCAGGCCATTCTGGATTCCTCCAAAGAGGATCGTGCGAAATTCGACGAGTTGCTGAAAGATGCCGACATCTTCTTTGCCAATCGGCGTCCCGGCTATCTGGAGCGCCACGGTCTTGATGCCGAAACGCTCTCCGCGAAGAAGCCTGGCTTGATTCATGCTCAGGTCCTGCTCCACGGCAACAAAGGTCCGTGGAAGAATCGACCGGGGTTCGATGAGATTGGAGGCGCCGTATCGGGACTGTTCTGCATAGAGGGTACGCCTGCGCATCCCAAGTCGCCGGCCATCATACCGCTGTGCGACAATGTCGTGGGTTGGCTTGGGACGGTTGGCGTTCTTGCGGCATTGCGTAGGCGCGCCGTCGAGGGCGGCAGCTATCGGGTCACCGTGTCTCTGACACGGACGATGCTGTGGCTGTATTCGCTCGGAATTTTCGACAAGAACTATGCCCGCGCGACCGCTGGTTCATCCGACGAGCACGCAAACATTGCACCTGATCTGTTCACTGCGGAAACCCCGCTGGGCACGTATCAGGGCATGACCGACCAGGGTGTCCTTTCGAAGACTCCTGGCTCCTTCAAGACGGTGCTTGTGCCGCGCGGCTCGAGCAAACCCGAATGGCTGGAGCGTTGAGACCATAGCGGTCCCACGAAGCAGGAACTGCATCGGATCCTCCCATGAAGGATGTGTTGAGCGTGGTCACGTTCATCATGGGAGCCCTTTGCTTCGCGACGTTCCTGATCACGCTGAAGCCAGATGCGCTCAGTGCAGTCCCCTCACCGGGCAAGCCCGCGCATTGCAAACTAGCGGCTTCTCGTGAGCCGGTATGCCGTAGCGAATCCCAATGGCGGGAGCGCTGAGAGCATCGTTCCCGACAGAAGTTCGCTGAAGCCGTCAATGACAATGAACACCAACGAGGTGAACCTATGAGTGCGATGTTGGCCGAGACTGGGCCTGACAAGGCGCCCCCCCGGCGTCGAGGCTTGCCACCGAGAGCGGAAGCGCGTCGTCATCGTCGGCGCCGGCTTTGCTGGAATCGCTGCGGCGCGCGCGCTACGGCACGCTGATGTCGATGTAGTCCTGATCGACCGCCGCAACCACCACATATTTCAGCCGCTGCTCTACCAAGTGGCGACGGCAATCCTCTCTCCCGCCGATATCGCGGCGCCGATCCGACAGCTCGAGGTCAAGCACCGAAACCTGAGCGTGCTGCTGGCAGAGGTCACCGGCGTCGACATTGCTTCCCGCACGATCGAGGCCGCCTCCCCCGGCTTGGGCGGCCGCACGATCCCGTACGACTATCTGGTGGTCTCGACCGGCATGCGTCCGAGCTATTTCGGGCACGACGAGTTCGCGCGGCATGCGCCGGGTCTCAAGAGTCTTAGCGACGCCGAGACCATCCGAGCCAAAATCCTGGGCGCGTTCGAATTGGCCGCAACGACGGAGGACGAAGACGAGCGCGCGCGGCAGATGACGTTTGTGCTGGTCGGCGCAGGTCCCTCCGGCGTAGAACTCGCGGCTTCCCTGGCGCATATGATGAACGTTACCCTGAGGGGCAATTTCCGCCGCATCGATCCGGCCAAGGCCGGCATCGTTCTGCTCGACGCAGGCAAGCGGGTTCTGCCGACCTATGCTGAGTCGCTTTCCCGCAGAGTGACCCGGCGGCTCACGAAGCTCGGCGTGAAGGTCCTGACCGGGGTGAAGGTCGAGACCGTCGACGCAGAGGGGGTGGTCGCCGGCGGAAGCCGGATCCCCAGCGCCACTGTGCTGTGGACTGCAGGGGTTGCGGCATCGCCTATTCCAAAGATGCTCGGCACCAAGACCGACCGCGCGGGGCGCGCGCTCGTTGATCCCTTCCTGAAGGTCGTGGACGCGCCCGGCGTGTTTGTCGTGGGCGATGCGGCGTCGGTCATGCAAGACGAACACCCGGTGCCTGGCGTGGCGCAGGCGGCAATCCAGGAAGGACGCTACGTCGGGCGGCTGATCGCGAAAGAGCTGAAAGGACGCAAGGTCAAACGCCCCTTCCGCTATTTCGACAAGGGCAACATGGCGGTCGTAGGCAAGAATTACGCAGTGCTGGAGCGTGGCTGGCTGCGCACAAGCGGGTTCCTGACGTGGCTGGTGTGGGCATTTGTTCACATCCTCGCGCTGCCGCAGCTGCAGAACCGCCTGCGCGTGCAGCGCCAGTGGCTCTGGTCGTATTTCACCGGCCAGCGCAGCTCGCGATTGATACCTGAATCTCGCAGGATCGGATGATTGAGCGCGCTCGCGCGATGAATTGGTGGAGTTCGACACGTATTCAAAGGAGAGACCAAAATGCGTAACTTCATCTTTGTCGCCGTTGTCGCTGCTTCATGGGCCATTGATCAGGCCCCGGCCGCCGACCGAATACCCGCCTTCGATATTCTCCGAAACTGCAGTGCGGAGGTGGCAAGCGCCGGCACCGAAAGAGTTGCAGACTGCACGAAAGACGAAACAGATGCCAAGAATGAGCTGGACAAACGCTGGCCTCAATTTGGCGCGTCAAACAAGCAGGCCTGCGTCGGGGAGAGCAGCATTGGAGCCGGGCAGAGCTATGTTGAGCTTTTGACCTGCCTCGAGATGTCTAGTGGCGAGTTCTCTGCCGGCGGACATTAATTGCAATGAGCGACATCGTGTAAAAGCCCTTTTCCCGCTATGCGCACTGCGGGCTGGATCGCAAGGTTCTCGCGCGTCGACATCGCTAAGCGGCCTGCGACGACATCATGCGGATTTTGCCACTGTCCTCGGACTCGCAGCCGACCGCCGACCTCTTGTAAACCGCCCTCTGCAAGCCGTTGCAGAGGCTGTGAGAACAGCAGACCCACTTCCATCTTGATGGACACGAATCCCTACCGGACTCGGATGTTTGCGATCGTTAGGAACAATTTGCTGCGATTTGGCAGCCTTCACTCACGTTCCTAGCGCCCGTCAGCTTAGCTATCGAGAGGCCGCAAGACTCTTGCGACCGCGAAAGGATGCGTTTCGCACAGACAAATCTCAGGCTTGAGGAATTGACCACCATGAACACCACCGCGATTCCGTTATCGCGCCTTTTGTTGGCCTCACGCCCCAGTTTGGTGGAGCGGCTACACCACTTCGTCACGTTGATGAAGCCGCGCGTTATGGCGCTCGCACTGTTCACCGCATTCGTCGGATTGATGGTCGCACCGACCCGCCTCGATCCGCTCCGTGGCTTCATTTCAATTCTCGCTATCGCAGCCGGCGCTGGAGCCGCCGGCGCACTGAACATGTGGTACGACGCCGATATCGACGCGGTCATGGCTCGCACCGCGACGCGGCCCATTCCCCGCGGCGAGGTCTCGAAAGTTGAGGCGCTTGTCTTTGGAATCATCCTTGCCGTTACCGCAGTCGCAGCTCTCGCCTTGGCGACGAACCTCGCAGCTGCCGCGCTGTTGGCCTGTACGATCCTGTTCTATGTCGTCGTGTACACGGCCTGGCTGAAACGGAGCACATCGCAGAACATCGTTATCGGCGGTGCAGCCGGCGCGCTGCCGCCCGTGATCGGATGGGCCGCGGCGGCCGGACACGTCGCGCTCGAGCCGTTTGCGCTTTTCCTCATTATCTTCCTTTGGACACCGCCCCACTTCTGGGCTCTCGCGCTCAATCGCACTGATGATTATGCCCGTGCCGGCGTCCCCATGCTGCCGGTCGTCGCCGGACGTGCCGCAACAACGCGGCAGATCCTGGTCTACAGCGGCATCCTTGCTCTTGCTTCGGAGCTGCCCTGGGGGCTCGGGTTTGCAGGTGCGATCTATGGCGCGATCACCACAATCTGCGGCGCACTTTTCCTCCTGCTCGCACTTCAGTTGAACAAGAGCACTGGAGCCGATCGTCGCGCCGCTCACAGGCTGTTCCTGTTTTCCATTCTCTATTTGTTCGCGCTGTTTGCGGCGTTCCTGTTCGACCACGGCGGTGGTGCGTTCTCTCCGGTCCCTGCCCCGCATGCTGGCCGCAGCGGCGGATGGGTACATGCCGAGGCCCTGCCAGGCACAGTTCGCGGTGCAAGCGGCCTCCCCAATCTCAGCACGCGCGAGGTCTGACATGCGAAACGGCTTGCTTGCTCTGTTCCTGATCGGCACCTCAATGCTCGGTGGCTGCACCGAAGGCGTGCTCGATCCGAAGGGACCCATCGCCTTTGCCGAACGGCAGATTCTGATCAACGCGACCGGCATCATGCTTGCGATCGTAATCCCCGTTGTTGTTGCGACACTTGGCGTTGCCTTCTGGTTCCGTGCATCGAATGAACGGGCGCGCTATCGGCCGGACTTCGTTTATTCCGGCCGCCTCGAGATGCTTGTCTGGTCGATCCCGCTGATGACCGTATTGCTCACCGGCACTGTGGCCTGGATTGGTGCATACGATCTCGATCCGCCCAAGCCGATTGCCTCTTCGACGAAGTCCATCAAGATTCAAGCCATCTCGCTCGACTGGAAATGGCTGTTCATCTATCCGGAGCTGGGCGTCGCCAGCGTCAATCACCTGACGATTCCGGTTGGCACGCCGGTGAGCTTCGAGCTGACCTCCTCGGGCGTCATGAACAGCTTCTTCGTGCCGCAGCTCGCTGGCCAGATCTACACCATGGCCGGAATGGTGACACGGCTGAACTTGCGAGCCGACTACGCGGAAACGTATCGCGGCTTGTCGGCCAATTTCAGCGGCGAGGGCTTCGCCGATATGCACTTCAACGTCGATGTGATGCCGCCCGAACGCTTTGCGCAGTGGATCGCTTCGACCCGCAGCGTTGGTCCGGCGCTAGATTCGAAGACCTATGCAGATCTCGCAAGGCCGAGCACCGCCGTGACGCCATTCACCTTTCAATCGGTCGCGCCCAATCTGTTTGACAGCATTCGGACGTCCTCCATGCAGTCCGACGATGCGTTGTGCCGCAGCTATTCCACATCGATGAGGGCAGAGAAATGACTCTACTTGGCAAGCTGGACTGGAGTTCTATTCCCTTCGATCAGCCGATCATCATGGGCACGGTAGGCAGCGTAATCGTCGTCATCGTCTCCGTGCTTTCCTGGGTCACGCTCAAGGGTTACTTACCCTATCTCTGGCGAGAGTGGATCACCTCCGTCGACCACAAGCGCATCGGCGTCATGTATATCGCCCTGGCGCTGGTCATGCTGCTGCGCGGTTTCGCAGACGGGATCATGATGCGCACGCAGCAGGCGGTCGCAGCAGGTGGAGCGCAAGGATACCTGCCGCCCGAGCATTTCGACCAGATCTTCTCGGCGCATGGCACGATCATGATCTTCTTCGTGGCCATGCCGCTTGTAATAGGACTGATGAACTTTGCCGTCCCGCTGCAACTCGGCGTGCGCGATGTGGCATTTCCCACGATGAATTCGATCAGCTTCTGGCTCACCGCATCCGGCGTCCTCCTGACGAACGTCTCGCTCGCGGTCGGTGAATTCGCGAAGACCGGCTGGTTCGCCTATCCGCCTCTTAGTGAGCTGCAATTCTCGCCCGGAGTCGGCGTCGACTACTATCTCTGGTCGTTGCAAATCTCCGGCATTGGGACCTTGTTGAGCGGCGTCAATTTCGTCACCACGATTCTGAAGATGCGGGCTCCCGGCATGAGTTACATGCGCATGCCGGTTTTCTGCTGGACAGCGCTCGCGTCGAACCTGCTGATTGTGGCGGCGTTCCCCGTGCTCACCGCGCTCTTCGCAATGCTTCTTCTTGATCGCTACCTTGGCTTTCACTTCTTCACCGTGGACGCCGGCGGCAACGCGATGATGTACGTGAATCTGTTCTGGGTCTGGGGCCATCCCGAAGTCTACATCCTGGTCCTGCCGGCATTTGGCATCTTTTCCGAAGTGACCGCCACCTTTTCCGGCAAGTCGCTGTTCGGCTATCGCTCGATGGTACTCGCGACCATGGCGATCTGCGTGCTCTCCTACACGGTCTGGCTCCATCATTTCTTCACGATGGGCGCCAGCGCGAGCGTCAACGCTTTCTTCGGCATCACAAGCATGATTATCGGGGTGCCGACGGGCGTCAAAGTCTTCAATTGGCTTTTCACGATGTACGGCGGTCGCGTCCGGTTCACGGTGCCGGTGTTGTGGACGATCGGCTTCATGGTGTCGTTCGTGTTCGGCGGCCTGACGGGCGTTCTGCTGGCATTGCCGGCGGTCGATTGGCAGGTACACAATAGTGTATTCTTGGTTGCACATTTCCATCACGTCATTATCCCGGGCGTCCTGTTCGGGTGTATGGCCGGCTACAATTACTGGTTTCCCAAGGCATTCGGCTTCAGGCTGGATGAGCGCTGGGGCAAGGCGGCCTTCTGGTGCTGGTTTCTCGGCTTCCATCTCGCTTTCATGCCGCTCTACATGACGGGGCTGATGGGCATGCCCCGCCGCCTGCAGCACTACGATGTCCTCTCATGGCAGCCCTGGCTTTTGGTCGCCGAGGTAGGCGCACTCGTCATCCTGACCGGAATCATCTGTCAGATCGTCCAGATCGTGGTGTCCATTCGCCACCGCGAGCAACTGCGCGACACCACGGGCGATCCCTGGAACGGCCGCACCCTGGAATGGTCTACTGCGTCGCCGCCCCCGGCCTGGAATTTTGCGGTGCTTCCGCGTGTCGATGAGCTCGATGCTTTCTGGGCACACAAGCAGCGCGTGCTTGCGAAGCAGGAGCTGCCCGTGCGGCAGCACGCGTACCAGCCGATCGAAGTACCCAAGAACAGTCCGGTCGGTTTCGTGACCGCGTTCTTCGCAGTGGTCAGCGGCTTCGCCCTGATCTGGCACATCTGGTGGATGGCAGGCTTCGGAGTTCTCGGCGCGGCCGTGACATTGCTCGCCTTCATGTTCCGTACGAAGGACGAAGTCGAGATTCCTGCAGATGAGGTCGGCCTGTTCGATCGCGCGCACCCGGTGGAGGTATCGCCATGAACGTCGCAGTTGAGATGGACGCAGTCCGCCGAAGCGCACTGCTGAACCTCAGTGAAGCGGGTCCCGCACCCAAGCGAGTCATTGCCGGCTTCGGGTTCTGGACCTTCCTCCTGAGTGACATCGTGATGTTCTCGGCGCTGTTTGCGAGCTATGCCGTGCTCGCGAAAGCGACCGCGGGCGGTCTGACCGGTGTTCAGCTATTTGACCAGCGCAACGTCGCGATGGAGACCGCCCTTCTTCTGCTCTCCAGCTACACCTGCGGAATGATGTCCTTGGCCATCAACTCGCGGCGATATCTGGCTACCTTCCTTGGCGCGGTGGCGACATTCCTCCTGGGAGCGGCATTTCTTGCTCTCGAGCTTCGCGAATTTCAGGGCATGATTGCGTTGGGAGCGACGCCCCAACGCAGCGCATTTCTTTCCGCGTTCTTTACACTAGTCGGCAGTCACGGACTGCACGTGACGGTTGGACTGGCATGGCTCGTTCTCATGATGGTTCAGCTGTCACTGAGAGGTTTTCAGGACGTAGTGGTGCGCCGCCTGCACTGCTTTTCCCTGTTCTGGCACGCGCTCGACATCATCTGGGTTCTGATATTCACAATTGTCTATCTGATGGGAGTCCTTCCATGACTGAAATGCGTTGGGATGTTGCACCGGGAGACAGGCCGTCAATCCCGGCCTCGGAGCAGAATGCATCTTCCGGCTTTCTCGTGTACACGCTCGGTTTGCTGCTGGCTGTGATCTTGACGGTCACGTCCTTCTGGGTGGCAAACACCTCAGCGATCTGGGCACCTGGCGTACCGGCCGGACTCACCGTTCTCGCCATCGCACAGATGGGCGTTCACCTGGTATTCTTTCTTCATATCACGACCGGACCGGACAGCAGCCACAACGTTCTGGCGCTCGCGTTTGGCGTGCTCATCGTATTCCTGGTCCTGGCAGGCTCGCTCGTGATCATGGCCAACCTGAATGAGAATATGATGGTACATTCCGAACTGATGAATCTGCAAATGCAACGTTGACGGGGGGACATGACCAAAACCGCAAGTTCGGAGAATGGTGATGAAGAAGCTCTTGTTTTGCGCGACGATCACGGAGCGGGAAGCAGCGAATGATCCACGGCGAGCGTTGAGCCAAATCGAGATTTTTCGGTGTTCGTACTACTGTGCCTTCCGGGGACGTAGCAGCCTCCCCATGAAGTGGGTCATCCCGTGCAAGTGCTGTTCGCTTAATCATGGAGCGAACACATGGATGGGATATCTCTTGAGCTTCCGCTTTTCATTGTTGCGACCTTTGCCGGTGCTCTCGTCGCGGGTCTCTCCGGCTTTGCATTCGGCCTGGTCGCCGCCTCGATCTGGCTCTACATCCTCACTCCCCTTCAGAGCGCCAGCCTGATCATCGCCTTTGGGCTGATTGTGCAGGGCTACTCGGTGTGGAAACTGCGTGGTGCGCTGGGGCTTATGTCAAACGCCGGACACAAAGTCTCGTTCTCGCGACTTGATCGCCCGAGCTTTGCTTCGTCGCTCCGCCCTCTCTTGAACCAAGAGGGCGCAGGGAAGGCCGGGTGCCGGCTGGCACCCATGAGTCCGCTGTGCGCATGTAGCGCAAGCAAAAAATGCACAGCGGCAGACAGGTGAAGCCCAACACACGGCCTTCCCTGCGCAGTGGCTTTACGGCTTATGCCGCGCTCTCCCGGGAGCCGAATTCCCTCTGGCCTCC
>NZ_LGHL01000432.1 GCF_001908205.1 Bradyrhizobium sp. NAS80.1
CGCCGACCTCGGCGCCGTCAAGAACCGCATCTCGACCAACACGGAGTTCGTCAAGACCCTGATGGACTCGGTGGATCGTGGTGTCGGCCAGCTCGTCGACGCCGACATGAACGCGGAATCGACCCGCCTTCAGGCTCTGCAGACCCAGCAGCAGCTCGGCGTTCAGGCGCTCTCGATCGCCAACCAGAACAGCCAGAGCATCCTCTCGCTGTTCCGCTAAGTCTCGACATCATCTAGGGGAGGGCCGCGCTTCTCGCGAAGCGTGGCCCTTTTCATTTTGGCGTGCGTTGGTCGCGCGCCATGACCTTGGCACGTCGACTTGGCACCTCGAATTGGCTCACCCTGTTGCGGTCCGGTCACAGAGCCACAAGCCTCGCACAAACTTCGCGCGCTATCGTCGGCCCCACGACGGGTTGGGCCCATCATCCGCATTTCCGCAGCCCAAAGGCATGATGCCGCCCTGCCGTACCGGTGAAAGCCCGGTATGTCCCCAAACTCAATTCAATCTTTAAAGGGACGTCAAAAATGGCCTCGAGCCTGCTTACCAACTCCGCTGCAATGACCGCGCTCCAGACCCTCCGGAATGTGAGCTCCAGCCTGCAGACGACCGAAAACCGGATTTCGACCGGCCAGCGCGTCTCGACCGCTTCGGACAACGCCGCCTACTGGTCGATCGCGACCTCGATGCGCGCCGACAATGCCGCGCTCTCCGCCGTCTCCGACTCGCTCGGTCTGTCGGCCGCGACCGTCGACACCGAATATACCGCTCTGACCTCGGTTGTGGGCGACAAGACCGGCGGCCTGACCAAGC
>NZ_LGHL01000433.1 GCF_001908205.1 Bradyrhizobium sp. NAS80.1
TGTCGTGCTATGGAACCCCAAGCTGGCGAAGCCGATCCGGCAGGCCGATCTGCACCACGGCTCGGACTACACGCCCTGGGAAGGGGTCGACATCACCGGCTGGCCCGTCACCACCATCGTGCGGGGCCGGGTGGTGTACGAGCACGGCAGGCTCGTCGGCGATAAGGGCGCGGGCGAGGTGCTGAGCCGCGGCAAATCGAGCCTGATGTGACAGCGACATGATGTTGCGGGGGACGCCAGGCCGCCTCTTGCGCATACCACCTCGCGATGTCAGGGCATTCTTGAGTGTGTTCGTCGATCGTCCTTGACCGGATTTAGCTCGTCAGCCGGCTTGCCTTGTCGAGCATTGAGATCAAGACATGAAACTGGGTGGCCAGGATGTGGGTGCCACGGCCAGCCACCCGGTCCCGCTGTCACCGACATTGCTCTTCGGATCCGCTCGGGCCAGACGGGCGACCCTCCGATCACGGTACGAGGACCGCAGCGAACGCCATGGCGATGGGAAGCAACCCGAGACCGATCGCGCCCGCTCTGTAAGCCGTCGCTTTGTCGAGTAGCGGTTTGGATCGGTGGCGCATGACCAAACTCTCGTCACGGCCCGACCAGCAGCCCCAGTACTGCAGCGACCTCAGCATGACCCGCTGTCGGAGATGTGCTAGGGCTTTTGCAATCATTTGGCGGCACGCGCGCCGCCTCGCCGGTGCGTTATTCCGGCCCGGCGGTATCGGTGGTTGCGCCGCCAGGATTTGAACCTACTGGGGAACCATCCAAGTCCGGGGATGATTGCGTGCAAACGGCGGCTTTTGACGAACTACAAAGGATCGCCGTCGTGAGTTAGGCCG
>NZ_LGHL01000434.1 GCF_001908205.1 Bradyrhizobium sp. NAS80.1
GGATGTGGGAATCTCCTCCACGCATCACATCGCACGCTTCTTTCGCCTGCACGAGTCTCTGGTTGAAATGCCGCGTGCCGCAGCGCCGGTGTCAACGACCATTCAGATTCCAACTGACGGCGGCGCCCTTGTCATCGCTGAAGCAGCCGCCGAAGGCGCGCACAGTTCGGCCGAAGCGGAGGGTGAAAAATGGCAGACGCGTTACCAGCTCGACCCTAATGCCGCGATCGCGGCGGCCTTCAAGATCGCTGGTCTCCCGGTCCCGGAGTTTCCCACAGCGCCGCCCGGCACGCCGCCGCACGTTGCGCCCGGCCCGATCATCGCGGCGGCCTTGAAGGCCGCCGGACTGATGCGGAGTTAATTCGACCCGGCGATCGCCCTTGCCGCGCGGACGATGTAGGGAGTGAAGGGCCGGCGATGTCGCCTAATGGCCCTTCGCGTCATTTTGCGCGTGCGCGCGATAATCAGGTCGCTTCAGCGTAAAAGCGGACATCAATTGGCAGGTAGGACCGTCTGGCCCGGTAGAGAATGACCCTGGCTGTGTAAAAACGCGAATGATCGAGACACGGCTAGAATTACATTCTTCAGTTCGTCGTCTAAGTTGAAGCCACGTGCTAGCTTAAGCGCTAGA
>NZ_LGHL01000045.1 GCF_001908205.1 Bradyrhizobium sp. NAS80.1
CGCCGTCAGCTTCCCGGCGATCGCCAGCTGACCGATCCGGCCCATGCCGGCGAACGTGGTGACACCCGCCCAGCTACACCACGCCAAGGGACACGATCCGCATTCATATCGAGAAGATCAACTATCCGTTTTTGTCCAAACTGAAAGCCACAGGCCCAGAGTTCGGCGCCGGACTCGACTATGCGCTCGAGCACGGCTGGCTGTGGAAGCACGAGAGCGGGACCTATGTGCGGCTCACGAAACCCGCTTCGGGCTGACGGGCGCCGCTAGTGCGTTGCGGCCCGCGCAAGCTCCCCGCCCTGGCTGCTGGTCGAGGCCGATGAAGGCGAGGAGACCTTGCGCCGGTCTGCCCCCGCCGCACAGAGTCATGCTAGAAACGCTACATGACGGACATATGACGCTGCTGGCTTCAGCTCACTCAAAATCGCTCTGCTCCAAGGGAAGTTGCAGTTCGGCCGCGCGTTCCTCGCGGTCCCTTTTGCGGAACTCGCTTTCCTGTTGTTCGAACTTGATGAGTTCCTTTTCCGCCGCCTGCAGCAAACGGTTGTGCCAGTCTGCATGCTGTTGCGCATTTCCCACGATCATGCACTCCCCGCACTGACTATGCCCATCCTAGATAAGGCGAAGGCCCCCCGGGAAGGTTCGGTGGGGGCAGGATTGAGAATTACGACGGCGCGGGCTCGCCTGTTCACGCTTCGGACCCAGCCTTGCGCGCCGGACCGGGAAGCTGATCGCGCCCTGACCTCCTCGCCCTGATCCGAGGGGGCACGACGCGAGGTGATTGGTCTCCACCAACCCGCGAAGCGGCCCTGGCGGACAAGCTCTCTGATCCAGTCCCCGACGTAGCCGCTATCCGCGAGTAACATCGTTTGTGGGCAACGCGCTGGGAGAACCGAACACAACCCATTGTCGTGTGCTTCACCCGGCGTGAGCACGAGATGGACCGCGCGAAACGTTGATTGCGCATGCAAGTTACCAGTTGATCGGGATCGGATGGCGACTTCAGATATTGGCCCATCGCGTCATTTCGCTGCGATGCAGATTTTTGTCGCTATCGGGGCATAGCGGACATGGCCAGAGATGCTACTGGCTCGACCCGGTCGCGAATGACCTTAGCCGACCTCGATCAGTCGCCAAATGTCCGCCTCGGCCGGGAAGCCGAAGTCACCAAGCGGTTGCGAGTCGCGCGAAATGAAAGGTTTTGGGCCCGGTGAAAGTTTGGTGACCAAGGGTCACATCCCTCTCATTCGCAGTCGCCGCAACACTCGCCTTCCCAAGCCTCTCGTCCTTTGCGGATCAAGAACCACACGATCCCTAGCGATGCAAAGGAATCGAACCACCAGGCATCGAACGGAAATTGCGCGCCGAGCGCACCCACGACGACGAAAGCCAGCCACCCGCAGGTGATGCTTTCAACTGCGTCGGTCCGAAGGCCACGGCTGCCAATCAGATCCGCAAGACGAAACTTATTTCGCGAGTGGAGAGTGCCGCGATCGAAGGCAGGTAAAACATGTATCGCACGTCGCCTGGATTATCAATACTGGCTCACCGGCCCCTTTGCCCTGACGATCTGGCTCGTGCTCGCCTTTGGCTTCCGGCAGGAAGGCTGAACTGAAATACTGCCCCCCGCGGTTCATTGGCGCCGGCCCACATCCGTCCCCGTGCGCCGCAATGATCGAACGGCTGATGGCCAGGCCCATACCCATGCCCTTGGCCTTGGCCTTGGTGGTGTAGAACGCCTCGAACAGGCGGTCCAAACTTTTCGGACCCAGTCCCGGACCGGAATCCCGCAAGCTGACGAGTACGCCGCTCGAAGAATCTCTGCCCGTGCTAATCAGCAACTCCCGCTCCCCCTCGCCGACGCCGCTCATCGCTTCGACGGCGTTGATGATCAAATTGAGAATCACTTGCTGCAGTTGGACCCGATCTGCTCGAATGACTGGCAAGCCTTCCGCGAGTTGCGTCCGCACCGAGACGCCGTTCTTCAGAACTTCGTCACGGGTCAGGGCGATGACCTCAAACACCGCCTCTTTGATCTCCAAATCCTCGCTTCGCGGAGGAGACTTCTTGATAAGCGCCCGGCGGCTGTTTGATTTCATGGGCAATCGAGGCCGAGAGCTGCCCCATCGTCGCGACGCGACTCGCGTGTGCCAGCTCCGCCTGCACTTCGCGATAGCGGCGCTCGCTGTCTCGTGCTTCGGCTTCCGCCCGCTTTCGCTCGGTGATGTCGTTGAAAAGGATTCCGACGCGTCTGCGCTTTGGGTCTTCGACCCGGAAGGCGTAAACGTCATACCAGCGTCCGAGCTGTTTGGCTTCGTTTTCAAAGGGCATCGGCTCGCCCGTCAGGGCGATCCTGCCGTAAATCTCGAACCAATGTTCTTCGTGCTGTGGCGCGATTTCGCGCATCCGTCTGTCGACGGTATTCTTGATTCCCGTCCGTCGCTCGAACGACGGGCTGATTTGCAAAAAACGGTAATCGACCGGCTTTTCGTTCTGGTCAAACAAGACTTCAATCGCGCAAAAACCCTCGTCAATCGATTCAAACAGCGTGCGGTAATTCTGTTCCGACTCGCGAAATTCCGCCTCGGCGCGCTTGCGTTCGGTGATATCTTGCACGGTGCAGCTGATCTTGCTGCGCGTTCCGTCAGCGCTACCAATCATTTTACCGTCGACGTTGACAACGCGGTGCTCACCGTTCGGACGCCAAGTCCTGACTTCAATGGGCATCGGCTCCCCGCCGGCCTGAAGTTCAGCAAGCCACCAAGTGAAGATTTCGCGATCTTCTCCGAGGATAAATGGCGCGATGCCGCTAGGGTAAAACTCAGGCGATCGGCCCGCGAGCCCGCAAATACGGCACATCTCCCTTGACCAGATCTGCGCTCCGCGCTCCAGGTCGAGTTCCCAGCTACCGATTTTCGCAATTTCCTGCGCCCGATCGAGACGCTCCACAGCCTCGCGATCAGCCGCGGTGCGTTCCGCCACCCGTTGCTCTAGGCTTTCGTTCGCGACGCGCAGTTGGCCGGCAATGTCGCGCCAACCTCGCTGAGCCATTTCGAATGGCGCGGCGACCTGTGTGAAAAACTCGCTGGCTCGGGCTGGGAGCCGTTGGACGTCCGCATTGCGCCGGGCCACACGGATCAGCGACTCCAGCGAGACGTGGTGGATTGCAAGCAAGTCGAGCAGGCCGACCTCCTCGGCAAGAGCTGTCCGTCCTATCTCGAGGGCGGCGATCAACTGGATCTCGTCCGCCGTTGGTTCAAGATAGCTTTCCAGCGCACTCCGATAGCGCGCCTCGAAGGTCGTGCGTTCCGTCCTAGTTGAAGCAGCTCGATCTGACGTCGCCATCATGTTGCCGCATGCCTCGCGGGCGATCCGTTCCATCGGGCCACCAAGACTAGCGCGTCGTCCGAGAGTTTTCCATATCGCGCGAGACTGTGGTCCGCGATCTCCTGTGGGGGATAGGCGAACCTGTCGTCCACTTCAAATCTCTCGTGCACGCCGTCAGTCGCCAAGATCAACAGGTCGGTGCGTCGGATCGGATGGGTCGCAGAGCGAAGCGCCAGTAGTCGATGTCCCACGACGCCGTTGCGCGTTAGAACGTGTTCGCGCTGTATGCTGCCACGGTCGTCGGCATGCAAAAGCAGCGCAACGACGTTGCCTATGGACAGCCATGTCAAGCTTTCATCGCCCCCCTCCAAGCAGGCGACGCAAATTGCGACGCCCCTCGTTCTGATCAACGCCTCGTGACAACATCTCACTGCGTCGAGAAGAGGAAGATCGGCGTGGGCGGTGAGAGTATTGATAGCGACCCTGGCCGCAATCGCCGCTTCGTGGCCATGTCCAAGTCCATCGGCCACAGCAACAATTGCGCCGCGCGGACGCGGAATCACCGCATGCAGGTCACCCGACGTCGATTGCCCGGGCAGCGCTCTCGCGGCGACCCCATAGTCAACGGCTGCATAGCTCGACATTGTCATGCTGAACCTCATCGTTCCATTTGGTCATGGTGATTTCGGTCCCCTTACCGACCTCCGAGACAAGCTCGAACTCGTCCATCAGTCGCTTGGAGCCCGGCAATCCAAGCCCCAGCCCCCCGATGTCGAAAAGCCGTCCTCCATGGCCCGCTCGATGTTGGCGATGCCGGGTCCCTTGTCTCTGGCAACGACGGTTATTCCCCGTTGTCCTTGCCGGACGACACGCATGACGATCTCCCCGCTTCCCGCATACGAAACGATATTGCGGGCCACTTCAGAAATTGCGGTCGCGATTAGCGTCAGCTCGCTGCCGGAGAAACGCAGGTCTGAGACTAAGGCGCGCACTTTTTGCCGTGCGATGACGACATCGACATCGGCTCGGATCGGCACGACAACCTCGCCGGAAGCGCTCATAGCTGGCTGCTCTGCACAGGGGCTTGTGCCTGCAATGCGTCAAGACCGTCTTCCAGGTCAAGCGCCGTCGTCATCCCCTCGAGCGTGAGGCCGAGCTGAATCATGGAGAATGCAACCTCCGGCTGGATTCCGACGACGACACACTCGGCCCCAATAACTTAACCATCTGTGCGATGCCGCGCAGCGTGCGGACCGCAAACGAATCCATCACGTCGAGCATCGTCACGTCAATGATGACTCCGGTCGACCGGTAGCGCCGTACACCCGACCCAAGTTCGTCACGGAGCTGCACCAGATCAGCATCGCTCATAGAGCCTTGCACGGAGGCGATCAGAAATCGGTTCTGCTTGAGAATGGAGGCCCGCATGAAACAGTGCTCACTAAGTTGCCTGCGATCTCGTCCGCGTTCTTGTCACCGCGTAGCCAAGAAGTTCTTCGGCCCGCTCGATGCCGCTCTGCAGGTCGCCAACAGTGGTCATGCGACCGAGTTCGACGCCGACCGTTACCATCGTTTGCGCGATCTCGGGCGAAACACCGGCCGGGATCACAGTAGCTCCCATCAAACGGGCTGCTTCAACCGTTTGCACCAGGTGATTGGCAGCTTTCGAATCTACTGCCTGCACACTGGTGATATCCATTACCACCATATTCGCGCGATTGGCGCGAACGGCGCCTAGGAGTTGCTCCGTGAGAGCTCTCGCGCGCTGCGAATCGATCAAGCCGATAATAGGCACCAGCAGCATCCCTTCGCGAAACGGTAGCACGGGAGTTGGCAGTTCCTGGATAGCCTCTTGTTGCTCACGGATCGTGAGCTCGCGAGAATTGATGTAGGTGTCAATCGCCAAACCAATATCGAGAAAGGTGAGCTTCATAAGCGAGAGGAACCCCGACCAAGCCTGCCTCGGCGAGTCGCGATAGGCTTCAGCAAGCCGGGTAGCGACGGCGCGTAGATAGTAATTATACATGCCGAGATAGGCCTTCACCGGCAGACCTATTCGCTCATGGATTGCACCGATCTCGAGGCGATTTTCGGCGTAGGCGAGATCGTAGTTTCCCTGCGTTAAGCGCAAGAAATATTGCTGTTGCGCTCTCTTGACGCGCTCAAGGACTTGAGGATCGTGAAAAAACGCGCTGGTCTCCTCGATACGGACGTCCGAAGAGACGATGCAGCATGAGATAGCTTGCGCCGGCGACACCCATGCCGGTGAGCCAGGACAGATCGACCCCATCGGTCGCCAGCGCAAGCGGCCCCCGCATAACCGCAATTGTGCCCATCTGGAACGCCCAGGCCGCCACCAGCCCGATCGCGAAGGCGATGAGGCCCGCCCAGTTGACGCTGCCATCGCGATCCGGAGCCGCGTACAGCGCCACGACATCTATCCGTCCGCGTCGGACCAGATAGAAATCCGCGAGCGTGACCCCGGCCCATGGGCTGATCCAGACGATCAGGGCGACCATGAAATTGTCGAAGGCATGCGCGAAATCGCCCGATTGCAGGAACGCATAAAGGATCGCGCAGGCGATCACGCCCGAGATCACCGAAATGATCCAGCGCGGCAGGCGCAGGTCGAGCGTGAGGCTCGACAATGCGGCCGAGTAGATGACGATGATGTTGGTTGCGATCGGGCCGTGCAGCAGCACGAGAAGCACCGGCAGCGCCATCACGCCGAAGGCGGCGATGATCAGTTTCGACGGATCGGAGCCCGCGCCGGCGGACGCGATCGCCGCGCCCAGGAAGGCGAGCCAGACCGTCGGCAGGAACATGCCGAGGAATGTCGCGCGGAACACCTTGCCGGCGCCAAGCGAGGGCTTGGTGAAGCGCGTGTAGTCGGAGGCATAGGTGAGCCACGAAATGCCCCAGCCGATGCCGATCGCTGTCATCAATTGCGTGGCCGCTGCGAAGGCCGCCATGCCGCTGACGGTCGGCGACTGCCACTTGATATCGACGCGCAGGAACGCGAGCGCGGTCATGATAGCCATGATGAAGAGGATAACCGGCATGGTGTAGCGCTCGAACACCTTGATGGCATTGAAGCCCCAGGCCGCGATGCCGACCTGCAATACCATGACCAGCACCGCGATCGCATATTTGACCTCGGGGCCACCGCTGAACCCCATTCGCTCGAGCGCGGCCATGCAGAGATCGAGCACGATCCAGGTGTTGATCGCGACCCATCCCATCGGCATCACCACTTGCGCCAGCGCCGGCAGATAGGCGCCGCGGCGGCCGAACGCAAGGCGGCCCAGCACCATTTGCGGTACGCCGGTGCGGTGCCCCATCAAGCAGAAGGCCGCGAACAGCGCCGCACCGAACAGGTTACCGATCAGGATCACGGCAAGCGTTTGCAGAAGGCTCAGGCCGAGTTGGATGCCGAGCGCGCCGAGCACCCAGTTGATCGGCGCGATGTTTGCTCCGGTCCAGATCCAGAACTGGTCGAACGATGACGACGTCCGGTGCGCCGCCGGCACCGGCTCAATTCCGTGGGCGTCGAAGCCGGTCTCATCATACGCCGCATCTTGTGTTTGCCTGGCCAACATGTTTCTCCCCTGTCCGGCGCATCGGTCTTGGCCGGGATGGGGCATATCAGCAAGATCGGGCCTCGGGCGGTAATGAGAATTGCTCAAGCGGGGTTGACGTGAAGTCGAAAGTGAAGCGCGCTGCGACATTCGACCGGGAAAAGCCGTGGTCGCCACACCGGATCCTCCATCATAATGTCGCGCTGGTTCACTGTTGAGAATTCCTCAACCCACCTTACGAATTCATCACTCACACGAGACGCTGCCCTCGGCCATTGTGCGGCTGACGCATTGCTACTCCATCAGCCGAGGTTTTGGGGATGACGACACTTCTGCATATCGACGCCAGTCCGCGCGGCGACCGTTCGCTCAGCCGGAAGCTTTCGAAGGCCTTTATCGATCAATGGCTGCCGCATGAACCAGGCGCCACCATCATCTCCCGCGACATCGGGCATCATCCGCCGCCATTCATCACGGAAGCGTGGGTGGCCGCGGCCTTCACCGCGCCCGACCAGCGCACGGCGAATCAACATGACGAGCTCCGCCTCTCCGACGAACTGATCGACGAGCTCGAACGTGCCAACGTCATCGTCATCGGCGCGCCGATGCACAATTACGGCATGCCGTCGGCCCTGAAATCGTGGTTCGACAAGGTGATCCGCATCGGCAAGACGTTCACATTCGACCTTGCCCGCGGCGATTTTCCGCTCGAGCCGATCATGAGCGGAAAGACGCTGGTGGTGCTGAGCTCGCGAGGCGAGTTCGGCTTCGGGCCCGGCGGGGTGCGCGAGCACATGAATCATCTCGAAACCCACATCTTCACCTGCGCGCATTATCTCGGCGTGCAGGAGAGCCACCTGATCGCCGTCGATTATCAGGAATTCAGCGACGAGCGCCACCGGCAATCTGTCGCCGACGCCTTTGCCGCGATCCCGGTGCTGGTCCGGCAGTGTCTCGGCATTGACACTCCTGCTAGGGTGGCGGCCGAATGATCAACCGCGATCCGCTCACGGCAAGAGGATAATCTCATGATCCGCAATCCCATCCCCTGGCCGAACGGAGCGCGCTGCGCCTGTGCGATCACCTTCGACGTCGACGCCGACAGCCTGATCCACATCGCCCGGCCGAACGACTCGTTCGACCGGCTCTATCCGATCACGATGGGACGGTACGGGCCGACGGTCGGCGTGCCGCGCATCCTTGAGACCTATCGCCGCCTCGGCCTCAAGCAGTCGTTCTTCATGCCGGCCTGGACCATGCAGCGCTATCCCGATGCGGTGGAGGCGATCCTCAAGGACGGGCACGAGATCGGCCATCACGGCTATATTCATGAGGACCCGACCACGATATCCGGCGCCGAGCAGCGCGCGGCGTTCGAGCGCGCCCTCGAGATTCATGTCGCAATGACCGGGCGCAAGCCGCGCGGCTATCGCGCGCCGGTCTACAACGCCAACCAGGCCACGATCGATCTGTTGATCGAACACGGTTTCGCCTACGACTCCTCGCTGATGGCCGACGACATTCCGTATCTGATGCGCACGGCGCGCGGGTCACTGTACGAGATGCCGCCACACTGGGGATCGGACGATTGGCCACCGTTCGCCCATTACGCGGAGATCGGCTACATGATGCCGGTCAAATCGCCGAGCGAGGGCCTTGCCGCCTCCTTCGAGGAGTTCGAGGCAGCGTATGAAGCTGGCGGTTTCTGGATGGGGATATGGCATCCGTTCCTGACCGGCCGGTTGGCGCGTTGGCGCGTGGTCGAGCGCTGGCTCGAAATGGTCCTCGCCGAACGCAAAGTGTGGTTCGCGCCGCTCGAGGCGATCGTTGCCCATATCGATGGCCTGGTTGCCTCCGGCAGCTATCAGATCCGGGTCGAGACGCTTCCCTACTTCACGCAGCCCGTGTCATGAGCGGTGCCGAGGCGGCGCGAAACGTCGCCGCCTCGCCGCGCAGCCAGTCGACGAACGCCAAGACGGATTTGCGCCGCGCGCTACCGGTCGCTTCCACCAGGCGGAAGGCGAAGCCGGGAAGTGCGGGCCCGTCGATCCGGCGCAGCGTTCCCTCGCGTAACTGATCGCCGACCAGCGCATCGCTGCACAACAGCGGCCCAAGGCCCCGTTCGGCGGCATGCAGTGCCAGCGGCTCCTCGCTGTACCAGGAGATGCGGAAATCCCGGCTTGCATCGTGGGAGATGCCCGCAAGCCAGGCGGACCACGCCGGCGAATCCAGCGTGGCGTTCTTCCAGCGATAGGCCAAGAGCGGCCGCGGCCGGAAGTCATCGATGGCAAGGCGTGCGGCGGAGGGACAGATCGCGTTCGCCGCGACCGCGATGTAACTGTCATTGAACAGCACGGAGGCGTCCTGGGCGCGGTCAACCTGTCCGTAACGCACCACGAGATCGACCCCCTTGATGCCCGGCGTCACGACGTCCTCGGTCGCGTCGATGTGAACCACAACGGAGGGAAACGCCGCATTGAAGCGCGCGAGCCGTGGCATCAGCCAGCGTTCGGCGAAGGCCCGTGTGGTCGACACGGTGATCGCATCGCCATCGGCCGGCGGACGGATCGCATCGAAGGCGCTCGCCATGCAGTCGAAACCGTCCCGCAGCAGGGGGGAATACCGCGTGCCCCTCCGCGGTCAGCACCACCGCGCGGCCCGAGCGTTCGAACAGCTTGCGCCCGAGCATCGCCTCGAGCTGCCGGACCTGGTGGCTGATCGCCGTCACCGTGACGCAGAGTTCGTTGGCGGCGGCGGTGAAGCTCTCGTGGCGCGCGGCGGCTTCGAATGCGCGGATGGCATTGAGGGGCGGCAGCTTGCGCATGGTTGTCCTCCGCGAGGGCGTTCCAGGGATCAGGCGATCACAAAATGGGCGTCGGTCGGCTTCATGTCGTTCACCGGCACCATGTCCTGCGGGCAGGCGGAGAACACGATGATGAGATCCATCTCGGCGCGCAGCGTGACGTACTGGCCGGCCTCGCTGACCGGCGCCTGGAAGCTCAGCGCGCCGCCATCGGTCACCGGCACATTCATGAACAAGTTGAGCGGTGGCGGTGTCACTGCGGCCGGCACGCCGACCGCCTCGAGCGCCAGCGCCAGGTTCTGGGTGCAGTTGTCGTGATGTCCGACGGCGCCGAGCTGGCGATAGCGATGGATGTCGCAGGCGGCGATCAACGTGTCATGGATTCCAGGAGTTGTATCGGCGACGAGGGTGAGGATCGCGCGGCGCCGGTTCGTCGTCAGCGTATCGCCGACCCTCGGAATGAGCCGCAACATCGCGGCACGGCTGTGCTCCATCGACATGAATTCGGTGGTGTCGCGGGCATTGAACGCCCAGGTGTCGACCACCTGCTTGCCGTGAGTGTTGACGACGGTCACCGTCTCCCCGGCATCGAGGCGCGCTGCCACGCCCTGCCGGGCCGGGATCAAGCGGGCGTGGGTGAGATCAATGGTTGCAGTATTCATGCGAGTTCTCCTTCGGCCGTCTTTGGCATTGGAGCATCCCCGCTCATGTAATTCTAATAATATTAATTGCGTCCATTATAACGTATTCGTATAGTCGCGCATGCGCCTGAGACAGCTCGAATGTTTTCGCGCCCTGATGCTCCACGGCACCATGACCAGGGCGGCCGAACTGCTCAGCATGTCACAGCCCGGGATCAGCACGATGATCGCGGGCCTCGAGCACGAAACCGGCCTGACGCTATTCCTGCGTCGCGGCGGGCGTCTGCAGCCGACCCCGGAAGCCAAATTGTTCTATGTGGAGGCGACGCGCGCGCTCGAAGCCATCGAGAATGCGTCCCGCGTGGCCGCGGAGATCCGATCCGGGCGGCGCGGACATCTTGCGATCGCGGCCTATCCAAGCATTTCCATCAGTCTCTTGCCGCGCAAGCTGTCACAGTTCGCCAGCAACCGACCCGAACTTCAGATGAAGATCATCACCCGGAATTCCGCAACCGTCCGGGAATTGATGTCGACGCAACAATTCGACCTCGCGGTCGCCGAACTGCCGCTGGATTATCCGACCTCGCATATGGAGGTGTTCTCATACGAATGCCTTTGCATGCTGCCGAAGACGCATCCGCTGGCGAAGCTCAAGCAGATCACGCCTGGTGATCTCGACGGAATCCCGTTCGTCACGTTGTTTCGCGGCGATCCGGTCTACCAGCAGCTTGCGTCCGCTTTTTCCGAATACGGCGCGCGCTGGAATGTCGTGGCGGAGACGGAGTTCTTCTCGACCGCGTGCCAGCTGGTCGCAGAGGGCCGCGGTGTCGGCATCGTCGATCCGGTGGTGAGCCGCCCCTTTACCGAGGACCTGGTCACCCGTCCGTTCAAGCCGAAGATCCAGTACCAGATCGCGATCCTGTCCCCCCACGCATGAAGCCCCCTCGCAGGTGGCGCAGGACTTCATTGGGCTGTTGCGGAGCGCACTGCGGGAATAGGACGGCGTCCGCGAACCATCCTTCCACGCCCGCGCGTCGATTTGAATCCTGCACAGCGAGAAACCCGGCATTAAAAAGCCCGCCGTAAGGCGAGCCGTCATGTCTGCCGGTCACGAGATTTGGTTGCAGTGATGGGATTTGAACGTACGTAAACTTAGCGAGCCCAAGGGAGAGAAATCCGCGAGCGCCTTTCGCGCCGATCATCTAGCGAACGCAATGGTACAAGATCGTGCCCTGGCGTGGAAAAGCGAAGAATGGTGCCCAGGGAAGGAATCATACGCAACCACCGACACGACGAACCGCTGTTCGTGCTTAGCATAATGGCATGAGCGCCGTGCAGGTTCGCTGCATCGCAAAACTCACTCCCTCAGAAGCCCTGTCTTCCTATCGGCGGGCGGCCTAATGCACTTGGGCATTTCGATAGTCTGCTGCTCCCGCCGCGACCGCCGGGTGTGTCGGGCAACGCACTCTTACCATTGATAGCTAACGGTGCCCTTGCCGGCGAGGCTGGTGCTGGGACCAGAGAACTCGCCCTCAAAGGTTCCGGCAACCGACCAGCCGTTGCTCCACTTCATCTCGACCGAAGCCGTACCAAGCGCCGCGTCGGACGCCTGCGTCGCGCCGCGGACCAGAAAGCTGGCCTCCGGAAGCGCTTGGAAGGTCGCAGCAACACTGCGCTCGGTGTCGAAATTGTGCACCCATGCGGCACGCCCTCGCAGCGTCAGGACAGCATTGTCGAGCGCGAAGGATTTGTCGGTGCGCAGGCCAAGTTCTGACAGACTCGCAGTCACGTTCCGGGAGGCATAGTTCAGCGCAAATATATTTTCTCCCGCGAGCACGCCTTCGGCATAGGCCGGCAGATCAAGCGTCACGAACTGCCCGGCGGCATAGGGTGTGAGCCCGACCCAAGGCGTCGCGAACCGGTAGCCGCCTTCAAGGCGGCCGGAGAATGCGTTGGCCTGAAAGCCGGCACGCAAGCGATCGATACCGGCGAGCGCCAGCGTGCGATCGGTGGTGACGTCCTGCCAGCCATACGCAAGCGCCGCCGACAGATAGGCGGCACCCATTTGGTGATGGGCGTACACGCCAGCCTGGAACAGATCGGAGCGCCCGCTGCCGAGACCACTGGCGAGACCGAAGCCGGTGCCGCCGCCGGCCATCGCAAAACCGAGCAGCGTGTCGGCCGACAAGCGGTAGTCCGCGCCGACTGCCGTGCCGTAGACCCGGTCAGTCAGGGTGTTCGATCCGACGATGTCGTTGCCGCTAGTGCTGCGCGCACCGCCGAAGGCCGCCGCCCAGAGAGCCCAGCGCTGATCGAATGACGCGACCCGCGTGGCCCCGGGCATCGCCGCGAACGCATCGCGCGCGCCATCAGCTTTCGTCCGCGTCGTCGAGGCGTAGGCCAGCGTCGCACGTCCATCGGACGACGGCCATCCGGCACGGCCAGCCACGAACGGATCGGTCATCGTCGACATGAACATGCCCATGGCGTCGATGGTGGTCTGCTGGACGCCGGTGGCGAGTTCGCCTGACGCGAGCGTGAGGCCCGCCGACGTCAAGCCGCCGACCGCCAACGGAATGGCGCCAACGGCATTGAAGCCGTTCGACAGGCCATTGGCCACGCTTTGCTGGTTGATGTTCAGGCCGGCATAGGTGAGCTTGAGATCGAGGTAGACGTTGTTGGAGTCGTAGCTCAGCGACGGATCGAAACTCGCCGGCAGGTTGGTGTTGACCAGTCCGCCGAAGGTGCCCTCGACGCCGCCGGCGGCGTTGACGAGCGTGTAGCGGGTCTTCACATAGCCGCTGCCTGGATAGACCGCGACGACGACGGTAGCGCCGCCGGACACCGCCGTGCCGCTGACATTGACGCGATCAGAGGTGACGGAATTGATCTCCGCAAAATAGGTTGCGGCCGCGGTGAACGTCAGATTGCCTTGCACGGTCAGCGTGCCGACGGAATTACCCGGCGACAGCGTGCCGCCGTCGATCAGGGTCTGGCCGACGATGCCGTTGCCACCGAGCGTGCCGCCCGCATGCGCGGTAGTGAGCGAGGACGATGCGATCGAGCCGTTCACCGACAGGCGCCCTGCATAGATGTCGGTCGGGCCGGTGTAGCTCGAGGTGCCGTTGAGCCTGGTGGTGCCCGACCCGATCTGGGCAAGCGCCCCGGTGCCGGAGATCGTACCCGCGAATACTGAGGTATCCGCCCGATAGAAAGCCAGCATGCCATTGTTGACGACATTACCTGAGAGGGTGCCGGAGGTGTTGCCGTCACCCACCACGAGCGTGCCGGCCGCGATGGTGGTGCCCCCAGTGACGCTGCTATTGCCTTCGAGCACCGTGACGCCGGCGCCGATCTGGGCAAGCGAGCCAGTACCGGTGACGTTGCCCGCGAGGACGACGGTGTCGGCGCGATCGAAGGCGAGTCTGCCGTTGTCGGTCACATTACCGGTAATCCAACCCGAGGTGCCGCCGTTGCCAAGCTGCAACGTCCCGGCTTGGATAAAGGTGTTACCGGTATAGGTGCTCGTGCCGGTGAGGATCGTCGTGCCGGTACCGATCTGCGTGACGGCGCCGCTGCCGGAAATCGCTCCGCCGAAGCTCATCGCATCGGCGCGATTGAAGGCGAGGACGCCATTGTTGACGACGTCACCGGTGATCGAGCCGGAATTGCCGCCATTGCCGAGTTGCAGCGTGCCTTCGGCGACGGTGGTGCCGCCACCGTAATTGTTTGTGCCGGTCAGCGTCAGAGTCCCGAGGCCATCCTTCAACAGCGTGCCGCTGCCGGAAATCTGGCCCGCAACGGTCAGCGTGGTCCCGGCATAGGTGTACAGCGTGGAGGCGTCGGCGATGCCGATATTCCGGGTCGTCGTGATGTTGCCCAGCGTTGCAAGCGTGCTGCCGCCCGACATCGAAATTGAGCCTGCAGCGGCGCCGAGATTGCTGTCGGATACGATTCCGATCGTGCCGCCCGCGATGGTCGTGCCGCCACCATAGGTGCTGTTACCGGTCAGCATGAGAAGGCCCGAGCCGGATTTCGTCAACCCGCCGGAGCCGGAGATGACGCCGCCGAAATAGCTGTCGATGGTTTGATTGACGGTCAACGAACCGCTGCCGAGCGCCACCTCACCGCCGATGCCTGACAGCGAACGCATGGTCAGGTTGTAGCCATGGAGATCGAGCACGCCGCCCGTGAGCACGTAGTCGGTGAAGGTCGGCAGCGCTCCTGCCGAATCAGCGCGCAGCGTACCGGCGGTGATCAGCGTGCCGCCGGACCAGGTGTTGGCGCCAGAGAGCGCCAGCGTGCCGTCGCCGAGCTTGGTGAGACTGCCCGCACCAGTCACGTTGCTGGAGAGGCTGAGGGTCGTACCGGCAGCGGTGTCGAACGCGCCAGCCCCCCCTCAGGTTGACCGCACGCGCGGAAGTGATGCTCGCCGTGGTGCGCAAGGTGGCGCTGTCGAAGCTGAGGCCGCCGCTCGTGGCGCCGAGATTGGCATCGGAAGAGATCTGCAGCACACCGCTGCTGATGAAGGTGCCGCCGGAATAACTGTTGGTGCCGCTGAGGATCAGCGTGCCGTCGCTGGTCTTCTGCAGTCCGTCGTTACCGGTGATGGTCACGCCGACGGTCGCGGTTTCCCCAGCGAGGACATCGATTCCGGGAACGGCAATTTGCAGCGCTGTGTTTTTGACCAGGTTCAGCGATCCGGCCATGCCCGGCGCCAGCATGTACGCCCCGCCCGCGAATTGCAGCCCGATCGCCGATTGCGTGCCGTCCACGGTGACCGTGCCGCCGGGGCCGCGGAAGATGCCATAGCTGCTGCCCCACAGGGTCGGCGCGACGCCGCCGATTGGATCGAGCCAGTTGGTGTTGCTGGCGTTCCAGGTGCCGCTGCCCATGCCGACGCCATTGCTGCCGCCACCCCACAATTGCAGGACGTTCACGCCATTGGGCAGCACCAGCAGGTCGACATTGTTCGCGTATGTCGCGGTGTCGACCGTATAGAGGTAGGCGATCGGGCTGCTCGGCGGAAAGCTCGCGACCGTCAGCCCTCCATTCGTTTCCGACAATGTGCCGGTGTAATGGATCAAGCGGTGGTAGCCGAGGCTCGGGGCCGCGCCGTTGCCGAGGATATCGAGCCCCGCGCCGTTCAGCGCGAGATTCCCGTTGACGTTGATCACCGAAGAACCCGTCACCGGCGTCGCCAACAGCGACGATGACGGATCGGCGAGTTGATACTCGAACGCCGCTCCCGCCAGCAGCGTCAGATTGCCGTTGATGGTCAGCGCGCCGCCGCTGGACGGCGCAATCGTGCCGCCACTGCTCACCGTGGTCGAACCGACGGCGCCGGAGCCTTCGAGACGGCCTCCCGAATTGACCGCCAGCGCGCCGCCGAGGCTGCCGCTTTGGGCCATGACCAGCGTGCCGCCTGCAACCGTCGCATTGCCGGTGAACTGGCTGCTGACGCCGCTCAGGGTCTGCGTGCCACCCGTGATGGCAAGGCCGCCGCTTCCCTGGATCGACCCGGAAAAGGTGCTCGCGCCATGATCGATCGTCAGGGTTTGGCCGCCGAGTACGACCGTGCCGCGGCCCGACAGGGTGGTAATGGATGCGCCGCCGCCCGTACTTGAAATGTCGAACGTGCCATTGGCGGTCAGACTGCTGGATGCGGCGATAGAGCCCGCTCCCATGAGGGCCAGCGTGCCGTTCGTGTCGATGACCGTTGCGCCGGTATAACTGTTGCCGGCCGTGAGCTGTGTGGTGCCAGCGCCCAGCTGGTGAACGCCGCCGCTGCCGGAAATCACGCCGTTGAAGACGCCGCTGGAGCGATCGAAAGCAAGGAACCCGTTGTCGGTGATATTGCCCATGATCGAACCGGAGGTGCCGCCATTGCCGAGCTGCAAGGTGGCGCCAGCGTTGATGGTGGTGCCCCCGGAGTAAGAATTGGCTCCCGTGAGGACGAGCGTGCCGGCTCCCGACACCACAACGTTGTATGAACCCGGATTATATTGGTTTGGATTGCCGGCCCCCCAGGTCGACTGCAGACCGCTGCCGACGTCATCGACGATCGCGCCCGCGATCGTAAATATGTTGCCGGCGGACGGCGCAAAATTGAGCGTGCCGCTGCCCTGCAGGTAGAAGCTGGAACCGGCGGCAAAACCGTTTTGGTAGCCTTGACCACCGGCGACGGTGCCGGCTGCGATCGAGCCCGCGCCGGCGACCGTCAGGCTGCCGCCTTGCAGGACGAACACCGCACCACCGAAGCCCGCGCCGCCGCCGCCGACGCTGTTGGAATCAATGCTGCCATTGCCGCCACCCCAGCCGCCATAGCCAATGCCGCCGTTGGGACCATTGGCATCGCCGCCGCCGCCGCCACCACCGCCGAAGCCGCCATAGCCGCCGTTGTGCCCTGCCGCGGCGTCGTCGCTGTAACCGCCGCCGCCGCCGAAACCGCCATTGCCGCCTTGGCCGGCCGGCGCTCCGCCGCCACCGCCGCCGAAGCCGCCATTGCCGCCGTTTTCGTGGTGGCCATTGGCGCCGCCAATGCCGCCGCCAGCGCCGCCGCCGCCACCGCCGGTGCCAAAAGCGCCACCGCCGCCACCGCCACCACCGTTGGCGCCGCCGGCTGAATAGGCGGGGAAAAGCCACACGACAGGACCCGTCCAGCCACCCGAAAGTACTGTGCCGTTCCCGCCCGAGGCCGCGTTGGGCACGATGCCCGCGCTGCCGGTGCCCTGCGGGGTGCCGCCGGTCGCGGAATTACCAAGGCCGCCGCCGCCACCACCGCAGCAATTGGAATTGTCCCCAAAGGCGGAATTGCCGCCCATGCCGCCGCCGCCGCCCGAGCCGCCCTTGCCGTAGGTCGCCCCGAGGGCGCTCCCGCCGAGCGCGCTGTTGCGGCTAAAATTGACATTCGTGATCGTGATATTGGCGCCAGCGGCAACAAACAGCGCGCCACCGGCCCCCATGCCGCCGCCGCCGCTTTGCTGCGAGGTCAAGTATGTATTGCCGCCATAGGTGTTGCCGCCTTGCGCGACCGTGTTGACGATCGTCAGGTTGTTGATCGCCACCGTCCCTTGATAGGCGAACAGCCCACGATTGGCGTTGTTGCCGTCCAGCGTAAAGCCACCGCCATTGATAGTCGTATTGTTGACCAGCGCCGGCAGATCGCCACCCGTGATGGTGATGTTGGCGGTGAGGGTGATGGTGCTTCCGGGATTGTTGGCCGCGCCGTTGAGGGCGATACGCAGCTCCGCGTCGGTGCCGGCAGTGTAAATATTGGCTCGTGCTGGGCTCGGCGCGGCCGGCAGGAGCAATAGCGCCAGGGCCGACAGCCTCACGCCCCGGGAGATCGCGCCGTGCCGAAAATCCGTCCGCATTGTCATTGCGCGCGTCAATTCATGGTCCCGCCGGCGCCAGTTCGGCGGCAAGCTGGCGCACGGCGGTGTGCAATCCCTCGAACATCGCGAAGTTGACCCGGCTTGCGGCCACGAAGATTCCGAGCCTGCGGTTGGGCGATAGCACAACGTAGGTCATGAAGCCGCCGAGGCCGCCGCTCTTGCCAAGCAGGAGCGGCACGCCGTCGCGCGCAGGGCTGACGATCCAGCCGAGCCCCATGCCCTCGGAGCCCGTGACCTCGACACCGACCAGCCGAGCGAGGCCGTCATGCGGCCGCCACATCGCGTGAGCGAGCGACAACGCCGCGGCGGACTTTTCGTCGCGCGCAAGGTGCCAGCGCATCCAGCGCACCATGTCGTCGGCGGTCGAGTACACCCCGGCGCTGGCGTACATGATCTCCGGCACTTCCCAGTTCGGGTCGGGCTTGCCGAATGGGTCGAGCCCCACCATCAGGCGAGGCCGTTGCGCGTCCGACAGGCGCAGCGTGGTATCCGCGAGCTGAAGCGGTGCGATGAGCTTGTCCCGCAGCAAATCCCCGTAGGGTTTGCCGCCGGCCTTTACCAGCGCATCGCCAAGCAGGCCATAGCCGAAATTGGAATACATCGCGGTCGTGCCCGGCGCGTAGGCGGGCGTGTTCTCGCCGAGCCAGGCCCAATAGGTGTCGCGCTTGAACGCGAGGAACGGATTGCCGTCACCGTCCTTCACCGAGGGATCGCGCACCTCGCGCGGGAGGCCGGCCGAATGGGTCGCAAGATCGAGCAGGCTGAACGGCTGATCGCCGAACGAACGGACCGTGACGCCCGCCGGGGCATAGCGCGACAGCGGATCGGTGAGGCCGACGCGCCCTTCGGCAGCCAGCGTCGCCAAGAGGTCGGTGGCGAAGACCTTGGAAACCGACCCCAGTCGGATGATCGATCGCCCGTCGGGCTCGACCTTGTTGCCGGGAGCGGTCTCGCCGTAGCCTTGCACGACGCTGTCGTCGCCGCGCACGACGGCGAGAACGAGCCCTGGTGCGCCGGAATCGAGAAACATCGCGGTGCCCGTCATCGTCACCGCATCCCGCAGGGCGAGGTCTTCCGCCGCCGCTCGTCCCGAACAAAGAGCCACCGCGAGCATGGCAATGCCGATGCTCACACGTCCGCGCAGCCGCATCACCGCCTCCTGCCCGACACCGCAGCACCGCGGAGCTGCAAACCCACACACCGGCACCACGTGCGACGTCGCATGAATCAATCGCAGGGGATCGTTAACTTTGCCCTTATCGTGGCATTCTCCGCCGCCGGTATTTGGAACGACGGACTCAACGCCCGTAACACGGTGCAACGAGAAGCGGACGCGTTGGAGAACGCATCGGTGCTCGCCGCCGGCCTTCCCGCCGAGGTTCGGACCGCTATTCGGTCCGACATACGCGCCTATGTGACGAGCGTTGTGACGATCGATTGGCCCGAAATGGCGAAAGGCGGCACTCTTGAGGATCCGGCATTCGGCCAGTCAGAGAACATTCTGGTCACCATGATCGAATTCCTCTCCCACCAGCCGCCCTCGCTCGATCAGCAGCCCATATTCTCTGCGCTCCTCAACCAGATCTTGGCGGCTCGCAATGCGTGCATTGCACGCCTCGCCGCATCGAATTCCGGCATCACCTGGGCGCAATGGATCGCGATGCTCATCATATCAACATCGGCGCTGACGGCGATCGCCATATGCAACACGCATTCGCTGCGCATGCAAGTGACGGCTACGCATCTATATGCGCTGGTAGCATCCGCCGCCTACTTCGTAATCCTGGCACACGATCGGCCATTTATCGGATCGATTTCCATCAAGCCGCTTGCCTTTCAGAGTCTCAAGGCGAACTAGGCACGAGAGGTGCGTCTGGCGAGGAGAACTGAAGCGCTGCCGGAGCTGGATTTGAACGCAGATGAACTTAGCGAGGTCTAGGAAGAGAATTCCGCGAACGCCCTTCGCGCCGATCATCCAGCGCGCAATCGTACAAGATCGTGCTCCAGCGTGGAAAAGCGCATGGTGCCCAGGGGCGGAATCGAACCACCGACACTGCGATTTTCAGTCGCATGCTCTACCAACTGAGCTACCTGGGCGTGCTCCAAGAGAGGGGCCAAGGCCCATCGAGCGGGCGGGTTATAGTGGGCTGAAGGCTGCATGTCCACCCACGCTTCGCCTAAGAATTCGCGGGGCGCGGCCGGGCTGTGCACAAGGTTGGGCGGGGCTGGCCTGGTGCGGCAAGAGGCGTCGCCGAAAACATTCAAGTATTTGATATAACAAAACTATTCGACGTCATCGACTTCATCGTCGCGGCCGGGGATAACGTAGGAGCCTTTCAGCCAGCGGTTCAGGTCGACGTCGCGGCAGCGCGAGGAGCAGAACGGGCGGGTGGCATGCACGGCCGGCTTGCCGCAGATCGGGCAGGTTTTGAGCGGGCTGGCGGGCTTTTTGACCTGGTCGTCCATGATGAGGGCAGCTTACACGAGGTGACGGAGTTCAAGAATCTGCCGGCAAAGCAGTTCCTTGGGCGGCGGCGCATGCGCGCCCGCCAGGGTTCCGCGGGGCCATTCTACTTTGCATGGGGTTGTATTCGAGATTTTTGTCAGGCCGCGCCGACCCGCCGCCTGCGACGCTCACACGGCGGTAGAGTTCAGCCAGCCGAAGCGGATCGGGAAGCCCTCGCCGCCGAGCAGGGTCGTGGTCTCGTAGAGCGGCAGGCCGACCACGTTGGAGTAGGAGCCGACCATCTTCACCACGAAGGAGCCGGCGATGCCCTGCACGGCGTAGCCACCGGCTTTGCCGCGCCATTCGCCGGAGCCGATATACGCCTGGATGTCGTCCTCCGAGAGGCGCTTGAAGCGGACGCGGGTCTCGACCAGGCGCTGGCGGAAGGCCTCGCGCGGCGTCACCAGGCAGATCGCGGTGTAGACGCGGTGGTTGCGGCCCGAGAGCAGCCGCAGGCACTGCGCGGCCTCGTCCACGAGGTTAGCCTTGGGCAGGATGCGGCGGCCGACCGCCACAACCGTGTCGGCGGAGAGGATGAAGGCGCCGCGCAGCTCGTCGTCGAGCTGCACCGATTTGAGCGCCGCATCGGCCTTGGCGCGGGCCAGGCGATTGGCGCAGGC
>NZ_LGHL01000435.1 GCF_001908205.1 Bradyrhizobium sp. NAS80.1
GTGACGAAGTCGACCGTTCCGGTCGGCACCGGCGACGAGGTCGAGCGCATCATCCGCGAGACCAATCCCAACGCCGACGTCGTGGTCGCCTCCAACCCCGAATTCCTGCGCGAGGGCGCCGCGATCCGCGACTTCAAGTTCCCGGACCGCGTCGTGGTCGGCACCTCCGACGAGCGCGGCCGCAAGGTGATGGGCGACATCTATCGCCCGCTGTCGCTGAACCAGGCGCCGCTGATGTTCACGGCGCGCCGCACCGCCGAGATGATCAAATACGCCGCCAATGCGTTCCTCGCGACCAAGATCACCTTCATCAACGAGATCGCCGATCTCTCCGAAAAAGTCGGCGCCAACGTGCAGGAGGTCGCGCGTGGCATCGGTCTGGACAACCGCATCGGCACCAAGTTCCTGCATGCCGGTCCCGGCTTCGGCGGCTCGTGCTTTCCGAAGGACACCAAGGCGCTGATCAAGATCGCGCAGGACTACGACGTGTCCTTGCGCATCGTCGAATCCGTGCTGGCGGTGAACGAGAACCGCAAGCGCGCGATGGCGCGCAAGGTCAGCCACGCGCTCGGCGGCTCGCTGCGCGGCAAGACCATCGCGGTGCTCGGCCTCACCTTCAAGCCCGACACCGACGACATGCGCGATGCGCCGTCGATCCCGCTGGTGACCGGCCTGATCGACATGGGTGCGAAGGTCAGGGCTTTCGATCCCGTCGGCAT
>NZ_LGHL01000436.1 GCF_001908205.1 Bradyrhizobium sp. NAS80.1
CGGATCGGTCCGGGCTGGCGCCCCGCCAGATAGAGCTGGTTGTACCCATCATAGGCGTCGGCCTGCAGGATGCCGGCATACCGGGCCAGATGCGCCTGAGGATGCTCGCCCCTACGGTCGCGGGAGTAGTAGAACATCGCCGCCGGCGGGTCGGCGCCGCCAAACGGCCGGTCGTCCCGGACGTAGATCCAGCAGCGTGCCGTATCGGTCTTGCCCTTGGCCAGCACCGGCACCGTCGTATCATCGGCATGCAGGCGCTCGGCCGCCATGACATGGGCTTCGACCAGGCGCAGCAGGGGATCCAGCGACGCACTGACCGATCCCACGGCGTCCGCCATGGTCGACAGCGCGATCGGCACGCCTTCCAGGGCGTAGCGCTCAGCCTGGCGGTTTAAGGGCTGATGTTGGCCGAACTTCTCGAACATGATCATGGCCAGCAGGCTCGGGCCGGCCCATCCCCGTGCGACAGCATGGAACGGCGCCGGGGCCTGGCTGATCTTCTCGCAGTCGCGGCAGGAAAACTTCCCTCGGACCGTCTCGATCACCTTCCACTGGCGCGGCACCACTTCCAGTGTCCGGGTCACGTCCTCGCCACGCTTGCGCAGACGGTTGCTGCCACAGCACTCGCAAGCTGTCGGCGGGTCGATCACCACTCGTTCGCGCGGTAAATGCTCAGGGAACGTCTGGCGTTCGCCGCGCTTGCGCGTAAATCCGCGCACCGTCGTCGCCTTGGCCACAGCGCG
>NZ_LGHL01000046.1 GCF_001908205.1 Bradyrhizobium sp. NAS80.1
CGCGATCGCCAAGCAGCTCAATGAAAGGCCACGAAAGACCTTGCTCTTTCAAACCCCAGCTGAGAAGTTCGCAGAATGTGTTGCGGCGATCAGTTGAACCCGCCCTTCATTGCGATTCCGGCGGCGCTTGTCGTGGTCGCGTGGTTCGCGCCGACGGCGAGCGAGCGAAAGACGGCCATCGCGTTCATCCTGCTCATGGTAGTCGGCGTTGGCGCCGGGGTCACCGCGCGCGGGCAGATGTCGGCGATGTTCCTCAATCTTGCGGCCGGTAAACTCGAGTCGCGGCCGGCTATTGGTACGGAGCCCGGCTGCACGAAGGTCGACCTGGACAATTCGGTCGCCATTCGCCGGCAGCTGTACACCGACGCCTTCCGGCTCCTGCCGGATGCCGGCCCCTTCGGCATCGGCCTCGATCAGTTCAGTGCACGCGCCTGTGTCAAAGGCATCCCGCCCCACAACGCCTTCCTTCAGGCCGCGCTCGAGTTCGGCTGGCCGGCTGGCGCTGCGCTGGTCCTTCTTGTGATCACCGCGGCCGGCCGGCGCTCCTTCGCGATGGCGCCCTTGTCCCGCGAGCACGTGTTTGCGATCGCGGCCCTGCTCTACGTCGTGATGCTCGCCATGGTGCACGGCCGGATCAGCCGCGAAACCACGCTGTTCCTCCTGCTAGGATACGCTGCCGAGCTGCGGGCGTCGGCTGGAAGCATGATGCGCGCCTGGCTTCTGCGCCCCTTGTGAGGAATCGAAAGGCAGACCTGGGCCGCCTTCTTCACCTGGGGGAAAAAAGGTCTCAGGCCGCCGCGGGCGCACACCGGCGTCGAAGTCGAAATACCGGGACGCGCGGGGAACGTCGGGAGTGGTCGGGGCAGCTGGACTGGTTCTGCCCCGACGAAAAATTCAACAAATTCAATAAATGCTTGAGTCTCAAAGGCTTGTTAGATACCGATAGCCCCGTCAACTGTTACGACTCCGTGTCGCGAGGGGGCCATGGGACTAGCGTCAAATATTCAGCGCCGGGGTGGTTCGGCGGTCTACTACGTGCGCCTCGCAGTCCCCAAAAAACTCCAGTCCATCGTCGGAAAGAAAGAGATCTGGAAGTCGACCGGTGTGCGGGATCCGAAGGCCGCGCGCCTCGCCGCACTGCCGATCCTGGCGAAGTATAGGGCGCAATTCGAGGAACTGGCCCAGCGCCAGGAACCAACGCCCGGCGACCTCCAGGCGGCCGTCTGGCGGCATTACGAAAGCCTCCTGGACCACGACCAGCGTGAGCGGGCCGCCATGCCCACGTCCGCAATGGTGCAGCAAGCCAAGGATCGTCTAACGCACGAGATCGGCGCCGGCTTGGTCGAATGGTCCGGCAATCCGCTTGTGCAGTTGAACGCCGCGCTCGACGTCATGGTGATGAAAGACGCCCCTGCCCTGGCCCGCGATCGGCGGGATATCAAGCTGGCCCAACTCCGGAAACATCTCGCAGTGGGTGAGACGGGGCCGATCGAATGGGCAGCGGATGACGTGATCCAACGGGACCGGCTGTTGATCGAGAAGGGATCGCCGGCCTATCGGGATCTGTGTCAGCGGCTACAGCGCGCGGAGATCCAAATGCTTGAACGCGCCGCTGAGCGCGACCAGGGCAATTGGTCCGGCGTGCCGAATGATCAAGCTGTAGCGCCAGCCGATCCTACTGCCGGCCGTAAGAAAGCAGCTCCAGGCGAGAGCCTGTGGGAGCTGTATGACCGTTTCGAGCGCGAGAAAAAGGCGTCGGTGTCGCTGGACACATGGACGCAGAACCGCGTCATCGTCGGGTTGTTCTTTGAGTTCATTGGCGAGACCTCGCACGTCTCCGCGATCACGAGGAAGGCCGTCCGCGACTGGAAACACGCCCTCGCCTCTTGGCCCGTGAAGGCAGTCAAGATCAAAGAATTCCAGGGGATGACCTTCCGAAAGATCATCGAAGCAAACAAGACAATCGGCAAGGCGACGATCAGCGAGAACACCACTAACCGCTACCTGTCGGCGATCGCGGGCTTCTGTGAATGGCTGCTCAACAATGAGTTTATCGACGCGGATGTGATCAGGGGCATGTTCTTGGCGATCGACAAGAAAAAGCAGAAGGTGTTCCCCTACTCCGACGATCAGTTGCGCAAGATTTTCACGTCGCCGCTGATGACGCGCTGTGCTGGCGACGACCAGGAGCACAAACCCGGTGACATCGAGATCAGGGATTGGCGCTATTGGTTGCCCTGGATCGCAATCCATACCGGCGCGCGCCTGGGCGAGCTGGCGCAGTTATTGACGGCGGACGTTCGGCAACTGCACGGCGTCTGGATTCTTCACGTCACCCGCGAGGGCTCGCGATTGAAGTCCACCAAAACGGATGGCAGCCAGCGCGTGGTCCCGGTTCATAGCGAGCTGATCAAGCTCGGCTTCCTCGACTATCATGCGGCAATGGTGGCACGCGGCGAAGTGCAGCTATTCCCCGACTTGAAGCCCGACACTCGCGGGTTTTTCTCTCGCACGCCGTCGCGGTTCTTTGCGGGTTACTTCAAGCTGATTGGCGTCAAGACTGACAAGCGCCACAACTTCCATTCGTTCCGGCATGGGGTTGCAGATGCATTCCGCGCGGCAGGCTTCCTCGACGAACAGCATGGCGTGCTGCTCGGACATACTCGGAGCACGACGACGGGCAGATACGGCATCATGCCAGAGGGACCGCTGCGGGACCGCGTCACGATGATCGAGGCCATTAGCTACTCGCTTTAGTTTGCCCGGCCCCCATGCTGTCCAATTTGTCTAGCTCTTCTTGGAGGACGGTGCGCCAGACCAACTGCGTTTGAACTAGCAGATGCCCAATGATGTATTTCGCAGCCTTCGCCGCGTCCTCGGCATTTTGAACCCACTGCTTTCGGGCCTCTCTAAAGGCAATCCGATGTAACAGCTTCCAAGGCCCCTCTTGCGCTTTCGGCTCGGGACCCATCATCATCAATTCAAGCGTTTCTATGCGCTTAATTTCCCTTGGAACGTAGGACTGCTGATGCACGTGAATGCCGCGTGCAGCCACCATTTTACCGAAGAAGCCTTTGTGCAACTTTATGACCAGCCGATTTACCGACGACAGGTCTACCTGAAACGAGCGTGAGGTTGCGCAAGCGATCAGGTGGTTCACAAAGGCCTTTAAACGCTCCTCCAGGATGTAAGTTTCGTTCACGATCAGATAGTAGCAATTCTCCATGTGCTGGGCGCGCGAGATCTTTCCTCCCCAGGGATAGAGCCTGACCATTGTTGCCATAGCGTCGAATCGGTTTGGCACCTGCATCAACTCCATAAGGCCGTGAAGCAATCGGACGACGGACTGGTCGACGGATGACACAGGCACCGGCAGAGGGGCATCACCGAGAAGATCAGCCATCAAGCTGTCGTTCACTGCCTTCATCCGCTCTGGGTCGTCGTCGATACGAGCGGAAACCAGTTTGATGCACAAGCCAAATGCTTCCGCATACTCGGCCGGCAACGGTCCATCGATCGCTCTAGGCTCGCTCTCGTCAGGCATGAAAAATCCCCCGCGCAATCTAAGCGCGAGGGATGATTCAGGGCAATAGGTTGCGAATGCTAACGGGGTTTCGCCGTGCCGAGTCTTATCGCCCTCGCTAACTCAGCGAGCATCCATTCCGCCGTTCCTTCCGGCGACTTGCCTGGAAGAAGTCTGCAAGGTGCGGTTTGGTATTGAGAATGCTCTAGGTAGACAAGCTGACCGTCGAAATACCAATCCGCTGTGAGGCCCGATTTCGGGCCGACCGTCCCCTCTCGGTCGTCGCTCATGCCGCCTCCTTCAGAAATTCGTGCGGCCCAAGCACGCCTTCGTCGCGGCACCACGCTTCGACGGCATCAATCTCACCGGTCGCGATGATGCAGTTGTTCTCTACAATGGCGTAGGACGCCTGAAGGCTGTTCGCTCCTCTCGGGCTCAGCTTGCAGATGCGCTGATGATGTTCGGACGCGCGATTGAAACGACGTCGGGCGGCGGAATACGTGACGGCGATGGAGCTGGGCTGCGGCGCCGCTTGGACGATTTTCAACAGTTCGGGCGACAAATTGCTTTTTGCGGGCATTCAATCTTCTCCTGTCATCAGTCGGAATGATCCTCTGAGACGAAACCAGCCGGCGGGTTGCGCCGGCTGGTAACGACATGGAGGAGCGAACGGCCCCGACTGTGAGTGCCTATCGCGCTGAGCCTGTAGTCAGCGCGATATGGGATCTCGCAGCGAATCTTTGCATGGGTGTTATGCGACTTCGCTGCTCTCCGGGTAGACGTCTGCGGCGCACAACGCGACTTGGACTTGGTTCTCGACCCAGGCGCGGCCCATCGCGACATAGTCGTCGGAGCCGGCATGGGCGTCGGTCAGCGCTTTCACGAGCGCGAAGTAACGGTCGTCGGCAATCAACATTGGTATTCCCTTTCAGCCCCACCATTAGCGGTATGTGGCGCCATAAGACTCATATTCGCGAAGTGGCGTCAATAAAATATTCTCGTTAAGATTGTAAGTCAGTGCTGACTTACAGCGTCGTGCGCGGGGCAACCCGTTGCAGTCTGACGAGTTGCTCAGTAACAGATCCGATTGCAACTATTGGAAGGAACGCCCGTGGCCAAACCACCGGACTTTGCGACAGAATTCTTTACGATCGAACGGACCGTCGAGGTCGTAGTGAATCTTAAGGTCTTTCGAATCGAGGTTATGCAATCGAGCGGCGGTGACAAACCGTTCAGCACGCGCACTTATGAGCGAGAGGATATTGTTGCCCAACCGGCCTATGCATCGGTCGGGAATCCCGAACGAAAGCCCGAGACCTACGCAGCGTGGAAGTCACTCGACCTTGGCTGGACTGCTAGGGAGACGGCCGAGGGGGCGCTCGACCAAGCCCTGGGGTTCCTGGGCGAACGATTTCGGGACTAGGACGTGAGCCGGCCGGAGGCCGGCGCATGGCCGGGAGCAGTCCAATCCCTGGGAAAGCCTCTCTTCATAACCGCGAGCATCACATCTCCGGAAATAGGTTTTAGAAGCCGGGCCTCTTGGCCCGGCGGGGGTCGAGGGGGCGGCAGCCCCCTCCTTCGACGATTCCTGTCACGCCGTTCCTCACTCTTTAAGTAACCTTTCTAGTAACTACTAAACTACTATAGAAAAATTCGTGACACGAAATCGATCCGGCCCGGATGCGAAAAACCCTGAAATTTTAGATGATTTTGGCGCGTTCGCCTGAAATCAGGGCCCAACAAAACGGGCTGAATTTTGTTGGACCCTGCCGGTTTAGCCGGCCCGCTTTGTTGGACCCTGCCGGACAAACCAGGGGCCGCCCTTTGCCTCCAAATGGAGGCAGATCGTCCGCCAGCGTATGGCTGTATCCCGACTGATGTTCTCGTCCCAGGCGTCGTTGTAAAGCTTCGCAAGCTTGGCACCGGATACCTTCATCCCGCTCTCCCTCGCCTCGCGCAACTCGCCGTAGAAGCGAGTGTAGGCGACCTCGTTTCCCCGGAGCTGTTCGAGCCTCTTGTCGTGGTTGGGGTTCGCGGTCGCGCGCATGAGCCGTTCCAGCGCTTTCTGGTTCTGAACGTCTTTGGACGCGCGGTGCTGGCGTTGCCGGTCGGCATCCTTTGCTCGCTTTCGGTCGGCGCGTATGCGGAGTTTGGCCTGTGCCTCGGCCTCGGCGAGTGCAAGGTCGCGTTCGCGGGTGCGCTCTTTCCTTACGAGCCGGCTCTGCCCCGCCAATCGCGCTAAACGTTTCCAGGCGGGATCTTCGGCCTGCTCTAGTGCTTCGATCGCGGCAACGTCGGCGGCGTCGAGCTTGCTCTCGTCCAAACTTTTTTTTGAAGTCGAGAGTGAGATTGTGTGCGTGATCGTCGATTATTTTGCTATTATTCACGTATCGAAACTTTCTGTCTGAGCAACGGCAAGGGTCGATCTTCTTTAAAGGCCACCCGTTTCGCCGGCGGGTGGCCTTTCAGCTATAGCGAGATCTTTCGGGATCGCGCCCTGTTTATCGACGCAGGATGCCGCCCGGCCGCATCTGTGTGCGGAATTCCTGGGCGATCAGGGTCAGAATGTGGTGCCGCGCTGCCTGGGCGATGTTCTCGCCCATGCGCTGATGATCTTGAGCGGATTGGCCGGGGCTGCCCTGCACATTGACGCTGATCTGCGGCGCGATCACATGCTGCGGGCCGATCATGGGCGCGGCCCCGCTGCCGGCGCCGCCGACTAAGCCGCCATCCGCAAATCGGGGAATGCGATCGGCGTTTATCGCCTGTAAGAGCGGCAGATGCTTGGCCGTCGCGCTCGCGCGCACCACGAATTCTCCATCGCTGAGGTGCGCCGCGATGCTATCTGACGTGCCCGTTCCTGGTCCCCGGATCAGGCCACCGTCCGCCTTTGCGACCGGGCCGATGAATGCGCCATCGCCGGGCATGGGCAGCGAGGATCCAACCAGCCCACCGTCGCTGAATCCGAACATCCCAGACAGCCCGCGCATGATCGGTGCGACGACAAGAGCCTTGATCATCGCTTCCTCAAGGGCGCGCACGATGGCCTTAGACATGCTCGCGAAGCCGTCGCTGACGCTCTTGGTGCCGTTCATGATGTCCGCGAGGCCGCTGGTAAGACTGCTGCTCATGGTGGTGCCGATCGAGCGCATGGCCTCGTTGGTCCGCATGGCCGATGCCTCAACCGAGTTCAAGGCGGTCGCGACGTCGGGATAGAGGCCCCTCAACTGCTCCGCGATGACGACGTCGCTGAAATCCAATAGCGAGGTCTGCCGGCCGCGCCGGATCGACTGGGCAACGGTGGCCTTCTCGATGGCCTCGGTGGCCTTCCCATAGGCCTCGGTGACCTCCTGGATACGCTGGCGCTGCTCTGCCGTCACAACCCCCTCGCCCTTCCCAGCCGCAGCGTTAGCCTGCATGGCGACGACCTGGAGCTGGGCCGCGATCTTGTTCTTCTCGCGCGCGGCGGTCGAGAGGTCGAGGCCAGCGGCCTCTTCCCTCAACGCGGCGGTGCGCTTCTCGATGCTGTCAGCGGCCGTTCCCAGCTTGTCCACATTGCCGCCCGTGTCGATCTTCGTCGGCGCTGGGCCGGTGCCGCGCGATTGACCAGGGACAGCCGGACCATACTGATCGCCGGTCCCTGTCAGCGCCGCGATTTCCTTTTGGAGGCGGTCGCGGTGGGCCAGAAGGTTTTCCTGGGTCGAGTTGGTCAGCTTGACGCCGCCGATCTCGATAGCAGGTAGATCGATGCTGCCAAACAACCCGCTCCCGGTCCCGTTCAAGCGGGCGTTGACCTGGGCGAGCGCGTCCCGCTTGGCGTCGAGGTCGGTGGAGCTCGCCGCCATGCCGGGAATGCGCGGCATCTTGTTCGACAATTCGACCGCCTTGGCGATGTAGCCGATCACGTCGGCCCAGGCGCCCTTGATATCCATCATGACGCTGGCGAGATCGTCCCAGGACGGTTTGAGCGCGGTCGAAAGGCGTTGATGGGCGAGCTTAAGCTGGTCGTCGACTTCCTTCGCGCGCTCGACCAGGGCGTTGCTAAAGATGCCGTCCGAGTTGGCGCTGGCTTCCTTGATCGTTGCCAGCATGCTCTCGGCACTGGTCTTGCCCTGTCGCATGCGATCGATGATCTGGGCACCGAACATCTTCTCGCCCAGGTCGAGGGAGGCGGCGTGCTGGCCGATTTGGTCGAGCTGAACCATGGCCGCGAGCACGGCCTTGATCTTGTCCTCCTGGGTCTTAGCGTCCCGGAAGAGAACCAAGCCCTGCAACTGCTGGCCGGCGGTCTTTGCGAGAGTTTCGTTGTAGACGCGCAAGGCCTTTTCGACCTCGGTGATCTTCTCTTCGCCGACGCTCCACTCGCCGATGTCGATCGGAGACCGATCCTTGGTCGCGTTGAACGCATGGTCGAGGGCGGATTCCAGCTCGCCGGCTTCGACCTTGAGCTTCGTCGCTTCCTTCGTAAAGGCCTGCAAGAACTGCGGGGACACACCGACATTGTTGGCTTTGTCCGCGATCTCGACCATTTGTTGCATCTGCTCGCGCGCGCCGCTGATCGCGGCCGTCATGAGCTTATAGGCGCCAACCGCGAGCGCGACCTTGCCGGCGAGTTCAACGACACCGCGCGCCATGGTCGCAAAGATCGCGTCTTTCGCGAGGTCTTTGTTCATGTCGAGGAACTGCTTCGCGATCTGGCGCGTAGCGGTGCCAGCCAGTGAGCTGGTCTGCTTCATCTGGTCGCGGAATTTCTCCAGATCCACGCTGATGGGGATCCTGAGACTAGGTGCGGGCATTGGCATCTCCGAAGAAACAGGCTGCCAAAACCTCGCTGGCGATCAGGACATTAGGCGCGAGTGGCTTGCCGCGCACATGGGCGTCGAGCAGTCGCTTCACCTCGCTCTCGGGCGTGCCGCCTCCAAGCAGACCGAACTCGATCACGCGCTCTACGTCGGTAGCCGAATAGTTGTTTGCCTCAAAGCGCCCCCAAATGGCCGAAATCGAGCTACCGCCTGGCCCGGGAATGCCCCGCCAAGACAAGACGCGCCTGACCCAGGGATGATTGAGATTGAACGTGTGCGTTCCGCCGACCCATGTGATTGTGCGTGCGCATTTGTCATCAGCCATTGGAAAGCTCCTCGTTTACAGCCTCGTTGATCACCCCCTGCATTTCCTCGCGCATGGTGTTGTAGGTCGAATAAAAGAACGGCCGCGCCGGCTGGCGGCTGGTCCCGAATTCGAAGCCCAGGCTGTAATCATACGCCACATTTGATCCTTGCCGGACTTCTTTTGTTGTCAACTCGCCGCCGGCCTGGACGATCCATTCCAGCTCATGGGCGCCGGCCACCACAACGCACGACTCTTCAAGGTGACCAGTCTCGTCCGGCGACTGCTCCAAAGCTTGCAAAGCCTCGCGCTGGGCCTGGGACAAGCGTTCGGCTTGCTCGCGGATGATCGATGATAGCCGCTCGGTGAGCTTGTCGGGCAGCGATTGAAGGTATGCGTCGAGATCGTCGTTATCGGCCATTGGTCACCACGAAAGAAGTTCTACAGCGTTGGGGAGATCATAGAGCGAGCGGTTGCTTTCGCCCGTCGAGGCGCGCGAAACCGCCATGGCGGTCGCAACGGCGCCGTCAATGGAAAGCCAGCGCTTGGACTTGTGGAAGCGCACCGCATGCTGTTGTTTGTTCCGCTCTACCTCAGCGTTAGCGAAGCAGAACCGCAACACCGGATGCCCACCATGCCGGAATCGGCGCGCAATGATCGCGCGTTCGAGTTCCGATAGCGCCGGCATCATGAGGCTGGGGACTTGCCGGAAATCGACGACCTGAAGGCCTTTCTCAAGCAGCCGGGCCTGCATCATGCGGGCCATATAAGGATCGAAAGCGATCTCCTGGACGTTGAAGCGGTCGCAAAGCTCCTCGATAGTCGCTTGGACTTTCTCGAAGTCGATCACATTGCCCTCGGTGGCCGTGATCAGGCCGTCGCGCTCCCACTGGACATAGGGCGCACTGGTCTTGTTCTCACGTTCGCGAAGGTTCGCAGATGGGCAGAAGAACCAGGGATGCACGTCATAGCCGCCATCGTCGTCGGGCCATGTAGCCGTGATGACTGACAGGTCGGTGTTGGAGGAAAGGTCGACCGCAAGCCAACACGGGCGCGAAGCAAGCGCGTCCAGGTCAACCGGAACGTTCCCCTCGTCATAGATCGACATTTCGACAAACGGGCTCGATGCCGCGTCGATCCATTGGTTCAGATTGTAGCAACAGAAGTCTTCACGATCGGCCGGCTTGTCGGCGGCCTCCGATGCCGCTTGCCGCATGCCCTTGAGATCGGGGAACCCGAACTTGAGACCTGGGTTTACGAGGTGCCACACCTTCTCGTCGCGCCAGTCGAATTTGGCCGGCGGCTCGAAGATGATCGGCAGATAGGCCGGGTTATCGATCTCGCCCGTCGCGACTTTTTTTTGCATAGCTGTATTCCTCGAAACCGAGATTGTCCTGCCCGCGCCCGGCCGTGGTGATGATCACTAGCAGCGTGTTCGGCACCTTGAGCAGGCCGCTCTTGAGCGCGCGCCACAGTCGGCGGTTTTTCCAAACGTGCAATTCGTCGATCAGGACGAAATAAGGGGTCTTGCCCTGCTGAACGTCGCCTTCGGCCGGGATTGCCTTCAAGGTCGAGCCGGACGCTACGTGCTCGAGCTCGAGCTCGGATTCGACCACATAGGTAGCTTTGCCGAGTGCCGGCGTCGCCTTGATGAAGGCGCGCGCCTCGTCAAAGGCAAGCTCGGCCTGATCCTCAGCGCTGGCGGCGAGAATACAGGCGCCGCCGGGCACCTTCTCATGGCCGCAAGAGTGCAAAAGGCTCAACGCGGCGCCGAACGTCGTTTTACGGGCGCCGCGCGGGATCTGAATGAAGACGGTTCGCACCTCGCGCTCGCCGGCCGCGTCGGAAGGCCCATAGATGCGCCGCAAGATGCGTTCCCAGAACGGCGCAAGCTCAAACGCATGCCGTGGGGCGGTCGATTTGGGATGCTTCAAGGCCCGGAAGAACTTCACAGCGCGTTCGCCGCGCCCGTGCGGGTCTGGGATGGGTGTCTTATCAAACACCCAGGTCGGATGCACTGTCATCGTCTTCCTGGTCGGTTCGGATTGAGGGGCGGTTACGGGACACGGGCGTCAAGCCAAGCTCAGCCGCCAGAAGCCGCGCGCGGGTCATGGCGTCGGCCTGGATACGGACGGCCGGATGCGCGCGAGGGCCGCGCTCTGTCATCACGACATAGCCCTCGCGGTTGATCGTCTTTTGCTGTTCCTGGACCGTGCCCGTGGCAGCGCAGTAATGCGCGAGCGTGGTCAGGTCGGTTTCCGCCAAGATGCGGCGGTCCATCAACAGCGGTGCAATGCGGCGCCATTCGGCGCGCGCGGCCTTTCCCAGCCATGACGGCGTTTTCGGCGCGTCGGTGATCGGGTTGCTGTCGGGGTTGATAATGGGCTTGCGGCCGCGCATCACTGGGCCCTCAGAGTAAGATTTGCCCATCGATTGTCGTCGAGAATGCCGTTGATGCGACGCACGCGAAATCCCGTGGGCCACGAACCGGTCATGTAGAGCCAGCAAAGGCGAGAGGCCTGATGGAAGTGTCCGTCGATGCAAATTCGACGATGGCCAACACTGTTGATGTTGCCAGCAACCTCGCCGCTCTTTGCGCGGCGAGAATTGGTGTTGGCCATCCAGCGGAAGATACCGGTGGCGGGATCGTAATGGAGTAGCTGCCGGAGGCGTTCTGCGGCAAGCTGTGGTTTCCGGTGGGTCATGCCGCAACCCTCTCGACAAACGGGAGAGCGCGCGGCAATTTGAAATAATGAAGAATCCCGAATGGCCCGGCATTGCTACGGCGGTTGCAATTATTCTGATTGTGATGATCGCTGCCGATCTCAGCAAATGGCAGACAATTGCATCCGCTCTCATAGCGTTCGGCGGTGGTGTTCTCGCCTATCGCGGTGCGATGGCGAAGGTCCGAGAAGATGCGGCAGAGCACAAACGGGAGTTTTTGCGAAGGCAGCTTGCCATCTATCTGAAGCTGGACTTGGCCACGCGAAGACTTCACCAAGATGCTCAAGAGCTCGATGGAATGATCACGTTCCGCGTCGCCGACGACAAAGACGTGTCCGCCTCGCATATCGTTATCAAAGAGCCTCCCGAAATTGCAGAAGCGTGGGACAATCTTGACGTTTTCCCTAGAAGGTTGATCCGGGAAATCGCGTCTATACGAGCCTCGATACAACGTATTCACGATTTGCTCGAAGGATTGGGGCCAACGCATAAGCTTTATGGAGGCACCCAAACGAGGCTCACCCTGATCCATGAGAACGTTTCTGCTATCGTGGGAGCATGCAAGATCGTCTTTGAAGGACTTGAACCTGAGATCGAACAGCTTGCGCCTAACATGCCAGAACGAGAGCGGATGCTCAGGGTTTATGGAGAGGTATGGGATGGCAAGTGATGTCATGGCCCAACCCGCCGACATGTGAGGTCCAGACCACGGCGGCGGCCGATCTCACTGATGCCGATGATCTCGAATTGCTGGCCCTGATAGGTGACCCGGTTTTCCAGCGTCACGCCGTGCAGAAACCACATGCGGAAGGTCAAGATGACGTCGGTGGTCTCCCCGCGCTGGCCTTCCTTGTTGTCGGTCGCGTTCTTCAGGAGCTGGGCGCGCATGGTCGCAAACGTGGTCCAGGTCTTTTCGGGCGCGCCGTAGAGGTCCAGGCCGGTGGTGGGGCGCTGAATTTCAATGAGGCGATCGAGGTTACCGGCCCTCATACCGCCCTCACATTCACGATCGCCGCGACCGAGACGATACCGTGGCTGAACGGGCCATGCGGGTCGCGGAGATAGCGCGTCTGTGTGGCCTGCATGTCGTGAACCGTGAAGCCGTCGATCGGCAGCACGCCGTCAACCTGGGCGTCGATCCGCAAGGCCGCGACGATGGCGGAGACGGCCTCTTTGCATCGGACCAAGCCGGGCTCAGCGAACCAAACATGGAGCGTGGTATAGGAAGTCGCATCCCAACGTCGCAGGATCGATTGCCCCTCGCCAATGTAGACAGCCGGCATGATCTCCGGTCGGCCGTTGGCGTCGATCACGTGATCGGCCGGCACCAGGGCCATCAGCTCCGGGCTCGCGATCAGGCGTGCGCGAATGGCCTTTTGGAGGGCGAGAGACGGGTCGGAAGTGGTCATTTCAGAAGCAAAACGCGCGGTAAGGGGCCAACAAATCAAGGAAACCGAACGGCAATTCGGTCGCGGTCACGCCAACCAGGGATGCTTCGCGGTTCTGGTAAAGGTGCGCGGTCAATTGCAGCACGGCCTCATTCACCGGGGCCGGTGTGCCGTCCGCGTCCACATTCGAGGCTGTATAGGCGCCAACCCACGCCTTTGCGGCCGCGAGCTTGTCGCTAACCAGGGCGTCGTCGGCGTCGATTGAGCCGAGATTGAGGTGGGCTTTCGCCTGATCGAGGGTGATTGGCACGGTCGAAAAAACTCCAATTAGGCGCTCTCTTGCGCGACCCGGGGGGACCGGTCGCAGCGACCGCTTGAGATATTCTCGGGTGCCCCCCGGGTATGTTGTGAGGCCGCAGCGTTGCGGTGCGCTTCGTCGCGCTGTGCAACCAAGTGCTGGTCGAGGCTGTGGCGTAGCTCAGCCATCTGCTCTTCCATCTGGCGCAGACACTGGCGCACCGAGCGTGTCATCTGCCGGTGTGCAGCGTGCATGTCGCGCTGGTAGTCCAGCAGCGCAGGCAGCGACTGTGTGAGTGAACGTTTGGGGTTGGGCCTAGTGGTCATCGTTGGCACTCTTGACGTTGTTTGCGGCTGGTGTGGCAGGGCGAACTAGCTAGCGGAGACCAATTCTTCCGGTCCCAAAAAAGCTTCATGTCGCCGCGATGGGGGATCTTGTGGTCAACGCAATCGGCGATGCGACCACAGCCACAGGCACAGAACCGGTTCTCGGGTCGAGCTAGGAATTCCTTGCTCTCGCGACGCCACTTGCTGTCATAGCCGCGATCGTTGGCATTGGGCCGAAGGCGATCCGTCTCGGCCTTGCGCTTAATCTGGCAGTCACAGAGATCGGTCGCGGCGATGATCTTGCCGCAGCGACATACCCGGCGCGGTTTCCAGGCCATTACGCTGCCCTCGTCTTGGTGAGGTCACCGATGTGGTTGAGGTCGGCCTTGAGGTTCGCCAGTGATCCATCCGCCACGTCTGCGGTCTGATCGTCTTTGCTGCCGAACAAGGCCTTGAGCATCTCTATTCGGCCCTTCTGGGCGTTCATGATCTCAGCCGGTGTCGCGTCCCACACGTCCTCGGGAGCCCAGCCAAGCCAGCCCGTGCCGATCTGGAAGAGATGGGTGAAGTATTCATCGAACGGGATCGGCTTGCCGGTGGTGTCTGCCTTGCCGCTGCTCTTGTCGGCGCCGGCGAGGACTAGGACGAATTCGATCAGATCGCTGGTTGCGGCCATGAGGTCGCGCACAATGCCGTTGCCTGCGAGGGCGTAAGCGGCCCATGCGGACTTGTCCGTCACGGTCGCGGTGATCAGGTCCGTTGCCGTGGTCAGGCTTCCTTCCGCGAGGTAGCGCGAGAGGTTATGGAAGCCGTCGTAACGTTCGTATAGGATGAATGCGGCTCGCAGCGACGGCTTCAAGTCGAAAGACTTGTCGCCGAGCTGGAGGGCAAAGGTATTCGCTGCGAGCCGCATGATCATGTCCTCTTAGGTCGCGGAGACCTTGAGCTTCACGAAGCGATCGGGATGGGTCACGTCGGCGCCGACGCGCTTGCGGGCGTGGAAGCGAACCTGCCCCTTCGTCGCAAGCGTGTAGGGATCGCGAAGCATGGAAAGGCCGATGCGATCGACGATGCGATAACCCTTCAGGTCACCGAAGATGATCGGGAAAGCGTTGGCGGTGATGTCGGGCATATCGATCGCTTCCACGATCGGACGGCCAAGCAGCGTGGTCGGCGCGCCATCCGAGATCGGGTCGAGAACGAGGTAGCGGCCCATACCGTCCTTCCACAGGCGGATCGCGCCGAGCGTGTTGCGGTTCATGAGCCACACGCCATTCTGGGCATGGACGCCGGGGAGCTTGTGGAACATGCCAATCAGCACGTCTGCCGGCGTGGAGGTCGGGAAGCCGCCAGCGTTGCCGGTGACGATCGTCTGAATGCCGCTGGCGCTCAGAAGACCCTTGGGCTTCTTGCTGCCGTTGCCGGTGACGAATGCCGTTCCTTCAGCGATACCGAAGCTCTCGCTCAGGTCGGAAGTCAATTCGCCTTCGAGATTGTAGGCGTTGTCTTCCAGGAGCTGGTTGGACACGTCGGTAAAGGTCGCCATCTCATAGGGTGTAATCGCGACCTGCTCATAGGACGGTTCGCTTTCGGTGCGGTCCTCGGTTTCATCAACCCAGGTCGCTGCCGTGCTGCCGGTGCGGCGCGGATATTCCACGACGGAGGCGCCGATCGTGCGAACGTTGGCATACTGCCGGATGGGCGAGAACTGGCGCAGAAGCTTTAGGATCTCGTTCCCGAACTCCGGCGGTGCGATCGCGTTGTTGTTGGTGACGACCAGCGACTTCTTTTCGAGGTCATCCATGCGCTCGGCGCCGCCGCGAAGGAACGCTTCGAACGCCTTGGTTTCGATCTTGGGCTCATTGTCGTTGGCGGCGCGATTGCCGGGCCGATTGACCTTGGCCTCGATGCGGTCCAGGCGCTCGGTGAGCTTGGTGTTGTCGTTGGCCGCCTTCGTTTCGAGGGCCGCCTTCAACTCCGCCAGTTCCTTGGCAACTCCGGCGATCGGGTCGTCAACCTCACCGGTGTCTCTAAATTCGAGTGCGTTCGCAGTCTTCATTGGGTAGTTCAAAGCTCCTGTTAGGCCTTTAGCGTTGCCGTGAAACGCTTGATGAGATCGGCCGCCGCGAGTGCGGCGTCATAGTTCTTCGCGCCCGTGATGCGAGCGCGGGGATGGGCGGGATTGCGCACGACGCTGATCTCGTAGAGATCGAGCGCCGCAATGACGCGGTTGCGTCCCTGTTGGGTCGAGGACTTTGTCTTGAAGCCGATCGACAAACCGGAGACCAAACCGCTCTTGACCATGCCGAGCACGGTGCGGGCGCGGTCGTGGCCGGTGTGGAGCTTGCCCTTCACGACCAGTCCGTCAGCGGTCTCCGCAGCGTCGGTCCAGGTGCCGATCAGGTCGGCGGGATTGTGCTGGAATAGAATCGGCAGTTCATTCGAGACGAAGTTGAAGGCGCCCTTGACGATGAGATCGCCAGTGGTGTCGGGCTCGCCAAATGGCCATGCCGTGCCGACGATCTCGCCGGCATCCGTGACACTCAGCGAAGCTTTGATCTCCAACCGGTCCATTAGGAGCGGACCCAGTTGGTGATGCTGGAGACGCGGCCGGCATCATAGGTTAACGTCTGCGTCCAGGTGTTTGCTCCATCCGTGAACGAAACCGTCGCGACGGTGCCGTCGACGTTGTAGGTGAAGCTTTGAGTGTAGTTGTCGGGGCTCACAGCTTGCCCGGTGTTGTCGAGCAACTGGCCGGCGACTCGAGTAGGTAGCGGATTGGCATCGCTGATAGGCGTGCCGGTGGCGAAGCTCACTTGTCATTTCCTTTCACTTGGGGATTGCCGAACAACGTCCGCTCCAGGATCTTCGCGGCGAGTTCGAATGTGTCGATCACGGAGCGCCCATCGACGTATGCGACGATCAGTTCATGCGCGCGCTTGGGCGTGGTGCCGCCGCCGATCAGCGCGAGGCGAATGGTTTCGTTGATGTCGGCCTGGGCGAAGTTGCGCGAGAACACGCGATTGGCGATTGAGCCGATACCGGATCCGCACTTGGTCTCCAGCTCGCGGACCAATTCAGGCGTGAGCGTGAACGCGTGCTCGCCGTCGCCGAAAAATGCCGTGCAGGAGAGATCAGCCATTAGCCGCGCTCCCCGAATGCGGTTTCGATCGAGCCCGCGCTGTCCGCATAGACGTCGATGTCCTCGACGTCGGACCAGGCCTCGATCGGCGTGGAGCCGACCATGGTCTCGCCATAGATCAGCGTGACCGCGTTCCCCTGCTGGCCGGAATTGCCGATGTTGCCGCCATTGATGTTGAGGGCGTTGGAGGCCTCCGTTGACGGGCTGGCGGGCTTGGAGAGCAACGTTGAGGCACCAGACAGTGCGAGGCCAAGGCCAAGCGCTGCAACGGTGCCGTAACTCATGCCACCGACGAGCGGAACGCCGCTGAGTGCGCTAATGGGTGCAGCGAGCATGCCGCCAGACAGGAAGATTGCGCCGCCGACAAGAGCAGCACCGAGCACGATCTTGGTGGTGCCTTTCGCTGTGCTTGATTTCGCGCCTTTTATGATAGGAATGAAGTGAAGATCAGCGAGGCCCAGGTTGAACTGGTTGACCAGATCGATGTCGAGCTGCATGCCGTTGCGCTTGTCGCCGCGAGCGATCTTATAGGCGCCTTGCTCGATCGCCTTCACGAAACGACCGGGGAATGCGCAGTTGAGCGCTCGCAGCGCTTCAGCGGCCGTCGCGACGTCGAAACGGTGTGACTTGCCGAAGTCGTTGCCGAGCTTGCCGTGCAAATGAATCGTGCGAAGCATTAGGCGGCCTCTTGGTTGTTGTCGTTGCCGGCATTGAGCGCGCCGCCGGCGTGTGCAGATGACGTGTTGAAGTTTTCGAACACGTCGCCGCCTTCATAAGCAGGCAGGCCGAAGCCGATCTGGCGCGCTTCGTTCGGGTTCAAAATGCGTGCGGATACCGTGGCGCTGAGCGCCTGGGCACGCGCGAGGAGATCGGCGCGGGCGAAGCCATCGATGTTGAATTCGATTGCATACTGACTGCGCTCTTCCGGCGTCAGAAGCTTCAACTCAAGCTCCTGCTCGAAAGACTTCAGCCTGGGCAACAGAGCTTGCGAGAGGAATTCTTGTCCGATCGATTCAATCGAGCGGGGTTGGGCGCGGTCGACCTGCATCAGCATGTGGAGCGGCACGCGAAACAGTCGCGCGATCTCTGCGACGGCATACGTCCGCATTTCGAGGAACTGGCTGTCGACGCTATTGAACGTGAGCGCTTGCCAGGATGCGTCGGCCGGAAGAACGGCGGTGCCGCCGGACTTGTCGCCGCCCTGCGATGCCTGCCAAGCGGCCTTCGCATTCTTGAGGGTGTCCTCCGTCATCGTGCCCTTGAGGCTCAGCACACCGGAGGGACGTGCGGCGTTGCCAAAGAGGCGCGATGCATGGCGCTCAAGCACCAGGGCGAGCGCGATTACGTCCCTGCCCTCACCGACTAGACCGCGCGAGGGGTCATAGGCCGGGGTCGGAATGTGGATGATCTCCGCCGCCGGGATCTCGCGGGCGGGATTCTTGCCATCGGCTTTAATTGCGTAGGCCGGCTCAAAATTCGAGTAGTCGACGACGATGGAAGACAGCCTGGGATCGAGCCGGAGCAGCTCATAGGGCTTGCCGTCAACGCGGACGATTTGCGCGAATCCGCCGTAAGGCTGCAACAGCGCGTCGGCCATGAGCTGGGTGCGGAACAGCGCTGCCGGCGCAAAATTGTTCGGGGCGTCGTGAAGCAGCGAATAGAGCGGATGGTCGGTGGCCTTCTCTTTGCCGCCGTCCGGGAGCCGCTTGTAAATGTGAAGGGGGAGCGAGCCAGCCGCCTCGGAGATCGAGCGCACCGCGCATGCGACGGGCGCGCACGTCATGGCCGTGTGGGGCGTGACGGTCACGCCGGCCAGTGTCGGGCTCGCGCCGAAGAGACCGAAATAGAAGCCGCTCGCGTCAGCGAGGCTGGGCGCGGCTTTGGTCTCGACTATGCCGAGAAGGGATTTGAGGCGGGTCGCGAAGGACAAAGGGGCACAAAACAGAGGTTGGCCCGCTGGTTAGGCGAGCTAGGGAAGCTTCTCTGTGCTGTGCTTGGGTCGGCGCTATGAGTTCTTTTCGAACAAAACAAGTCGCCAGATTGAAACAATCTACCAATACTCTGACGGTCAATTGTGGCGAAAATGAGTCAGACGCCCCGGTCAGGCGCCTCGATCGACTGTTACGAGTTGCACCATTTTCGCCTGACTGATTCGCCGTAACTATTTGAAATTATTGAATAATACATAAAATGGTCGGGGCAGCTGGATTCGAACCAACGACCTGCAGTACCCAAAACTGCCGCGCTACCAGGCTGCGCTATACCCCGAATGTCCGGCGAGCCCCGTCGATACACGCTTCCCAAGGCGCCAGCAAGCTTCTAAGGCGCCAGCAAGCTTCCTAAGGCTGGCAATGCCCTGCCTGGTCCCTCTATTTGCTGCCGAATAGCGGATGGGCCACGCGGTCGCCCGGGCGGATGCCGTATTTCTGCGCCGTTCCCGCCACCACTTCCAGAACGGCCCGGGCGGGCCCCTGGGATGAGATGATCTTGGTCGACAGCGGCTCGGTATTTTCGGCGATGCGCAGGATGCGGCCGTCGGCACGGATGAAGATCATGTCGAGCGGGACGTAGGTGTTCTTCATCCACATCGACACTTCCTGCTCGGGATTGAAGTCGAACAGCATGCCTTTGCCGTCGGCCAATTCCTTGCGGTACATCAGGCCGGTCTGCTTCTCCTGCTCGGTCGTCGCCATTTCCACCGAGAACACCTGCACGCCATTCTTGGTGGCGATCTCGAGCGGCTGGAAGCTGGCTGCGCCGGCGGGTGCGCAGGCGATCGCAAAGCCGACGATGACGAGGATGGCAGCGAGCCAGCCCCTCGTTGGGACGGACCAGGTCGCCTTTCGATCATGGTTGGCAAAGCGCAGGGCAAAACGCATGGGGCAGCACTCGAGGGCGTGGGGCTGGATCAGTCCTTACGCGGCGATCATGACAAATGCCAGAGGCGCGCGGCTTGGCCAGCGCACCTCTGCTCACGATTGCGGGAATTGGAGATCCGCGGCCGTCAGTGCGATTGCAATCCCGGCGAGCCAGTCTCCGGATGGATTTCGGCCGCCATCATGCCCTTGGAGCCGGGCCCGAAGCGGACCAGGACATATTGGCCGGGCCGCAACTCGGTCATGCCGAAGCGGCGCAGCGTCTCCATGTGCACGAAGATGTCGGGCGTACCCTCGCCGCAGGTCAGGAAGCCGAAGCCGCGCAGCCTATTGAACCATTTGACCTGGGCCCGTTCCAGCCCGCTGGTCGGGGTAACCGTGACGTGGGTCCGCGGCGGCAGCATCTGCGCCGGATGGATGGCGGTGGACTCGTCCATCGAGACCACGCGGAACGCCTGGTAGCCCTTGGCGCGCTGGATGCACTCGACGACGATGCGTGCGCCCTCGTAGGCGGTCTGGAAGCCGTCGCGCCTGAGCACGGTGACATGCAGGAGCACGTCGGCCCAGCCGTTGTCGGGAACGATGAAGCCGTAGCCCTTCGAGGCGTCGAACCATTTGATGACGCCGGTGACCTCGACGAGGTTGGCGCCGGCCTCACCCAGACCGGTGAAGGGGCTGAGTGCGCTGTCGCGGCCACCACCGTGTTCGCCCGAAGTCATCCGCCCCGGCGATGCGCCTGGTGCGGGAACTCCCACCTTCTTGGACTCAAATCCGTCCGACGACCCCATAACCCCGGACCCCACACATTCCATGCAACCCGCCTTATTGGCGGCGTCGAATCACGCGTCTTTAGAGAACCTTCAGAGAATCTTCTCAACTGACGCGATGCGAATCTTCCGACTCAAAAGATAACACTCCCGGTTGAGAGGCATAGATAAAAAAGAGATTAGCCGGAACCTATGAACAGCTTGCACAGCTGCGAATCAAATTGATGCCTCAATTGCCGACAAAGGGCCCGAGTGCTTCGCCGATGTCGTGGCGGATGACGAGGTCGGCGATGTCGTCCTGATCAGTCGGCTCGCGATTGATGATTACGAGTCGCGCACCGCAATTCTTCGCCATCATCGGAAAGCCCGCCGCAGGCCACACCACCAGCGAAGAACCGATTGCGATGAAGAGATCGCAGTGCTGCGATAACTCGGTTGCGCGCTGCATTTCATCATCGGGCATCATCTGACCGAAGGAGATCGTGGCCGTCTTCACCGGCTCATCGCACACGGTACAGTTGGGTGCGGCGCCCTCCTCCTCGAAACGGCGCTTCACCCAATCGAGCTGATAGGCCTTCCCGCATCCGATACATCTCGCATAAGTGGTATTGCCGTGAAGTTCAATCACGTGCTCGGCGGCGAAGCCCGAGGCCTGGTGCAGATTGTCGATGTTCTGGGTGATGAGCGCGGGAATCTTGCCTGCGCGGTAGAGCGAGGCGAGCGCGCGATGACCGCGGCCGGGCCTGGCCGCCGCGAAGACCTCCTCCATCGCAAAGCGCCGACGCCAGGATTCGTCGCGGGCCTCCCGGCTGGCGACGAATTCGTCGAACTGGATCGGACGGTAGCGCGTCCAAACTCCGCCCGGTGAGCGGAAGTCGGGGATGCCGCATTCGGTCGAGATGCCGGCGCCGGTGAAGGGCACGATGGTCTTCGCCTCGGCGATCATGTCGCCGAGCCGTTCAACGCCGCTGCGAAGATCTGATGCAATCATGGGCAAGCCATCCGTCGTTCCGGGCACGCCTCTATAGCATGCCCGCGCCGGTGGATAAGTGCGTCAACAGGCTTGTCGCTTGCGCGCTTTCGCCGGCGATTTTTGCAGACCTTCGCTTATCACAATCCTGCAATGCCTCCTCCCCATTGACGCCCCAATCAGAAGCGCCAATGCATGTGTTGAATGCGACTCAAGCGCAATGCGGCGGCACTGCTTGAGTTCAGTAGTGCACAGATGGTTCGAGTGTGAATCGAGGGGATGGACATGACCGAAGATGAAGAACGCAAAGCGCGCGAACGCGAAGAGATCGCCGCCCGTGTCGCCGCCTTCCGTGCCACGCAAGAGAAGTTCAAGCGCGAGCGCGAAGAGTATTTCGTCTCGACGCTCGAGAATGCCCGCAAGGTCGACCGGCCCTCGCTCTGGCCGTAGGACATCAGTTCATCGCGCAAGAAACGCGAACGAGAAACGGAACGAAAAAAAGCCCGGAGCATCGCTCCGGGCTTTTCGCTTGTTCAGCCGTTACCAGTGATGGCGGTAATAGTGGTGCCGGTAGTAGACCGGACCGCCGCCGCCGTAATAGGCATACGGGCCAGGCCCGTAATAATAGCTGGGACCGCCATAGTAGCCGTAGCCCGGACCATAATAGCCATACGGCTGGGACGCGGCGATCGCACCCGCCGTGATCGCGCCGGCGGCGAGGCCAAACGCGAGGCCCGGGCCGATGCCGCGCGCCTCTGCCGGCGCAGGCGCCGCTATCGCGGTCGCGCCGACGGCTGCAACGGTGGCCAGGACTGCCAGTGTCTTCTTCATGATCTTCTCCTTCGCGACTCGAAAACAACGCCGGCGCCGGGTGATGGTTGCGCGCGGCGCGGAACCGAAAGCGGTCGAATAAATTTCGACGCGAAGGGAACGAAATCGCCTCGCATGTATTGAACCCCCAAGTGCGGGAGCCTCCGCCATCCGGGTGAGGCGACAGCACGACGAACCCCGTCAGCGTCCATTCGATGCTGGCGGGGTTTCAGTTTCGTGGGAGCCAATGCAGCAGACAATTGTGGCTACCAACGGGGCGGATGGCAGGGAGGACAGATTGCCGATATCCGCGTTGCTGGCCCGTATCCGCAGGCTCGTTCCCAAATCCGGCAATCAGCATTACGACGAGATCGTTCGCTACTTCGGTGTTGATGGGCTGCGCCCGCCTCCGACAGCAATGAGCAAGTCCGTTGCGAACCTCGGCCGGCGGCTCGATCCCTCCTCCCCGCTTCTGACGCCAGGCTCAATAGCGGGAGCTCGAAAACCCGGAACTGGAGCCGCGCGAGCACGTTGACATCGTCCTCGCGCAGGAGAGACACGACATGCCCGCGTGGCTGGAAGTCTTGCTGAACCTGTCCGGCTATGCCGGCTTCGTCGCGCTCGCGACCCGCGGCACCACTTGCCGGGACGCGGCTGCCGACGATCACGTCAATAGCGACGAGCGCTAGTTCGTGTGCGACACCTGGCCCGCCGTACGCACCAGCCTGTCGGCCTTGACTGCGACACGCGTGTCCTCGAGCTGCGGCCGCAGCGAGAAGCTGATCACCACGAAAGCGAGACAGAACAGTGAGCCGACGACGGCGACACGCCGGTAGGTGTGCCGGTCGCCTTGATAAAAAGTCGGTTCTGAAAAAGGTGTCATGACAAAGCTGCTTCTTGGCAAAGTCGTTTCTTGCTTGTCTTTGCCAGACACCTATCCTAACTCGCGGCAAGCGCAACGCGATTGGGCTTTTAACCTAACCCAATTGGGTTATTGGCTTCCGTGCAAGCTTTCGTTAGGAGTTTGCGCGCCTCAGATCTCGACGAGTCGCTTCAGGGTCGCGCGGAAGCTGAGGCTGCGATGGCCCGCCACCAGCACGGTGCCGAACACCTCGGCTTCGTCGTCGCTGAACGTCCCGCAAAAGCCGCTCGTCACCTCCTGCCCGCCGAACAGCGGACGGACGAAGGCATCGTCGAACGGCGAATGCTGGTTGGTGGCAAGCTCGCCCTTCCAGGTGCCGTTGCCAACCGTGTAGGAGCCGCGCGACCAGAAATAAGGCCCGCCGCCAAGCAGCACGCCATCCCGCAAGATCAGCACGCCGCTGTCGCGGCCCCTCACGCCGTCGAGCATGTGGATGTGGATGGAATAGAGGCCGTTTTTCATGGTCCACCCGCCGTCGATACGACGATAGCGCCGGACAGGGCGAGCGTCGAGACGGTGACAAGAAGGTTCTGGCGCTCGGCCGATCGGCTTTGTTCCAGCTTCGACACCCTTTCGTTCTCGAAGAACGAATCGGAATCGCAGAAATCGGCGCGGATCGTCTCTTAACAAGTGGTATCGATCGCGCGAACGAATGCACGATCACAGCGAGCTTACATCAACATGCGCAGCCGCTTGTGCCGGTCGGCCTCGAAGACTTTGCGATCTCGACGATCATCTCGAGACATCAGCATGAATCCATGTCGCTCTCCCGTCGCTCGTTCCCTAGCTCGGGCACGAGGACAGGCCTGTGCGAAGCATCACGCTGTATCATTTTGACAAGCGCGTCCGCATCGAGATCGACTGGCCTCGACTTGTTCTGCATCCAACTCCATTTCGTTCTCAAGGAACGAATCGGAGTCGAGAAAATCAGGGCGGAGCGATTCCTAACGATCGATGAAGAGGCTCGCTGTAGCGTCTTCGACGGCAGGACGCTTTGCTGGCAGGAATTTCGAGACGACTGCGAACACGATGACGATCTCGCGGCAAGGTTCGCATCGAAAGCTATTGCTGGAGGTCGCCGTCATCGGCTTGGAGCATTGCGGACATGTCATGCTGCGCGAACGCTGATGGCAACGGTTTGTTCCTCGGCCATCGGCGGCAACCATACGTGAGCGCAACGAGGGCAACCACGACGGCTTCGGATTGACAACGTCGTTGCGCCTCGCGTGCAGCTCCTCGCAGCACACCGATCAAGCGCGCGCCACCAGAGTGAGAGCGCGCTTGCCGGCTGCCGCATGTCGTCGATATCAGCCGCCGCCTCTCAAGCCGCTCGCTTCGCGCCTGCCTTCTCCGAAAAGCATTCCAGGATCTGGATGCGGAGTTCTTCTGCGGCCGGGCCCTCGACCTTCCTGAGCTGATTCCAGAGCCTGATCACTTCGCGCTGTTTCTCGATGGTCATAAATCACCTCCAACGTGCAACGTGACTCACTAGAACAAAATGAGAACAGAAAGTCCAGCCCTGTTCCAGGATTTCCTGGGCACATCGCTTTGAACCTTTCCGGCGCCGCACGGACACATGAAGGCTGGGATTTCAGCGCCCGGTCACATGGCAGCGCCGCCTGACGAACATACTCCGTCACCGCGGCGCTGTTGATCTCTGGATTTTCAACCTTAAGTTAGAGGCACTGCTGGCGGCTAGGCGCTGAAATCCCATTGCCGTCGGCGAGAGAGCCCCGTGCGAAGGCGCGGGGTCTTTCTTTTGCGCTTCGGATTGCCTGGCGCGTCCTGGATCTCATGGGCGATACAGCCGCTTCCTGCCTTGATCCGGACATCGGCATGGGAACTCACAACTTTCCGGGCACGTGTGAGCTTGTTCATACGTCACCCGGATACGCAAAACTAAACTCGGCATTGTCTAACCGAGTTTGCGCCGATGGATGATGAGTTTTGCCGAGAACGCCTCAGGACGGTTCGGGACCTCGCCGAGAAGGCAGATCCCGTCATCAAGAAGCGGCTCCTTGAGTTGGCCCGCCACTACGAGCGGCGCCTCGCTATCGGCGCAAAGCACCCCAAAGACCGGGGCGGCAACCACGATCGCCGCGAGAATAGCCATCCTTGACCGACGGCGCGTCAGCGGCGCGGGAACGAATTTTCGTTCTGCATATTGTCCGACCGAATTCAGCCCTGCTGGCGGCCGTGCGGTGCGGCCGGTCAGCTCTGAAGAACCCCGCGCATGCGGGGTTTTTCGAGAGAGATTCCGTTTCCGGAAGCTCGCCGCGGCGGTCGTTGCGGTGCTCCGCTGAGGCGACCGCCGCAACGACGTCGCCAGCCCTTAGACAGCGTCCTTGGCAACCTTCAGCGGCGATGCCTTCACCGACTTGCTCGCCGGCTTTGCCGCAAACTGCATCGGCTCCTTCGTGAAGGGATTGACGCCCATCCGGGCTTCGGTCGCCGGCTTGTTCACGACCGACATCTTCACAAAGCCGGGAATGACGAACTCGCCGGACTCGTTGAGCTCCTTGTATCCGACAGTCGCCATGTACTCGATGACCGACTTCACGTCGTTCTTCGAAAGCTGCGTGCCCTCGGCAATTGCGTCGATCAATTGAGTCTTCGTCATCTTCGCCATGTCTGAATTCCTTTTGTGCGCGCGAGCAACTCTTGCTCAGGACGCGATTTGAACCACGCAGCGCGCTGCCGATTCATGCCCAACGGTCATGAAGTCACGGGGCTTAGAACCTATCGAGGCCCAAAACACAAGCCGCGGCTCGGCGGGGGTTCCGCACTTATGCCGGATTTTCTCTTTGAACCATTCTCCGGCTGGCGCGTCTAACTAAGGAAGTCTCTGAGCTTCGCCCCGTCAGAGAGCCCCGCTTCCCCCCAGGCGGGGCTTTCGCTTTCTTGATGCCGGTCACGGGCCCAGGCCGGACGACGATCCCTCGAAGATCCAGACTGAAGTCCGAGCGCGGTGCCCCGGGATGTCCCGCAGCCATCCTCGATACGGCGCCAGAGTCACCTCATCGTGAAACCTGTGGCTCGGCATGCGTCGTTCATACTTCGGTAACCCAACGCCTCCAAGCTTCCGTCAGTATCGTTGCGTTGGAGTAACCCCACAATGTTGGATTTTAACGAGCTGCGTGAACTCGCGGCTGATGTGCGCGTTTTCGTCGACATCGCCGAAGACAAGGCTGAAGCGCTTAGAACCGTCATCGCCGCTTATGACGTGGTGTTGGCGATCTTCCCTTCTGAAGAGGGCATGGGCCTCCACGTCATCAAAGGCCGTCAGATCCTGGACAAGATTGCAAAATCACGGACCAATACGCTTTACAGCCACACGGCCATCGCGGTGCCCGACCTCGAGCACGCCCAAATGCTCAAGTACCTGACGGCCCCCGTCGAACAGCGGATTGCAGCCTAGTTGCAGAGGGCAACTGTGTCGGCTCGGCCGTAGCCTCTGAAGTTGCTGAGCGCATCTTGAAGGAGCGGCTGGGAATGACAGAGACTGACGCTGGCGAAGGCTCTTCAGTGAGCGATCGGCGGAGCCTGTTTGCGACCTGCAGCGGGCGCGCCCACCTCGGTGGCCCAGCAAAAAGGCCGTGAATCCGATCGCGATAAAGCCGAGGCCGATGATAGCCGCCGCGAGTTCGACGGCGTTTTCCAAATCGAACAATTTTGCTATGGCGCCCCCTGCGGCGCTTAGGAGCGTTTCCACGATCGCGCTGAGCAGGCTTTGAAGCATTTCATTTGGTCGCACCCGGCTTCGTCGGGGTTCAACCGCGATAACGTCCCCGCTTTGGAGCGCGTCACGCAATGGCACGCAGCTAATTGAGCGCCGCCGTCAACATCTCAATTGAGCGCCGGTACTTGTCGTCACCGACCCGCTTTTCGGGCGGTAGCTTCGCCAAACGCTCCGGATCAAGATTGTCCTGATTGTCGGCCCTCTTCACCGCCATCGCCATTCGGTCACCCGACTCCACGATGGATTTGATGCAATCCAGGTATGGAATGCCTTTGGGCTTTGACAGGCGTTTTACGGAGTCCACAACGGTTTTGGGGTAGCCGAGGCGAAGGAGATCCTCGGCCGTATATCTGGTGTCCTCGATCAGGTCATGAAGTAACGCCACGAGCCTGCACTCGTCGGACGCATCCGGGCCAAGCCGGTTCATCACCGACACAGGGTGTTTCCAGTACTCAACGCCGCCTTTGTCGAGTTGATCCGCGTGGGCTGACTTGATGAAGGCAATCGTCTGTTCAATCGTGGGAGTGGTCATGATCGGCTATTCTACGCGGCGGGCTTTGCCTGGCAAGCGAGCACCTCTTGCATCCGCTTCTCGATCGTAGCGCTGGCTTTTGCCGCTGCCATGAAGCCAGAATTACAGTGACAGCGCACACGGGCGAGACGGGGCATGCCGCAGCATGCCTGCAAGCCCGGACATCAATTGAATGCACTGTCACCTGAATCCGTCGTCCCCAGGCGGCCGGCCGATGCTCTCCGCGGGCAGTCCTACTCGTGGCCCGTAGCGTCCCGTTCGTCCTGTCGAACCGGGAGAACGCGATCGACGAGACCCCACTCCACTGCTTCTTCGGGCGTCATGAAGCGATCCCGATCCATTGCGCGCTCGAACTCCTCGTAGCTCCGCTTGCAGTGTTCGGCATAGATCTGCGTCATGCGGTGCTTGGTCCGCTTGATATTTTCGGCATGAATGAGCATGTCGGAAGCCTGTCCCTGAAAGCCGCCCGACGGCTGATGGATCAGGATGCTGGCGTTGGGCAACGCGGCGCGATGGCCCGGTTCGCCAGCCATCAGCAGGAACGACCCCATCGAGCAAGCCGTCCCCATGCAGAGCGTATGCACCGGCGCGCGGATGTAGCGCATCGTGTCGTACATGGCGAAGCCGCTGGTCACGACGCCGCCAGGCGAATTGATGTACATGCTGATCGGCTTCCTGGGATTTTCCGCTTCCAGGAACAGCAATTGCGCGCAGACCAGCGCCGAAACCGTGTCGTTCACCTCCCCGTTAACGAAGACGATCCGTTCGCGCAGAAGGCGGGAATAGATGTCGAAGGACCGTTCCCCTCTGCTGGACTGCTCGATGACCACAGGGACGAGTTGCATCGCTTCGCGCATCGGCGAACTCCATTCGTCGGATCTTGTTTGTCGGTAGGCTGGTCGCGCGTCAGGCGGCGAGCATGACGGTCGGGCTGTTGTTGTTGGCCGCCGCCCTCGTCATCCGCGCGATCCGCATGTCGGTCGCTTCGTGGATGATCCGCAAGCTGGTCCCACCGGTTGCGTTGGGAGTGACCCTGAACGTCACCACGCTTTCGAGGAAGGGCGGCGCGTCGTCGCGCATCCTGTAGCTGACTTCCTTGCCTGGTGTAACGGAGGTCGCATCGGGATCGGCCAGCGCTTCCTGCGGCAACCAGCTGTTCCGAAACTCCGGGATGCTGATCGCACGCCAGACCTTTTCCGTGGGCTCGTCGAGTTGGTACTCGAGTTCGAAGCCGACTTTCCGATCGCAGCTGCTTTCGTCGTTCATTGGTCCATATCCTTCAGCAAGACCTTGAGAGCTTCGATGCGTGCGGGCCAATAGGCGCGATACTTCGCCAGCCACTGCGCGATCAGAGTGAGCCCGTCGGGATCGACCTCGTAGTTCACGAAACGCCCCTGCCGTTGCTCCCTGACGAGCCCGGCGCCCCGGAGAACCGCAAGATGCTGGGACATCGCCGGCTGGCTGATCTCCATACCCTCGCGCAAGGCACTGGCATTCATCCCGCCCGACGCCAGCTTCTCGAAAATCGCGAGCCGGGTCGGATCCGCCAGAGCCCGGAAGATGTCATTCTGGATCATGACGACACATAAGCATACACTTATGTGATTTGCAATCGATGATTTCGCTTTTCTGCGGAAAAGCGACGCTGTTACTTTGGCCAGGGTTGAACGAATTCGCATTTTGAGAAGAGAAATGTTTGGGGGCTGAATGCAAGTCGGGAGATCTTTGCTGACGTCTTGTGCCGATCGAGAACCATTGCTCGGAAAGACGCGTAGAAAACTCGTTCTGATGTTTGAACTGCTGTTCGTCGCAGTCGCGTTTCAAGGCGCTACAGTCTCCGCTCAATCCGAGTTTCCGAAACCCAATTCGATATACAAGTCCGGTAGCTTTCCATTGGCTTCCTGCAAGTCATGGAATGGCACAATCACAGAGATCGGCGGAGCCAACACCAGCAAAGCGAGCATGTCGGGGGTCGTCACCAGGGAGGATGTTCTGGAGTATTGCTCTCGAATGCAGGGTGACGATGAAGCCAAGCAAGCAGCATGCCTGAAGGAAGAAGCCACGCGATTGAGAGGTGAGTTTTCGCTGACGTCGACGGCTGACTGCAGCGTTGGCCGGATAAAAACGACCGACGAGAAGGAATACCAACTACGCGGCCTGGGGGGCCTTTGGTTGAACGGGGGTTATTCCCTCAACTGGCAGCATGTCCGGTCGGGCAAATTCCTCGACGGAAGTTGTGCGTCAGGAGCCCTTCCCATCACGGAACAATTCAAGCTGCTCTGCCCGGCGGCTGTCGAACGCCTCGTGGCCCCGTTACGCAGCTATCTGGACGAGTCGTATTGGGCAAAATTCTGGCGAGTGGATCAGCGCGGAATCTACGACACAAATCAGAAGAAGCTCGTGTTTTCCATCCAGGAGCCGGAAGAAGGTCTTAAGTCCGCCCGCGCCGTATTCGCCGAGCGAAAGGTGACAACGGCGCAGGAGGAATCGACCAGGCCAATTCTCACCTACAACATGATCTTCAAATTCAACGGCAAAGACATCTACTACCTGGAGGTTGATCAGTCTGATCGGCGCCGAGGCGCCAGGATAACGAAGCTGACGGTGAGCTCTCCCAACATCAGCGACGCTGCGGGCGTCAGCGTTGGGAGCCGATTGATCGACGTTGCGGGATACAATTGGAGAAAGCTCTGCGAAGAATACGAGGCGCGAGTCAACTGCCGCTCATCCTATTCGAGCAAGGTCACCTACATTCTGGACGACGACGTCGTAACAGGACGGACCTTAATCCAAAGCATCTTGAGCAAATCAAGAGTTAAGGCGATAGAGGTCGAGGCTCCGTTCTAGGGCACAGACCTCGCTGTCGACGCTGAAGCAGACATCGCCCAAACTGACACTCCTGAGGGCCCGGGCCTTGCCGCGGGAGACGGCGCCTGCGGTTCGCTATCGCAACTTGCCGAGCCACAGCGCGGCGAGTGCTGAGCGATTCCGGACGCCGAATTTGGCGTAAATCGACTTGATGTGGAAATGCGTCGTGTTCGGACTTTGGTCGAGCTTCTGCGCGATCTGCTTTTCCGTATATCCGTCGAGCAGCCCCAGCAGCACCCTTCGCTCGGCCGACGTCAGGGGCGCGTTGGCGATGAGCAGGCCGTGGCTGAGCAGCTGCTGCCGGTAGAACCATCTCAGCCCACGCATCACGAAGCCCAGAAGCTCGCTGTCCGGCGCAGAGAAGCGCGGTGCCCGCACATCGCGAAACACGAAGAGATGAATCCGCACATCGTCGTTGAGCGCGCAACGCACCGAGATGCTGTCGCCGTGTCCGACTTCGAGGTAGTGGCGCCGATAGTGCTCACCTTCGAACCATTCGGGTGGCAGTGCTTCGAAGAGCAAACGCGTCCGGAACGGCTCGTCCCCTGACGCGGCCAGGATCTGCGACAGGTCGACGTTGGAAGACCAGAGCGTATCGAACTGCTCCTGCACGGAAGCGGCCACCGCCGGTACCGGATGCAGGAGCCGAACCAGGCGTGGGCGCCAGCCGAACAAAGGATCCTTTGGCGCGGGCGAAGGCAATCGCACAACAACGCCCCAAAGCGCATTCTGTGCCGCGACCATGGCACAGAGCGTGGTTAGCAAATGGGTCAGTGCAGCATCACCGTCACCAGCGGAGAACTCGGCCAGCCGATCCCAGAGTGCATAGACGTCGTCGATTGGTGGATTGGTGGAATCCACAGATGGATGCATGTCGTCCCCAAAAGAGTGTGCAGATCACCGATCTTCGGTGAGCATAAGAGAGATGGGACCACCTTTCTAGGTAGTACCCAAGCGCATCAAGGTGCCCGATATTCATGTCCGCGGCGCCTCAGCCGCGACCGTCATCGGCTGGAATTTCGGATTGCTGTGGGACGGAATTTCGAAAAGGAATCAGATGTACTATCGATTGATGATCGCGGCGGCGTTGCTCGTGACGGCCGGCGCGGCCCCGGCTATGGCTTACACACAAGCTCCATCGCTGAGCAGCATGCAAGCGGCAAAGCAGAAGAATATTCCGCCCGCTCAAAAGCCTGCCACTCCACCCAAGCCGCCTGCCCCCGCTCCCGCAAAGAAGCCGTAACCGGCGTTTTCATTTCGAGCTGGACAGCGAGGTCGTCGCAGATCCGGCGGCCTCGCTGTGACTTCGTTGCCTTCAGACTTTTTGTGTGTCGTTTAAGCTCATTATGTACGTGCGCCTCTGCCTTTATTTTCGAGACGGATGGGAATGCGTTTCATCGCAGCGGTCAGGCGCGTCATCGATCAATCGCTTGCTCCGGTCGCTAACGCTGGCGATCACGTGTGCGGCGATCGTTTCGCTGGATGCAAACGCTGCCGAACCCGCCCTGTCGAACTGGTCGCTGGGTGCTGATCAGGAACTGCGATATTCCAGCTGGAGCGGAACGAGGGGTTACCCTGCCAGCGGCTCGTCGGCGCCAGGCGCCGGTGCACAGTTTTATGCATTGTCGACCATTCAGGCGACCGGGCAGCCGTTTGAAAACATGAAAGTGGAGCTGTTCGGCAAGGGTGGCTATGTTTGGTCACAGCAGTCAACGCCGGGACTGACCGGTACGGTGGCGACCACCACCGATACGGTCGTATCGGGCACAGTGACCTATCTCGGCACCCCCGGCATTCAGCCCTTCATTGCCATGAACGCGAACCTTCCCACCGGGACGACAGCGCTCTTTGGCAGCGCGGCAAATGCGCGGATGGATCCTGACATCGTCGATCTCGCGACATTCGGCGAGGGATTGAACATTGGGCCGACCGTTGGCGTCAACATACCCATCGGTGACGCGCTGCTGCTGACGTTCAGCTCTGGCTATACATGGCGCGGCGCCTATCGAACCGAGGCGCAGCTCGCCCCCACAACTGCGGAGCAGGCAACCACATTGGTGGAGCCGGCAAGGGTCGCGACGCAGAGTGCGTCGCTCGGTTACCAGCTGGAAAAGCTGACCCTGCTGGCTTCGGCCTCTTACGCCCACGAAACCACAACCTACCTGGATCATGTTGCGTCGTATGTGCTCGGCGACCGTTACACTTTGTTCGGCGTGGCAGGATACGCATGGACGCCATCGTCAAGCACGACATTTACAGCGACATGGACGAATGCCGAAAAGAACAGTGTTCTCGATCCGGTCTTGTTGGCCCTTATCCCCGAGTCATTCCGTTCCAACAGCGCCGTTTATCGATACCGCCTCGAGCAAAGCTTCACGAACGGCCGCTGGACGGTCGCGCCAATGGTGAACTACATGCGGCGCGATCAAAACTCCTACAATCCGATCACCCTTCAATTCATTCCGGCAAAGACACGCATCGGCACCGGAGGCTCCGCGCAGTACGTGATCGGCGAAGGGATGTCTCTGAAAGCGAGTTTGGAGCACTTCTGGATGAATGAAGACCCCACCGCGCGGTCGCCTGACAATCGCACTCTGGGGTGGATAGCGATGCTTGGCGGGAATGTGAAATTTTGACGCGCACCATCATCAGATTGAGCTGTTTTGCTCTCGCTGCAGCATTCGTCGGCGGCTTGTCGATGTCCGCTCAGGCGCTGGCGCAAACGGCATGCACCGAGGGCAGAACTGCCGGTGGCGCATGTGTCAACGGCGGGCTTGCGAGGTCGATGCGTAATCGCGCGCTCATCCTCACGCAGCCCAAATTGTCCTACACGGGCGCGCCGGCTTCGCAGAGCCGTGGCGAGCGCCAGGACACGGGCACGCCAAGATTGATTGAGGGGGCTTATGACAAGTACGGCCCTCCTCCACCGCAGCCCGTGCCGGCTGTCATTGGGGGATTCCCTCTCCCGGGGGGATTCCCTTGAATTTTTTGAAGACGTCGGCGTTGCCCACCTTGAGCCGGTAGGCTTGGGGTGCTGTTTCCACAAAAGAGAGCAACGCTGTGACGAGAGATATCACACCGGCTGGTTCGCCCGGAGTTACGGTGACAGTGCATCAAATTCATTCGCCGTCGTCAAAGAACGTGCCTACCCGGCCATTGCCGCGCTGGGTGACATGATGACGACACGGACGAGACGATCATGCCGCCGCATGTCCGCTAGCGCAGACAGCGTCAATTGAATGCACAGTCGTCGTAATCCCCGCTCACTTCGTCTTCGCCTGATCTTTCCTCATCGCACAGATTTTCACGAAGACCGGAAACTCGGTGCCGGTCCCATGCTCATACAAGTTGAAAATGTAACGACCCGGCTTGTCTGTGTGGATAAATGGATCATTGGGGTTAGACTCGCGGTTTCCGTCTCTAAAGTAGCCATTTGGGCCATTCACCCAAACCTGCTCCCCATTGTAGGCAATCGCCTTCATTCCGGCGTGCTCCGTCGATTGTTGTTCCACAACCGCAACCGTCAGAGCCTGCCCTCCCAAAAAGTTGCCGTAAAATCTCGTGTCACGCCCCTGGTACGACCAGCATTGCGATCCCGGCGGCATACTGATTTGAACATCAGCTCCCGACGAGAGCGCGATTGTTGAGGCAAGGGTTATGAGCAGCTTCTTCATCTTTATCTCGGGCATCACAAACGAGTCGCTTGAAGCGAACGATTTTGGTTGATGGTTAGTTAGGTCACCGGACCACACCCACACGCGCAACCTACCAGAACTTGATTAAGCGAAACGCCCTGCATTACGGTGACGGTGCAATAAATTCAGTCACCACCACCAATCTGCTTGCCTTGGGGCTTCGGTCCGCGCTTGGCTGGCTTCAGAAGCCGCCTGGTCAGTCAATTCTTCGAGCGGCCGGCCGATACTCTCCGCAGCGCAGCCGTGCAAACAGGCTCGCCTCCGGCGAGTCGTCGAGCAGGCCGCGATCGAGCGGTTAGTCGCGTTGTCGAGGAACGCACGCGCCCGGCCATTGCCGCGCTGGGCGACATGTTGCGGATAATCAAGGACGGCGACACGGGCGAGACGGGTCATGCTGCGGCGTCCCTGCAAGCCCAGACAGAGTCAATTGAGTGCGCAACCATAATTCAGAGGGCTTTTGTTTAAGTTGAGCTTCTGAAATAGTACACGCGTTGCCCCAGTCCCTTTGGGGCTTCTTTATAGGGTTTAGCATGGCGCGATTGCCTCCGACTCCGAGTACAGTGAAGCGACTTTTCGCCTACACCGGCAATCAGTGCGCGATGCCTGCCTGCAAGGAATTGATTGTAGATCCCTCCGGTACTGTACTGGGAAAAATTGCTCATATTTGCTCGGTAGAGCCTGGAGGTGCTCGTCACGCTAGCACAATGAGTGATGAAGACCTCCGCCACGAAGACAACTTGATCATAATTTGCGGAAAGCATCACGATCTTATCGACGATAGGAAGAATGAGGCGCAGTGGCCCGCTGAATTGCGACGTCAGCATAAGCGCGATCACGAAAATCGATTCAGGAGTGCGGAACGGCAGTTGATTGCCCAATTTGTCGATTCGACCCAAGCAACACAGCCAACCTACCCAAAGACTCTGAAGGCATTAGCAAAAGCATCAAACTGGGAATCTATGTTTAATGACCCCGACCAGATAATGGGAATTACCTCATTCATAGATAAGCTCAAAGAGCTGCCGCTATCTGAGCGAGAGTTTGCTTGGCGACTTGCAGAACGGATGAAGAGGCGCGGCCTTGACGTGCTACCCACCGATGACGTGGAAGGTGCCTTCAATATTGACTCGGAAGAGCTGAAGCGTCGCATGGGAGTTTTGGAACACCATGCCTTGGGAAGCGTGGATGACGGCACTGGATACAGAGAATGGAACGTCTCGTTGTGGAGTCGGAAACATGGCAACAACCCATGGATCGAGATCTTAGAATTTTGTGAAGTCACACGGGCTGACCCTGCCGAGTTCATTCACGACCTAAATTTTGGCTCATACGACGGCTGACTTAGTTTCGTTCTCGCTCTTGCTCCGTTCCAGTTTCAAAGAACGAATCGAAGTTGGCAATTGCGGTGACAGTCCACTAAATCATTCGCCATCGCCCCCCCCTCGCCTTGCGGCTTCGGTCCGCGCTTGGCTGGCTTCAGAATCCGCCCGGTCAGTCGCTCGAGGCGGCGATGAAGCGGTCGTCTCCGAGCGGCCGGTCGATGCTCTCCGCGGCACGCAGCCGGGCGAACAGTTCTGCCTGCGGCGAACTGTCGAGCGGGTCGGCGAAACGCGGAAAGCGCTCCCTGATTGGCACCAGCGCGGTTACCCCCGTCGTCCTTGCCTCGTAGATGCGCGCGCGTGCTCGACCAGCGCTAATCCTGCGCACGCTGCACCAGCCGGGCGCGCACCGGGTTGAGCGACACGTGGCGCAACGTCGCCGCGAGATGTTCTCGCCCTACGGCTTCGCTCCGCCTTGGCTGGTTTCAGTGCCGCTCCTGTTCATAAAGCCATTGACTTAGAAGTAACGCTCCACCGGGCCTGGCTCTGGATTACCGGAAACTCCTAGTTGAAGCGGCTTACCGACAGACATAACGTCTGATTCCTTCGTCGCCCCTGCTTTTCCTCTTCACTCCCTGATTACGCACACAGCAATTGCCGATGCTGGCAAGCAGATCACTTCTCTGGGATTTTAGATGACTCCGCGACCGTTCATCGAAAAGGAGTTTCGCCGCTTTAGGGCCATGCCAAGGACGTTATGGGTTGTGCTGGTCGCTGGGGTCGTATTCCTCCTCGCTAACATGATCAGTCTGCTCTCAATCGGTGGCCTAAAGATTGATCCAGGTACGGCAACACTGTTCGGCGCAGTGATTGGCTTGTGCGTTGTTGCTTGGCAAACCAGCAAAGGCTTTCAAAACCTCATCAGGTCACAGGAGAATCAGTCCCGCCTTGAAAGGCAGGCTAGGCTGCACCGGCACGAGCTTGAACGCACAAGTGCTGAGGATGAAGAGAACCGAGAGAGGCAATTGCTGCTGTCCGGTCTCCGCGCAGAAATGATCTCGCTCCATTCCACTGCATATGGCAGCGCCACCACCCAACATCAGTTTGCCCTCCTCTACAAAGCCATGCATGAACATGGCGCTCCCGCCACGATGAAGGAGTTCACCATCAGTGGGTACAAAGCCGCGTTCTACAAAGAGAACATCAGCAAGCTGGGATTGATCAACGTCAGCCTCGCCGCGGATATCATCCGGGTCTACTCGATGGTGTTCGATGACCGCAAAGTGGTCTGGGAAAAAGCGGCTCCCAATTCAGTGGTAGCGGTCGCGTATGCCACTGGAGCCGTGCTGGCTTATAGATTCAACGCTGACTTATACCACGTAGCCATGCGCATTAGGTCGTTAGAGGAAGGAAGTGCCGACCCTGGCACCCTGCAAGAGACTGAAGCCCAACGGCATGCCAAGCTGCCCAAGCTGGAAGACATGGTGCCGGAGAAAATGGTCTGACCTCCAGAGACCTTGCCCTACGGACCGCACCTCTTCTCAAACCGTGACGCATTTTCCTCCATCGCGCGCGAACAGCGCGCCCCAGGATGAACACGCACACGCCAGGCCGCCCCCCTGCCCCTCATCCTATTTTCCTGCTATCTCTCGCTCCCGCCGTCCCGGCCCAAAGCAAAACCCTCCATCCGTCCAAGGGAGCAAGAAACATGCGTTACCTCCACACCATGCTGCGCGTGCGCAATCTCGATGTCGCGCTGAAGTTTTACCAGGATGCGCTGGGGCTGAAGGAGGTTCGGCGGATCGAGAACGACAAGGGGCGCTTCACGCTGGTGTTCCTGTGCTCGGCGGACGATCTCGACGCGCTGAAGAAGCAGCCGCAAACGCGCGGCGCGCCGCTGGTCGAGCTCACCTGGAATTGGGACGAGGAGAAATACGGCGAGGACCGCTTCTTCGGCCATCTCGCCTATGAGGTCGACGACATCTACGCCACCTGCGAAAAGCTGATGAAGGCCGGCGTCACCATCAACCGGCCGCCGCGCGACGGCAACATGGCCTTCGTCCGCTCGCCGGACCTGCACTCGATCGAGCTGCTGCAGAAGGGCGAGCCGAAAGCGCCCCAGGAACCCTGGCTGTCGATGCCCAACACCGGCCACTGGTAAAGCTCAAGGCCGTAGGAACAAGCCCTCGGGGCCGGCGTTCCCCGTCCGACAATGCGATTGGAGGAGGACGCATGGGACGAGGAATATTGCTGTGGGTGCTGGGCGTGCCGATCCCGGTCATCATTCTGTTGTGGCTGCTTTTCAGCCACTGATCATCAGGCTCACTTTGCAATGAAGGCTCCGCCGATGGCGGAGCTTTTTGCATGAGGGGCGCACCGCAATCGCGGCTCGCTCGCCCCAGGGAATTCCGCTATCACCCGCGCGAAAGCAACAACGCCGCGGGAGGAGCTTCATGCCTGATGCCAAGCTGACGATCTGGGGCCGCGCCAATTCGGTCAACGTGCAAAAGGTGCTGTGGTGCCTGACCGAGCTCGACCTGCCCTATGAGCGCATCGACGCCGGCATGAGTTACGGCAAGACCCGCGAGCCCGAATATCTGGCGATGAACCCCAATGCGCGGATCCCGACGCTGGTCGAGGGCGACTTCGTGCTGTGGGAATCCAACTCAATTATGCGCTATCTCTGCCTCGCGCATGGGCGCGGCACGCCGATCTATCCGGAGGCGCCGAAGCTGCGCAGCTCGGTCGACCGCTGGCTCGACTGGACGCTGTCGATGGTGCAGCCGGCCGACCGTCCGGTGTTCTGGGGCATCGTGCGCACGCCGCCCGCCGAGCGCGACATGGTCGAGGTGCAGAAGGATGCCGATGCGGCCGCCGAGGTCTGGGCCATCGCCGACCGCCTGCTCGCCACGCGCCGCTTCATGGAGGGCGACCAGTTTACGCTCGCCGACATCGCTATCGGCTGCTATGCGCGGCGCTGGCTCGGCGTCGAGGGCATCACCCGGCCGGCGCAGCCGCATCTGACGCGCTGGCTGGCCGAGCTCGGCCGGCGGCCCGGATTCGCGCACCACGTCGCCCCGCCGATGTCCTGAGCCGCTGGCGCAGCTTAAGGCCCGATGAAAGCGGGATGAATCGCGATTCTGGCGCGTTCGTCCGGCGTCATCGGAACACTTGACGGCTACTGTGCATGGGGTTGTTTTCGCGTTTTTGCTTTGGGCGCGATCAGGCCTAACGCCAGCCGCGCTCGACCAGCACCACGACGGCGATGAGGGCCAGCGTGACAGCTACGGTGGCAAGCCATACCCTCCAGCTCAGGCGGCGGCCGACCCACCACAGCAACGCGCAATACGCCAGCACGGGGACGAAGATGTCGAGCCGCAACAGATCCGGCGGCATCGGCTTTTAGCGCCGGACCGTGGCGTCGACGCTGATCGAGCCACCGATCTTCACGCAGGTCCCGGTGCTCTCGACCATGTAGAAGCCTCGGCCATAAGACGCGCACGAGTTCGCCTTCGCCGTCCCGGCCGCGCCCTTCAGCGGCAGGGTCTTGCCGGCCTGCGGTCGCTCGGCGGGGGGAAGACGCAGAGCTTCGGCCGCAGCCGCGGTCGTGGCTAGCAACGAGAGGAGGATGAGGAGCGGCGCACGCATGCCGGCTTTGTAGCCCGGAGGCGCCTTGCGCGCCATCCGGGAGAGGCGCCGCTCGTGTCAGAGGAACTTGATGCCGGCCGATTTGCCGCGGCGCCAGACTACCTGGCAGTTCCGCCCGGTGCGGGCGTCGCGCGCGAAGGCCATCCGAATCACGCCCGGCAGCTGGCTCGCATCGTCATCCAGCGTGATCTTTGCGCCCGTAACAGAGATGTCCTGGACCACGCAATGCCGCGCGGCAAACCCGCCGTCGAGCGTGATCCAGGCGTGCTGCGACAGCATTTTGCGGGCTGCGCGCTTCTTGGGCGGTGGCATTGCTGAAAACTCTCCCGTTCCAGCGCTATCGCAGGGAACCCTAAGAAACCGTTGAAATCGGCCCCGAATGATCCCCGGGGCGGCGCTGTCCACCGACCCCAAAAGACCGTTCCGAACGGCTTGCCCGCGGGCGCAAAGGCCACTATACGTTCGCCCGCTGCAAGCCGCCGGGCACGACTCGGGCGGCGGCGGCCGTGCCGCCCAAAAGCGGCGGGGCTCTGCGTTTGCTCCCTTCGTCTATCGGTTAGGACGCCACCCTTTCACGGTGGAGAGAGCGGTTCGATTCCGCTAGGGAGCGCCAGCGATATCAGTCGCTGATCCCCCCCTTGCTTTGTCTCATGCGATCGCTTCGTCGATGTCGAGCTGACAGCCGTCTGCTGCCAGCGCGCCGGCGTGTTGCCGGTCGCCCTTGAGCCAAAGAAAAAAGCCCGACCTAGCGGCCGGGCTCAGTTTCGACTGGAACAGTAGTTTCAGAAGATCAGTAGCGCGCGACGACCGGGCCGCCGAACTTGTAGTTCAGACCGACCTTAGCAATCGACAGCTTGTTCTTGATATCGACATTCGCAACCGCCGTGCCCGTGGGGGCCCGCAACGCCGACGAGAAATCGATGCCGACGCTCTTTTTGTCGAAGTCGATGTAATCGTACTCGATGAAGGCGCTCCAGTTGTGGTCGAAGGCATATTCGGCGCCGAGACCGAGCAACCAGCCGAAGGCGTTGCTGCTGGAGCTTGCTGAAAATGCGGTCGGTCCGAAGAGGCCGGCAGGTGTGCTGAACGTATGGTCAGTGTGCATCCATGCCGCGCCGCCCTTCACGTAGATCAGGGTGCGATCGGCAACCACGCCACCGAAGCGGCCGGTCACGGTCGCGAGCCAATCGCTCTTTGCGGTACAAGAAGCAAAAGCAACAGCAAGGCACGGCGTGGTGCCCTTCACGTCCATTCCGGCGATGTCACCCTGGACACCGAACACGGCCCATCCGCTCTGCCAGTTGTAGCCCACCTGACCACCACCGAGAAAACCGCTGCGGTTGTTCTGGGCAATCGCGAAGCTTGTGCCGGGCGGCAACAAGCCAGCGAACCCGGTCAGCGTGGATTCCGTGGTTCCCCAGCCGGCGCCGGCGTGGGCACCGAGATAGAATCCGGTCCAGGACCACACGGCGGCGGGAGCGTAGAGCGGCGCCTTGGTGGCCAGATCAGCCGCGAAGCTCAGGCTGGTTGAAGCAAGAAGAAGGGCGGCGGCGGCCAGTTTAGTCTTCATGATTTTCTCACTCGATCCGAAAATTCTGATGAATGGTCTTCAATACTCAGCACTTGTACGGGCCGGGGAACCGGGCTGCCTAGTGCAGGAATGCAACAGTTCCATGCTTGGGAACCGCTTCCGGCGCTGTTTTTGGACTACCGCGTCAATTTGGGCTCGCCCAACCTGCTAAATCGGGCCGAACCGCCCGATTACGTGCGCCAAGGCATGAACCTCCCAATCGGAACCGGGGCAGGCCCATGGAGCAGCGCGAATCCCCCTCGGACGGCTAGTCCGGCGTGAGCTCGCCGGTTTGGGGCGCGCCATGGATGCCCCCCCGACCTATCTAGGTCCTCCATTGCCGGAATCGCAGTTGCGTTCGCTACCGTCGGAGCAGTTGCGGCCGCGACGATGCGGCGTGCATCGCCCTGCTTCGGAGTGGAGATCAGGCGGGACAGTCTGACCTGGGCGACGATCAAGCTGCTCATTGCCATCGGGGTGCTGGCTCTGCAGGCGCTGCTCGGGGCTCACTGAACGCACCGTTCGGGTCGCGCCAAGCCACGCTCGCCATGACTACGCCGTGAGATTGCGCGCCTCGCAATAAAGATCATCGACGTCTCCACGGCCGGCTCGCGGTATCGTGCAAAATGCGACCCGCCTGATCGTGCACGCGGCCGTGCCGCAGCCGGCCTGAACCGGCCGGACCAATTTTAACTCAATTTTAACTAAATGCTGGAGGTGGAGACCCTCGCGCGATAGGGTGTGGCCCAGCATGTCCGCAATCACTGCGGGCTCCGAGTATTGGAAGTCCCTGGAATGTCCATCGCTGACGCCGAGTTCACCCCGGCAGAGATCGCCCAGAGCACCCCCGCCACCGCCAAGCCGCAGCTTCCCCCCGGTGTCCTCACCGAAGGCCCCCTCGTGCAGGCGAAGCTGCGCGAGAGCTATCTCCTGCTCGGTATTCTTTATGTCGGCGCTGTCGCGGGCATCGTTTGGGCTGTCACGCAAGGCCTCGGTCGGGTCGAACTGTTTGCGTTTGCCTGGATGTTCGCGCTGACGACTTTCGGCATCGGTGCTGGAATGCACCGTCTGTTCGTTCATCGCAGCTTCCGCTGCGGCCCGATCATGCGCACTTTCTTCTGCGCCATCGCCCAGATGGCGGTGCAGGGCTCGATCGCCAAATGGGTCGCCAACCACCGCCGCCACCACCTCTATGCTGATGACGTCGGCGACCCCCACAGCCCGCAGTTTGATGGCTTCGGCAATCGCTATGTCAGCGTGTTCAAGGGCTTCATGCACGCCCAAGGTGGCTGGGTGTTCGACCAGGCGACCACCGACAATGAATACTACGCCAAGGACATCCTGGCCGATCCGATCGCGATGTTCTTCGTGCGAACACGCTGGGTCTGGTACGGGATGTCGGCAGTCTTCATACCCGGCGTGATCGGCTACGTTTTCGGCGGGCTGCATACGATGATCGGCTGCATCCTGTTCTCCGGCCTGTTCCGCGCTTATCTGCTCATCCTCGTCAGCCAGCTCACAGGCTCGGTCTGCCACGCTTACGGCTATCGCCGCTTCGAGGTCGACGATGCCTCGACCAACGAGTTCGTGACCACGATCCTCACCTTCGGCGAGGGTCTGCATAACAACCATCACCGCTTCCCGCGGGACGCCTATATCTCGCACGCCTGGTGGGAGATCGACCTCAACGGCCTCATCATCCTGGGGCTCGAGAAGATCGGCCTCGTCCACGACGTCTTCCACGCCTCGCACCGTCAGTTGGAGCGGGCGGCGGAAGCGCAGACGGCCTCGACGGCGCGCTGACTCGCGGTCGGCGGCGCGGCCCACTGCGGCCGACTTGCCTCCGCATCGCCGCCCTATCGCGGCCCCATTGCGGGATCAGCTTTTGAGGGTCCGTGCCTCGTGCCGGACTTCATTTGCAGACTTGCGATCGGGGGGACCGAATGGCAGTCAACAAGATTACCTGGGACGGGGTCGGCCGGGTTACGGAGCCCGGACGCTACATGTACACGTTCGGCTGGCTCACCATCACCGCCGGCGATCTCGCGGTCTGGCAGCAATATCCGCAAGCGGCCTTCACGCTCCTCGCGCAACATTCCGAACCGGGCGCGTTCGCCGGAGAGGAATTCCATCTCGGCACCTTCGACATCGCCCCCGACGCGCGGCCGCCGTTCACCGCGCACTGAAGGCGGCAAACGGAGCTTCTTCCTGTGAGGTGCCGCTGCGAAGCGTGGTTCGCACGGCCTTGCGCTGTCCGGCGAATGCATGCCCCTGGACTCGCCACCGGGACACATGCATCGTGAATCGAGGAAGTCCGCGCATTGCCTTGATCTGACTTGCCAATCGCAATCCCACACGTTCGGTGGCGGCGGCCCGATGAATGCTAGCTGCGCGCTTGTTAGCGGCAGGACAGCAAGCGCATGACAGATGGTCGCATCGGTGGACGTAGCAAAGCCGGGCAAGGGAACCTATTTTCGACGCCCATGTACCTGATTGAAGCGTTACCCACTGTCATCGGAACTGCCGCCATCGCGCCGGCGCTGCTGATGCTGTGGCTTGTCATTGCCGCCGAGGAGCGCCCGGGACCGCCGGCCCAGGTCTGGACCGCGTTCCTGCTTGGCGCTGCCAGCATTTCGCTGCTCGGCCTCGCCCGTGCCCCCTTCGCCAAGATGGTCGCCGCCCCCGACAACCCCTGGGCCGCACTGGCCATGCATTCAATCTTCGGGGTCGCCCTGCCGGAGGAAGCCGTCAAGGTGATCGCCATCGTGCTGATCTCCTCGACCAAGCGGCGGACCTTCGCCAATCCGATGGACACCGTGGTTTATGGCGCCGCGGTCGGCCTCGGCTTCGCCGCTTACGAGAACCTCGCTTATCTCGTCCAACACGCCGAGATGTGGCGCTCACTCGCTGCCCTGCGCAGTGTCCTGACCGTGCCGTTCCACGGCGCTCTCGGTATCATTGCCGGCGCTTACCTCACGATCGCCCGCGCCGGCACGGCGCTGGGTGCGAACCGCCATCATCGCGACTGGGCCCGTCTTTCCAGCCGCCTTCTAATGCTCGCAGGGCCGCTGGCGCTGCATGCGGCTTTCGACTTCCCGCTGCTGACCTTGCAACGCATGCCGGACCTGGATCCGACGCTCCGGATGTGGCTGGGCGCGGCGAGTCTGCTGATCGGCTTCAGTTCGATTGCCTTCGCCATCCGCCTGGTCCGGCGGGTCGCGCGCCATCACGCGCCCCGAACCGACGTCGCACGCGAACGACTTAGCCAGTTGCGCCGGATGTGGGCATTGTGGCTCGCCGGTGGCGGCGTCGGCTTTCTCGGCCTCGCCTTCGTGCTGACCTCGATCCACCACTGGCTCATCAACCCCGAGCGCAACCTGACGCTGGCCTTGATCCCGATCGGTTTTGTCTCGATCCTGCTCGGCCTTGCGCTACTGGTTGTCACCACGGCGATCTACATTCTCGGCCGCAACCGCATTCGCACCAGTGGCGAGGGTTTCTCATCAGCGCACGGCGGCGGCTGAGCCGCGGGATGGCAAGCGCGCTACGCGCGTACTAGATTTGGCCTCGTCTGCTTCCGATGAGGGATCACCATGACATCGCCCGAGGATTTTTCACGGCTGCAATCCGCAATGAGCCAGGCGGTCAAGGCGCATTGGAAAGCCTTCCTGTTCGAAGGCATCCTGCTCGCCGTTCTCGGCGTCGCCGCGCTGATCCTGCCGCCGCTCGCGAGCCTTGCGATCACGATCTTTCTCGGCTGGATGTTCCTGATCAGCGGTATCGGCGGACTGATCGTGACCTATTGGGCGCGCAGCATGCCGGGCTTCTGGTGGTCACTGATCTCGGCCGCGCTGGCCGTGCTCGCCGGCATGCTCCTGCTGGCCCGGCCGATGCAGGCCGTGCTGACGCTGACCATCGTGCTCGGCGCCTACTTCCTGGCCGAGGGTGTCGCCACGATCATGTACGCGCTCGAGCACCGCCGCGAGCTGAGCAGCCGCTGGTCGTGGCTCCTGATCTCCGGCCTCCTCGACATCGCGATCTCCTTCATGGTGATCACGGGACTGCCGAGCTCTGCGGAATGGGCCATCGGCATCCTCGTCGGCATCAACCTGTTGTTCGGCGGCTCTACCCTGATCGGCATGGCGCTGGCGGCGCGCAAGAGCAACACCTGAGGCGCCCCGTCGCCTGCCAAGCCGATTTGGGGGGTGACAACCCGCCAATGGCGCGCTATATGGCCATCCATGATCACCGTCGCCACCAGCTATTTTTGGTACTTTAGCTACGACAGCTCGCTGGCGGCAGGAGGATCGCGCTCAATCTGACACATTGCAGCAAAACGTCCGAACAAGCCGCCAGACCTGGCGGCTTTTTTATTGGCCGGCAGGTTCTAAAACAGACAGGAGCCCGCCGTGCTGAGCACGACCGACGATCTTCGTATCCGCGAACTGAAAGAACTGAGCACGCCGGAAGAGGTGATGCGGGAAGTCCCGCGCACGCTCACCGCGACGCGTGTGGTGATGGCGGCGCGCAACGCCGTCCATGCCATCCTCAACGGCCAGGACGACCGCCTGCTGGTCGTGGTCGGCCCCTGCTCGGTGCATGACCCCAAGGCTGCGCTCGACTATGCCGAGCGCCTGGCAAAGCTGCGCGAGGACCTCGCCGATCAGCTCGAGATCGTGATGCGGGTCTATTTCGAGAAGCCGCGCACCACGGTCGGCTGGAAGGGCCTGATCAACGATCCCGATCTCGACGGCAGCTTCGACATCAACAAGGGCCTGCGGCTGGCGCGCAACGTGCTATCGGCGATCAACAATCTCGGCCTGCCCGCCGGCACCGAATTTCTCGACATGACGACGCCGCAATACATCGCTGACCTCGTGTCATGGGCCGCGATTGGCGCGCGCACGACCGAGAGCCAGATCCATCGCGAGCTAGCCTCGGGGCTGTCCTGCCCCGTCGGCTTCAAGAACGGCACCGACGGCAATGTACGGATCGCGGCGGACGCGGTGAAGTCTGCCTCGCATCCGCATCATTTCATGGCGGTGACGAAGCTCGGCCGCTCGGCGATCGCCTCGACCGCGGGCAACGAGGACTGCCACATCATCCTGCGCGGCGGCAGCAAGCCGAACTACGATGCGACCAGCGTCGCGGCGGCCTGCAACGAGCTGGCCAAATCCGGCGTCGCGCCGCTTGTGATGGTGGACGCGAGCCACGCCAATTCGAGCAAGAAGCCGGAAAATCAGCCACTGGTGATGGCCGACATCGCCGGCCAGATTTCCGGCGGCGAGAACCGCATCATGGGTGTGATGATCGAGAGCAATCTCGTCGCCGGCCGCCAGGACGTGGTGGCAGGCACGCCTCTCGTCTACGGTCAGAGCATCACGGACGGCTGCATCGACTGGGCGACCACGGCGACCGTGCTCGAGCAGCTCGCCGACGCGGTCGAGATCCGACGCAACACCCAGCGCGCAGGGCTGCACGAGCGCTCGGCCTGACCGGCAAACGCGGGCGGGGCGAGCTGTCGCGCCCTGCCCGCCATCGGCCCCGGCTTAGCAGCCGCGGCAGATGCTCTTGATCTTCTTGTCGAGCGCCGCGTCTTCCTTGTTCGCGGGATTGTTCGGATCGCTCAGGCTCTTCTCGCTGGGCACCTCGTCTGCACGCGGCTGACGATGACCAACCGGCGCGGGCAGCACGGTGCCGGAGATGCCCCCGCCTGATCCTGATCCGGATCCTGATCCCGCCCCCGTCCCCTTAGTGCCGCCGGTCTGTGCGACCGCGGTGCCACCGAGCAAGACCAGCAGCGACATCGTCACGACGATCTTTCTCATTTCGCTCCTCCATTCCTCAAACCGGCGTCTCTTCGCATCGCGGCACTCAGGCCCCGGGCGGGTAGAGATGAACCTCGCCGCAATAATCCACGATACGATAGCGCGTTTCCGATGCCACATCACGCGCGTCCGGTGCAGTATTTTGCGCCGCCAACACGTAATTCGGCCCCACCGGCGATTTGCCGGCGCCGCCGGGAATGTCGATGACATAGTCAGGCTGACATAGTCCGGATATCCGCCCGCGCAACCGCCGCATCAGCTCCCGCCCTTCCGCCAGCGTGGTGCGCAGATGCGCAGTACCCGGCGCGAGATCACCGTGATGCAGGTAGTAAGGCTTGATCCGGCATTCGACGAAAGCTCGCATCAAATCCGACAAGGCCGCGATGGTATCATTGACCCCGCGCAAGAGCACGGACTGGCTCACCAGGGGAATGCCGGCATCGACAAGCCGCGCGCAAGCCGCACGTGCCGGGCCGGTCAGTTCACGCGCATGGTTGGCATGCACGGCAACCCACGTGGTCGCGCCCTCGACCTTCAGCGCGGCGACCATCTCGCCACTGATGCGTGCCGGATCTGCCACTGGCACCCGGGTGTGAAGGCGGATGACCTTGACGTGATCGATCGCGGCGAGATCGGTCATGATCTCGCTCATCCGCCGCGGCGACAGCACCATGGGGTCGCCGCCGGTCAGGATGACCTCCCAGATCTCGCTATGCGACCGGATATAGTTGATCGCCGCGCGATACGCGTCGTCCGAGAGCGCGCTATCCTTGCCGGGACCGACCATCTCGCGGCGGAAGCAAAATCGGCAATAGACCGCGCAGACGTGAACGAGCTTGAACAGGACGCGGTCGGGATAGCGATGCACGATGCCTGGGACCGGCGAGTGTGGGTGATCGCCGATGGGATCGGCGTTCTCGCCCGGCTGCACATTGAGCTCCGCGGCGGTCGGAACGAACTGGCGCGCTATGGGGTCATCGGGATCGGAATTGTCGATCAGCTCGACCAGCGCCGGCGTGATCGCGACCGCGTAGCGCGCGGCGACACGTTCGAGCGCGGGCAGCGCCGTGGCGGGCGCAAGGTGCTCGGCAACTAGCTCGCTCGGCTCGCGCAATGTGCGTGCAAGATTGGTCTTCGTCATGTCTCACCTGCAGGCGGTGTCCAGACCACCTGATCAATTCGCGATGCACCGCTCGCCAGCATCACCAGCCGGTCGAAGCCGAGCGCGACGCCGCTGGCCTCCGGCATTGCGGCGACTGCGGCGAGAAAGTCCTCATCCAGCGGATAGGCCTCGCCATAGCGGCGCTGCTTCTCCCCCATTGACTCCACGAAACGCTTGCGCTGCTCCTCGGCGTCGGTGAGTTCACCGAAGCCGTTGGCGAGCTCGACACCGCAGGCGTAGACCTCGAACCGCTCCGCGACGCGCGGATCGTCCGTCTTCACCCGCGCCAGCGCCGCCTCTGGAGATGGGTATTCGAACAGAATGGTCAAACGACCCTGCCCCAAATGCGGCTCGACATGCTCGACCAAAACCTTGCTGAAGAGGTCGGACCAGGTGTCGTCCTCGGCCACACGGACCTTGCCGCCGGCCGCCCGCGCGAGCGCGGCACGATTACCCTCGTCACCCGAGATTGTCGACAGCAGGTCGATGCCGGCGAACCGCTCGAAGGCGCCGGCGACCGTCAAAAGCTCCGGTTCGGCGAAGGGGTCGCAGGTCCGGTTCCGGAACGAGAATGTCCGGATCCCGGTCGCCTGCGCGGCGCGGGCGATGACGACGACGGTGTCGGCCATGATGGCATCATAGGGGGCGCCCGCCCGGTACCACTCCAGCATGGTGAATTCGGGCAGATGCAGGTCGCCGCGCTCACGGTCGCGGAACACCCGGGCGAGCTCGAAAATCCGCTCTTCGCCCGCCGCCAGCAGCTTCTTGCAGGCGAATTCCGGCGAGGTCCGCAGGTAGCGGCTGGCGCGGCTGCCGTCTGGCCGCAGGATCTCGGTTCGGGGGGCGTGCAGATGGGTCTCATTGCCCGGGGAGACCTGGAGGACCGAGGTTTCGACCTCGACGAAACCCTGCTCGGCGAAAAAGCCCCGTATTGCTCCGGTCACCGCCCCCCTCGCCTGGAGGAAAGGCCTCCGGTCGAGGTGCCGCCCGGGCGACCAGAACGGCGAAATCGGCTTGTCCCCAGTCATTAACCGACCGCCCCCACCTTGAGCAAAATGCTGGCATCGAACCGCAAAATCAGTATGTTGCGCCCCGAAACGGGCGCCAAGGTCCGACTTGAGGCCCCCAGCCCCCCATCCATTTGACCACGTCCTGGCCGGTGCCGGGCCAAGCAAGCAGGAAATATAGCTTTGAGAGTCATCGCCAGTTCTATTCGCAAAGGCAACGTGATCGAGCAAGACGGCAAGCTCTATGTCGTCGTGAGCGCCGAGAACATCCATCCCGGCAAGGGCACCCCGGTCAGCCAGATCGAAATGCGCCGAATCTCGGACGGGGTAAAGATCTCCGAGCGGTACAAGACCACCGACCAGGTCGAGAAGGCCACGATCGAAGAACGCAATTACACCTTCCTGTATGAAGATGGCGACGGCTTCCACTTCATGAACCCGGAGACCTACGACCAGGTCCAGGTCTCCAAGGACGTCGTCGGCGACGCGGCCGCGTATCTTCAGGAGAGCATGACGGTCAAGCTGTCCATGCACGACGCCAACCCGGTGTCGATGGCGCTGCCGCAGCGTGTGACGCTGGAAGTGGTCGAGACCGAGCCGGTGACCAAGGGCCAGACCGCGTCCTCCTCGTACAAGCCCGCAGTGCTCTCCAATGGCGTGCGCACCACCGTGCCGCCGCACATCTCGGTCGGCACCCGCATCGTCGTGATGACCGAAGACGGCTCCTACTCCGAGCGCGCCAAGGACTAAGCGAGAGTCGAGGATAGCCGCCGGAGGGCGAGACCGTGGTTGGGAAGAGTTTCCGCTTCGTCTCGCTGCTTCTGGCGTCGCTTTCGCTCCTCGCCGCGACGCCGCTCGCTGCGGATGAAATCCGCAGCCCTTCACTCACGGCCCTGCGCGTCGATTGGCGCGCAGCACTTGACCAGCTCCGCACCGAAATCAACAGCCGTCCCCAGATCGCGGGCGACTTCATCTTCGTACCCCGCCGTTCGGTGCCGCGCCACGATCCGCGCGCGATGCCGGCGCTGGTGCAGCTCAACGCGGTCTCCTCGCAATTCTTCACCGGCATCGCCCGCAGCTCGGTGCCCGTGCTGCTGCCATTCGACGCCGCGGCGTATCTCGAGGCACAGCGCAACGGTGCTGCGGCGCCCCCTGCGCAGTCCCGCTACCAGGCCGACTTCAATCCCGTCGACGTGTTCGACGCCGGCCCCGCCGGCTACAGCGCGACCTTCTCATTCGAGCCGGGGGCCGGCGATGGCATGCCGAGCCGCGTGTTCGCGAGGCCGGTCGAGGTGCAGATCACCGGTTCGGCCCTCGTGTACGACGTCGCCGATCCCGCCGGCGGCAAAGGTGAGCAGGTCAAGACGCTCACAGCGCTCTATCCGGACCTGCGCCGATTCATCCGGGAAGGCTATGTGCGCTACGCCTTCACCCGTTTCGGCGCCGCCTATGTGGTGTCGATCCAGTGTCTCGACAGCGTCGCCAAGCCGCGGCGGCTCGCCTGCAAGGAAGCCTATCCCGTTGCCGAGCGCTTCCTGAAGGCCCTGCGCATCGCGGGCGGCCAGCGCATGCGGCCGCTGATGGACGTCGCCTCCAACATCATGGATCGTCCCGCGGAGCGTTCGCCGGATTTCAACTACCGGCCGAGCGGCGACATCATCCCGAACACCGGCTATCGCAAGCAAGGCGGCCATCCCGACGCGATCGCCTATGCGCAGATCCGCTTCCCCCTCGAAAAGGCGCCTGCATTCGTCCACTCACAATCCCACGGCAAACGCGACAAGAGCGACAGCCCGACCACCTATCCCTGGCGCGACAATTTCTGCGAGTCGCGCAGCTTCCAAGTCTGGCAGTGCGCAAGCGGTTACGGCCACCAGGGCGAAGACATTCGCGCTGCGGACTGCCCGCCGCCCGGCGAAGGCCGCGAGCCCTGCGATCCTAAGCAGCGCAGTGTCGTTGCCGTCCGCGATGCCATGGTGATCCGCAATACCAGGGACCAGGCCGCGACGCTCGAGGTCAACAGCCGCACCGAGCACATCCGCTTCCGCTACATGCACATGAACCCGCAGGCGTTGAACGCAGACGGCGTGCTCAACGGCCGCATCGTTACCGAAGGCGAGAAGATCGGCGTGGTCTCAAACTATCTCGACCATCCCGCCGGCACGTCGATGCACCTGCATTTCGATGTCCAGGTGTTCACCCGCGACGGCTGGATTTGGGTGAGCCCCTACGTCACGCTGGTGTCGGCGTATGAGCGCCTGATCGGCGCCCGCGGCCGCGAGGTGGGTCCGGAGATCGCGGTCACGGCGCAGCCGGTGGTGCATGCGGTGCCGGAGGACGTCATCAGGCCGGACCTGCGCGAAGGAGCGAGCAGCGAGGAGAATTGAGGGCGAGCGGATCGTAGCCCCGATGAGCGAAGCGATATCCGGGGATCGGCCGCGATTGATCCCGGGTATCGCTCCGCTCACCGGGGCTACGCCGTCGCTATCAGCTACTCGAGATACGTCGTGAGCTGCGTGCCCTCGTCCGCAACGAACACCGCGATCAATTCCGCGGGCTCTGTGGCGCTGGCGTTGGCCGAGACCAGGTGCGTCGCGCCCGGCGGCTCGAAGAAGGACTGGCCGACCCCGAACGTCTCGACCGGGCCGCCGCCGAGCTGGGAGCGGATTTCGCCCTTGGTGATGTAGGCGGTGACCGAGCCGGCATGGCGATGTGGCCGCGAAAATCCGCCGGGACCATAGAAGACACGCACGATGGTCACGCGCTTGCCCGGCACGTTGGGCAGAGGATAGGACGCGATCGGCTCGACCTTGTCGAGCGGCGAACTCTCGGCAGCGGTGGCGCAGAGCGGCGCCAGCGCGCCGGACACGCTGTCCATCGCCACCGGCAGCACCTTTCCGATCGCAAGCGCACAGGCAAGCCCGCCGACGACGGCCAGCGCCATCGAGCGCGATGGCACTGGACGCTGCGTGGTGGCCACGCTCATTGCGGTCATGACAACCTCCCCTCGTTGCAATCACGAAGCCGCGGCATTCGCGGCCACGGGCCGCGCCGCGGGCGTCCAGCGATAGGCCGCGCCAAAGCGGTTCCAGACATTGATCGAGGCGACCGCCGAGGTCAGGTACATCAGCTCCGTCTCGGAGAATTCACGGGACGCTTCGGCGTAAACCTCCTCGCTGACGCCGTCGGGCAGGAAGGTCAGCGCCTCGGCCCACGCAAGCGCCGCGCGCTCGCGGGCGGAAAAGATCGGCGCCTCGCGCCAGACCGCGACCAGGTTGAGCTTGTCCACGGGAACGCCGATCCGTTCCGATAACAGGATGTGATGCTGCACGCAGAAGGCGCAGCCATTGATCTGCGAAGCCCGCAGCTTGACCAGTTCGAGAAGCTGCTTGTCGAGGCCGGCCTTGCCCGCAACCTGTCCCAGCGCCAGTACCAGATCATACGCATCGGGCGCGATCTTCTTGAAATCTTCGTATTCGCTGCGGGCGTGAGACATTGCCGTTCACCTCGTGTCATTGTAAGAGTGCTTATACTGTATAAGAGCTCTTACATGGCACGCAAGTCCGCTGACATCAAAAGACCGAAAACCGCGGGCAAGACGCCCGCGCATGCCGACGACGGCGCCGTTCGCTTGCCCGCGCCCGGCGAAGGCAAGCGCGGCGAGCAAGGCTATCTCGGATACCTCCTGCGCCAGGCCCATGCCGCAGTCCGGCTGACGATGGAGCGAACGCTCGCCGACCTCGGCGTGACGTCACCGCAATTCGCGGTGCTGACCATGCTCAATGCCTATCCAGGCCTGTCCGGTGCCGACGTCGCCCGCCTCACCTTCCTGACCCCCCAGACCGTTGGCGTGATCATCCGCAACCTCGAACGCGATGGTGCAATCGAGATGACGCCTCATCCGGTCCATGGCCGCATCCAGCAATGGACGCTGACGCCGCGAGGCACGACGCTGCTGAAGGCGTGCCGGGAACGCGTGATCGCATTGGAGAAGCGCCTCGCCCGAGGCCTGGACGCGAAGGCGGAGACTACGATCCGGCGCTGGCTCGCCGGCATCGCGGCCGAGTTGCAGGACGACTAAGCGGGCAACGCTAGTCGCCGCGGCGGCGCCTAAAATTGGAGTCTCATCCGCGGAAGGCCTACCCGTCCTTCAACGCTTTCTTGACCTCACCGTCAGGCCAGGTCTCGCCCACCGCGATCACCCGGACGCGGCTTTGATCGGCGCCGTTCACCAGCACATGCGAACTCACCCGGTCGCCGCTCGGCTCAAGGCGCAGATCGGTTTCGGGCTTCCAGCCCAGCGTGGCCACGAGATCACCGGGAAAAATCTGCCATTGCGAACCGTCGTCGAGTTCGACCACATGGCTTTCCGCATGTGCGCGTATCTTCATTCCACCCCGAATTCTCTGGCTGTATGCGGAGGTTGGCCCCCGGCGACGAGCCGGAGGCCTGCTGCGTCTCTCCTCCAATGTCGTGCGAAGGGAATGCAGCAGTGCGACACTTTGTTCCGGGAACGCGGGGTCGACGGCCTGCCTCGCGTTCCAGGAACCGACTCACAGGGGCCATGTTTCCCGCTACAATAGCGCCATGAAACAAGCTGATTCCTCGGCCCATCTGACCCGCCGCGCCCTGCTCCAATCGACGCTCGGTGCGGCCGCTCTCCTCGCATTCCCGGCGCACGTCCTCGCGTCGCCTCCGGGCTTCGACGAATGGCGCGAGGGTTTTCGCGCACGCGCTATGGCCAAAGGCATCTCGGCTGCGACCTGGCAGCGTGCGATGGCGCGGGTCGAACCGGACATGAGCGTGTTCAAGCAGATGCGCAATCAGCCGGAATTCCACGAGCAGGTCTGGCAGTACATCAACCGCCGCGTCTCGGACTGGCGCATCATCAACGGCAAGATCGCGCTGAAGAACAACGAGGCGCTGTTCGCGCGTATCGAGCGTGATTTCGGCGTCGAGCGCGGCACGCTGCTGGCGCTCTGGGGCGTGGAGTCCGCCTACGGCGATCCGCTGGTACAACAGAACCACATGACGCCGGTGTTTTCCTCGCTGGCCGCGCTCGCCTGGAACGAGCCGCGTCGCAAGGCCTATTGGGAGACCGAGCTGATCAACGCGCTGCGCATCGTTGACAAGGGCTGGAGCACGCCGGAGGAGATGCGGGGATCCTGGGCCGGCGCGATGGGGCATTCGCAATGGATGCCGGAGGTCTGGCTCAATGTCGGCATCGACTATGACGGCGACGGCAAAGTATCGCCGTTCGGCAAGCCCGACGATGCGCTGGGCTCGACAGCAAAGTATCTCGTCAACCGCGGTAAGTGGCGCCGCGGCGAGCATTGGGGCTATGAGGTGCGCGCGTCCGGCGACATGAGTGGCAACCGGACATATGCGGCATGGCAGGCGGCCGGCGTCACCCGCGCCGACGGCCAGCCGTTTCCCCAGCCGAACGCGTCGGCGCAGATGTGGACACCTGTCGCAGGCGGACCGACGTTCCTGCTGGGGCCGAATTTCTACTCGGTGAAGAGCTACAATCCCTCGATGAATTATGCGCTGGCGATCTGCCATCTTGGCGACCGCTGCCTCGGTGCGCCGCCGTTCATCCAGCCATTCCCGGGCTCCGAGCGCGTGCTCACGCTCGCCGAGGTGCAGGAGATGCAGACGCGGCTGACAAAAGCCGGCTTCGACACCGGCGGCACCGACGGCCGCGTCGGCAACGACACCATGAAGGCGATCAAGGATTTTCAGCAGCGCGCAGGGATTACGCCCGCGGATGGGTATGGCGGGTTGAAGGTGCTGGCGAAGCTGCGGCAGGGGTCGTAGGTGCAGATCCAATGACCATCACCATCACCGCCTTTGAATGGTCACCGGACGGAGGCAAGGGACTCGCGCGCGATACGCGCGTTCGCTGGGCGCTTGAAGAAGTCGGCCAACCTTACGAGGTCCGCCTTGTTTCGTTCGGTGCGATGAAGGAGCCCGCGCATCTGGCGCTTCATCCCTTCGGCCAGATTCCGACCTATGAGGAAGGCGATCTCGTGCTGTTCGAGACGGGAGCGATCGTGCTCCATATCGCCGAGCGTAATGCGGGCCTGCTGCCGGACGACGCCAATGCGAGGGCGCGCGCGATCACATGGATGTTTGCTGCGCTCAACACCGTGGAGCCGACGATCCTAGAACTTGCGACCGCCAAACTGCTGGAGGGCGACAAGCCCTGGACTAGGGAGCGCCTGCCTCTGGTCGTGGACCGTGTCCGCAACCGGCTGCAACAACTTTCCGTGCGTCTCGGCGATGCCGACTGGCTCGATGGCGCGTTCAGCGCTGGCGACCTGATGATGGTGTCGGTGCTACTCAGGCTGAAAGCTTCGGGCCTTCTGGGCGAATATCCGAACCTCGCTGACTACGTCGCCCGCGGCGAAGCGCGGCCCGCTTACAGGCGAGCTTTCGACGCTCAATTGGCCGTGTACACCGGCAAGCCACCCGCCGGCTGATTGCCGCTCAGTGCCTATACTGCGGCTCCTCCGCATCGAGCTGGCGGCGGACGGCGGCAAGATGCAGACGCGCGGATTCGGAATCGCCCTCGCGCATCTGCCGGTAGGTTTCGGCGGCAATCGCGGCATCGACGGGGAGCACTTTCCGTCCTGTCGACATCGCCAGCACCTGCACCTCGGCAGCGCGTTCGAGGTAGTAGAGATCGTCCCAGGCCTCCGCGATGGTCGGGGCCAGCACCATCACGCCGTGATGCTTCATGAAGACGATGTCGGCATCACCCACAGCCGATGCGATCCGGGCGCCTTCGCGGCTATCCAGCGCGAGGCCGTTGTAGTCGCGATCGACCGCCGTGCGGCCGTAGAATTTCAGTGCGGTCTGGCCGGCCCAGATCAGGGGATCGCCCTCCGTCATCGACAGCGCCGTGGCATAGGGCATGTGGGTGTGGAAGGCGACCTTCGCGCGCGGCAGGCGCTTGTGCATCTCGGCATGGATGTAGAACGCGGTCGCCTCTGGCACGCCCTCGCCGTCGAGCACATTGCCGTGGAAATCGCAGATCAGGAGTTTTGACGCGGTCAGCTCGCGGAAGGCGTAGCCATAGGGATTGACCAGGAAGAGATCGTCATGGCCGGGCACCACGGCCGAGAAGTGGTTGCAGATGCCTTCCTCGAAACCGTTGCGCGCGGCCATGCGGAAACAGGCGGCGAGGTCCTCGCGCGCCGCGCGGATCGCATCGGTCGCAAGGTCCGGCCGGTTCGAGCGGAACGGCCCCGGTGTGGATGACGAAGAGTGAAGGCTGTGCGCCATAGCGAAGGAAACCCCTGTCGGTCGGAAGCTCCTCGCGTTGTACAGGGGCGACGCTCGCGCGTCAGCCCCTGCGGGCGCCACCCTGCCCTTCGCGCCTTGCGCGGCGGCCTATTGCCGTCGCGGCGCGCCGCCGGCATTGATGCCGCCGTCAATGACAAGCTCGCTGCCAGTGACGTAACGAGAGGCATCGGAGGCCAGATACAATACGCCAGAGGCAATCTCCGCAGCCTGGCCGGCGCGGCCGAGCGGTGCGACAAGTCGGGCGCGTTCCTCGGGATCGATCGGTGCGTTCTGGCCAGCGCCAGTCGCACCGGTCGGGATCTTGCCCCAAATCGGCGTATCGATGATGCCGGGATGAACGGAGTTAACGCGGATGCCGTCGCCGGCCGCCGCACACTCCATTGCGATCGATTTGGCAAACAGCCGCACACCGCCCTTGGTCGCCGAATAGGCCGACAGCCCTGGCGCACCGCGCAGGCCCGCGAGCGAGGACATCATGACGATCGAGCCTCCGCCGGTCTTGCGCATCAAGGGCAGGCAATGCTTCACCGAGAGGAAGACGCCGTCGAGATTGATCGCGTTCTGCCTGCGCCAGTCATCAAGCGTCATGTCGACAATCGATGGCACTGAAATGCCGATGCCGGCGTTGGAGACCATAATGTCGAGCCGGCCATAGCGCTTTGCGATTTCGGCAACGATCTCGATCCAGCGCTCCTCGCTGGTGACGTCCTGCTCAAGGAAGATCGCCTTGCCGCCGGCCTTGGTGACGCGCTTGGCGAGCTCGGGGCCTCGCAATTCATCGATGTCGGTCGCAATGACGGTGGCGCCCTCGCGCGCGAACAGCTCGACGATCGCCTCGCCAATGCCCGAGGCACCGCCCGTTACCAGCGCGACCTTGCCTTCAACCTGCCCTGCCATGTTCACTCCCATTTTTTGTTGTTTGAGCGATCTATTTTTTGCGCATGATCGTGTCGGAGAACCGCTTCGCACTTTGCGCTAGCGCGGCCCTTCGGGTCCGGATCGTTCGCTATCTAATCACGGATGGCCCCTGGTCCGGTAGCGCGACATCGATGACGCGGAATTGCACGCGTTCGGCGCCCTGGTAGCGATCGACCGACAATGATCCCGCGACATGCAGTTGCTGGCCACGATTGGCGAGGAGCGCATTGCCGAGCTTCTGGCCGACCGATCGGAACGCGATGCCGTTGACGATCGCGCCGTCGCCGGACTTGAACCGTAGCCGCAGATGCGCCTGACCGACCTCGTCGGCATAGACGAGCTGGTGTGCCGGCAGCGCCAGCACCGGCTCCGGATTGCCGCTGCCGAAGGGACCGGCGCGGTTGAGCGTATTTGCAAGCTCCGTCGTCACTGCGCGCGCGGAGATCGCCCCGTCGATAGAGAGCTCGTTGACGTGGCGCGCCTCGGCGACATCGCGCGCCAGCGCATTTTCGAGATAGGCGCGAAATTCGGCGAGCTTCTCTTTTCTCAGCGTCACGCCCGCGGCCATCGCGTGGCCACCGCCCTTCAGCAAAATGCCGTCGGCGACCGCCTGCCGCACCGCCCTGCCGAGATCGACGCCGGCGATCGAACGGCCCGAGCCGGTGCCTATGCCGCCAGGCTCGAGCGCGATGGCGAAGGCGGGGCGCGAAAATTTCTCCTTCAGGCGGGACGCGACGAGGCCGACCACACCGGGATGCCATCCTTCGGAGGCCGTGACGATCACGCCGAGCTTGTCCTCGAGCCCGATCGAGGCCAGCGCCTCGGCCTCGGCCTGGGCTTCCGCCGCCTGCTCGATGACGCGGCGCTCGCTGTTGAGCCGGTCGAGCTCCGCGGCGATCCGCGCGGCCTCGACGCTGTCGCCTTCGAGCAGCAGCCGCACGCCGAGATCAGCGCGGCCGATGCGGCCGCCAGCATTGACGCGTGGCCCGAGCATGAAGCCGAGATGCCAAGCCTCCGGCGGACCGTTGAGCCGGGCCACATCCATCAGCGCGGTGTGGCCGACATGGTCGCGCCGCCGCATCGCAATCAGGCCCTTGGCGACGAAAGCGCGGTTTAGACCGATCAGCGGCGCGACATCCGCAACCGTGCCTAGCGCGACGTGATGCAACATGCCGAGCAGATCGGGCTCGGGCATCTCGCTGCTCCAGAAGCCGCGCTGGCGCAGCTCGCGATTCACGGCGACCAGCGTGACCAGCACGAGACCGACAGCGGCGAGATGGCCGAGGCCGGAAAGATCGTCGAGCCGGTTCGGATTTACTAGTGCGTCGACCTCAGGCAGCTCTGTGCCGGCCTGATGATGGTCGATCACGACGACGGACATGCCAAGCCGTTTCGCCTCGGCGAGCGGCTCGATGCTGGTGGTGCCGCAATCGACAGTGACCAGCAGCGTGGCGCCCTTTGCCGCCAGCCCACGAACCGCTTCGACGTTGGGGCCGTAGCCCTCAAAAATCCGGTCGGGAATGTGGATCAACGGATCGAGCCCGCAATGGCGCAGGTGCCAGGCGAGCAGCGCCGCGGAAGTCGCGCCGTCGACATCATAGTCACCGAAAATCGCGACCTTCTCGCCCTTCTCCGCGGCGTCCGCGATCCGCTTGGCGGCCGCTTCCATCTCCGTCACCGTGAAAGGATCCGGCAGGAGTTTTCGGATGGTCGGATCGAGGAAGTCGGCGACCGCGTCGATGTCGACGCCACGGCCAGCCAGCACCCGCGCCAGCAGCTCCGGCGATTGGTGCTGCTGCACGATGGCAAGCGCCTTGGCCGCCCCGCGCGCATCCAGCCGGTCGCGCCAGAGCTTGTCGGTGAGCGAGCGCGCCACGCCCAGGAACGCCTGGGGCATTTCGACGGGCAAGGCGGTGGCGGGCGGCGTCATGAGGCGAGACTGGTTTGAGGAACCCGGAGGCCCGACACAGCGCGTAGCGGCGATCGGCATGGCAATGACGATTGACCCGGAATCCCCCGGACTTTGCAACGTCCGCGCTGCACAAAGCAGTGGATGGCTGCTCCACTGCACTAACTGGCTACCATTTAGGCATTCCGCAAAGCAGCGAATCAAACGGGCGTTGGGCGGAACCTTCACGACCAGACGCGCGCCGTTCATCGCCTTCCATACGCCCCCGGGCCACGAGACCATTCGGTGGTCTGGGCTGGTGCGAGGTGCTCGTCTGCGGGGCGTCAGGCTGTAAAACAAAAATCTGAAAAACAACCCCATGCAAAGTAACCGGAGGCGCCGGCATGGTAGGTTGCGCTCCCGCTAAAGCGTTTGACACGTCGGGCAAAACACCGGCAACCTGCGATGGTTGCGTGGTCGGCCCACCTGACCGTTGGCGGTCGCGTGGTGGCGGGCGTATTTTGAAGAGCACCTCCGTCGGGCAAGACCCAGCCTATTGCTACCCTCCCTGTGCAAATTGACAAAGAACGATCTGTGGCAAACAGGCGAGCGTCACGGACACAGGGGATCGATCCCTGACCGTTTGTTGTCGCATTGCGACGAAATGTCTTGAGCAGGTTCCGGCAACGCAAGCCGGTTTCAGGCAAGAGCTTGCCGCATTGCTCCTGTAAAACGCGGCTGACATCAGGAGAGCGCGGGCACCATCTGGCCTTGGTCATCTGACGCTCGCAAAATGCCGAGGGCACATGCCATGAAGATTGTCGTGATCGGTGGGACCGGATTGATTGGATCCAAGCTCGTGGCGAAGCTCATGCAATCCGGCCACGAGGCCGTGGCAGCTTCGCCGAAATCAGGCGTGAACGCCGTGACCGGGGAGGGCCTCGCTGCTGCGCTGGCGGGTGCGGATGTTGTCGTCGACGTTGCCAACGCGCCGTCCTGGGAGCCAGCCGCAGTGCTCGACTTCTTCCAACGTTCGAGCACAAATCTCGTCGCGACGGAGGGCGCAGCGGGCGTGAAGCATCATGTGGCACTGTCGATCGTGGGGACCGAACGGTCGCCCGACAACGCCTATTTTCGTGCCAAGCTCGCTCAGGAGACCATCATCAAATCCTCTTCGGTCCCCTATTCGATCGTGCGCGCCACCCAGTTCTTCGAATTCCTTGGTGCCATTGCTGAAACGGGTGCGATCGGCGGAAAGATTGTTGTTCCGTCGGCGCTGTTTCAGCCGATCGCAGCCGACGACGTGGTTGATCGCCTGGCTGAGGTCGCAACGGGCCAGCCGCTCAACGGCACGATCGATATCGCGGGGCCTGAGAAGGCTCCGTTCAATGAGTTCATCGCACGCCGCCTGAAGGCGTCCGGCGACACGCGTACGGTGGTGGGAGATCCAACCGCGCCGTATTACGGCGGCCCCATCGACGACAAATCGCTGAACCCGCTCGGCGAGGCGCGGCTCGGGAAGACGTCGCTCGCAGCATGGCTCGCGAGTCTCTGAGGACCCGTCAGTCCCGCAATCACGACAACCACGGCGATGAAGGAAACCACATGCGCAGATTGCTGATCGCAACGGCGGTTTATGCCGCATCTTTCCTGACGGCCCACGCAGCTGAGACGGCAGCACCATTGGCCAAGGTGACGGTCGTGTTCGACCAGGCGCTGCCGAACGTCCCGGGCAAAAGCATGAAGGGCGTGCTGGTCGAGTATGGTCCCGGAGGCTCCTCACCGGCCCACATCCACGCGCCCTCCGCCTTCATATACGCCACGGTCCTGGAAGGAGCGATCCGCAGTCAGGTCAATGACGGTCCTGCCAAGGTCTTTCACAAGGGAGAGAACTTCTTTGAAAAGCCCGGCGACCGCCATGCTGTCAGCGCCAATGCCAGCGATACCGAGTCCGCGAAGCTGCTTGCCGTCTTCGTCGTGGATACAGCCGACAAGGAGCTGACGACGCCTATCGTGAAGTAGCCCCGGATCAACAGCCCGCGTTGCAGGATCGAGACGCTCGCATCAACCAGAGCCCTCCACGAACGCGACCGGCGTACCTTTCGAGACGCTGCTAGCTACACGCTCCGCATCCCAATTGGTGAGACGCACGCAGCCGTGTGATTGCGCCTTTGAGATCTTGTCCGGCGAAGGCGTGCCGTGAATGCCGTAGCCTTCGGCGGACAGGTTGATCCAAACGACGCCAACCGGATTGTTGGGACCGGGCTTGATCGTGAAGGGCTTGCGCGTATGGACGCCCTTGAAATGATAAGCGGGATTGTAGCGGTAGGTCGGATTCCGGCTGATCTCCGTGACCTTCAGCGTGCCCGAGGGTGACGGCTTCTCTTCGCTTCCCACGGTCGCCGGATAGAATCCGATCAGTGAATTTGATTTGTCGAACAGCTTCACGGTCTGCCTGTTCTTGTCGATCTCGACCCTGGCGGCCTTTCCGGGCGCACCGCCGGCGGCATCGACCACGACGATGGTGTCGCCAGCGCGATCGAAATGACGGCCCGGGTTGAGCGCCGCCAGCAGTTGCTCGCTCATGTGAAACTTCTCGGCTAACGCTTCGCGCGGGCTGGTGTAGCCAAGCTTCGGGATGTTCTTCATGTCCTCCATCTTCGACGGAAGCTTGTGCAGGAACGGGCCTGCGACGTCCTTGTCGGTGATGGTGTAGGTCGCCGTCAGCGGCCTGTCGTCCGCCTGCAGCGCCTTCCAGACGTCCTCCGTCAATTCATCCGAGCTCGGCAACTGCCGCGCTTCCGCATAAGCGCGAAGCGCCTTCCTGGCGTTCTCTCCGAACTTGCCGTCGATCTCGCCCGGCGAGAAGTGCGCTCTGTCCAGCAGAACTTGCAGGCGCACCCCAGCCGGGGTCGGCTTCTCGTTCGAGAGGGTCTTCTTCGATGGCTGGGCGGAACCGACCGCGGCCGCCTCCATCCCGGCTGCGAACGCCGGCACGGCCGCCAGGGCGAAGGCCAAGGCCAACGTCAGGACCAGGCAAATGCTGGTGAACTGCCGGGCACGAGCAACGGACCCGGCGGTCTTCACCGCCGCTCGCAGCGAATCCTCGTCGACCATATTCCGGCTCCGACGTGGAGACACATTCATCGAGATGGCAACTCGGCTCGACGGCGGAAGTTTCTAGTTTTTCCCGGAACGGCCAAGGCTTCAGCGGCCAGGGCTTCAAACGTGTGAGGGATAGCGGGTGCAGATGACGTGATAGCGGCCAAATCAGATCACGGCTACGCATGCGCCGGGCCTATCGGGCACCCTATCCGCCGGACGTGGCAAAGCCGGGGTGTTCCTCTCCTGCCGGAAGCAACCGTTGAGCTAGATCAACCTTCGCTCCCTGCCCTCACGGCAGCCTCGACGCATTCCCGCAGAGGACGGCGCATGAATCTGCTGCTCAAGGAAATCCGGCACACCCCGTTGCTCTGGCTCCTGGTGTTCGTGCCTGTGGTGATAGCTCTCGCGCGGATCATGCCGGAGGCCCACACGCTGCTGTTCGTGCTGGCCGTGATTGCCATCATTCCGCTGGCAAGCCTGCTCAGCCATGCGACGGAGGCCATCGCCGAGAAGACGGGGGATGCGATCGGCGGGCTGTTGAATGCCACGCTCGGCAACTTGACCGAGCTCATCATCGCGATCGCCGCCCTGCAGGCCGGTGAATATATGCTGGTGAAGGCCTCCATTGCGGGCGCCATCGTGACCAACTCGCTGTTCATGCTGGGCGCATCCTTGCTCCTGGGTGGGTTGAGATTTTCCACACAGGAGTACAACCGTGCCGGCGGCAGGCTCTATTCCGCCTTGCTGCTGATGGCGACGATCGCCCTGCTCTCGCCCTCCGCCATTGCCGACCTCGACTTCCCCGGAGAGGAGACCGCGGTGCACCGATTGAGCGCGGCCCTGGCGATCCTGTTGATTGCGGCCTACGGTCTCGGCCTGCTGTTCTCGCTGAAGACGCACAAGGAGTTGTTCGCCAGCGCCGATCATGGCGAAACGTCCGGGCCGGTACTGCCGATCGGGATAGCCATTCCGACCCTGCTGCTCGTGACCGTGCTCGTTGCGATCGTGAGCGAGATTTTCGTGGAATCGGTGCAGAAGGCCGCCGAAACGCTCGGCATGAGCCCCGCCTTCGTCGGCTTCATCGTCGTGGCGCTGGTTGGCGCAGCGGCCGAAATGACGGTGGCATTCTCCGCCGCACGTCGCAACCGGCTTGACCTGAGCGTGAGTATCGCGCTCGGTAGCGCGTCCCAGATCGCCCTGTTCGTTGCACCGGTCCTCGTGCTGCTGAGTTATTTCGTCGGACCGCACCCCATGGATCTTCGGTTCTGGCCCGGAGCGGTGACCATGGTGATGATTGCGACCGTGGTGACAAGCTTCGTCACAAATAGCGGACGATCGGCCTGGTTTATCGGCGCTCTCCTCCTTTTCATCTATGCGATCTTCGCAATGACCCTCTACATGATCCCGCCGGGCTCACATGGTCCGGTCTAGATCGCGCCACTTCGATGGCGAAAGCTGACGACGCACCGTGAGAATGGGTGTCCAACGCAATACGTCAGCATTGTTGGCGTTGTCCGGAAACACTCCAGCGAATCTTGATCTAGCGCAATGGCCGCGCTGATGGTTGTCTGATGCACGAACCAGGTGCGCCCGAGAACGGTGGCGGTAACTCCTATGCCAGACCCTACAGAGATCATCAGCGCCGCTATTCGCTCAGCTTTTGTCAACTACCCACGGGAGGACGATCCCGATTGGAGAAGCCCCAGCTGGATCAAACCCGACGAATGCTTGCATCTCACCGCGGTGATCCTTCGGGCGCTCGAGGCCGAGGGCCTCAAGATCGTCGCGAAATGCGATGAATGAGACGCAACAGCACGCGTCGTCGCGTCACCTTGGCAGTCGCAAAGCTGACGAAGCAATCGAGCGCACGTAACCGCCGCGAGGGTGAACGGCCAGCAATCGATCCCTAGAGATCAATCACATATACCAAGGCCAGGACGAACGCGATAATTCCAAGAATGAATGCGAGCCCCGTCCACCGCTCGAATGCCCTGGAGTGCGTCGAGCTGCGTGGCTCGTTGTGAGGTTCGAAAAGCACCGAGGCCTCCTGCTGCAGCGCGGCTTGAGTGACGCATGCCTCGCCCGGCCCAACTGGGCGCGGATGACAACCTCCCGGCGTTGATTTGGATCAACGGTCCGGGACTTTGACCTGATGCTGTGTTGATCCATGTCAATCGAGGGCTTGGGTCCCCCGCGACATTGTTTCGCAGACTGCCGGTCAGTCGCGTTTAGCCAACTGTTTGCGAGCGGCACATGGAAGATCCCTTCCTGAACTATCTGGCGCTTGGCATCCTGTTGTCCGTGGTGATCATACTCGTCTACGGCATCATCGCGATCCACGACATTCCGGCGCAGATCGCCAAGAGGCGCCATCATCCGCACGAGGATGCCATCCATGCGGCAGGCTGGATCAGCTTGGCCATGTTGCACGTCCTTTGGCCGTTTCTCTGGATTTGGGCGATGATGTATCGGCCGGACCGTGGCTGGGGATTCGGTCAAAAGCCGGGCGAGCCGTCATCACCCGCTCAAGCGATCGCAGAACTGGAAGAGTTGAAGCGTCGCGTGACACAGATGGAGAATAGGCTCGAACACGAGCCCCGATTGGCTCAAATCGCGGAAAGAGAAATCGGACCGCCGGCGCCAGATCGGCCGGGGCCCGCCCCCGAGCAGGATGATGGACGGGCGGCGGGGGCCCAAACCGCGCAGGGCCGGACTGCACAGCGATAGACGACATACTCGCGGACCCCAGAGGGAGGCGGCTTATGGAAATTCTGATTACTTTGACTTACGTGGCCCTCTGTTACGGGGCGTTCAAGCTGTTCAGGATCCCGGTCAATCAATGGACACTTGCAACCGCAGCGCTTGGCGGCGTCTTCGGGCTGTCGCTGCTATTCATTACCATGGCCTATAACCAGCCATTCTCGACCAACGCGCGCATCTACTTTACGGTCACACCGGTGCTGTCGGGCGTCAGGGGGCGCGTGATCGAAGTGCCGGTCGAAGGTCGTTCCAATCAACGTCTCGAAGCCGGCGACGTTCTCTTCAAGATCGACCCCAAGCCCAACGAGTACACCGTTGCCGAAAAGCGAGCCGGGCTGGCCGAAGCGGAGGCCAACGTGGCCCAGCTCAAGGCCTCCGTCGATCAGGCGTCAGCGACCGTCGGCAAAGTCAAATCCGAATTGCAGTTGGCGCAGGAAAACTACGATCGGCAGCTGACGCTGTTCCAGAAAAACGTCGTCGCACAGGCGACGCTCGATACCGCACAGCGGAACCTCGATGCATCCAAGCAGGCGCTTGCCGAAGCGACAGCCGCAGAAGATCGCGCGAAGCAGGCCTACGGCGCGACCGTCGACGGCGAACATACGGCCGTCGTGCGTCTCCGTAACGAACTCGCCGATGCCGAATACGATCTGGAGCAGACGGTCGTGCGTGCACCTACTTCAGGATTTGTCACGCAGGTCGCTCTGCGGCCAGGTATGTTTGCCGGTATGACAGCCGCCCTCCCACTGATGATATTTGTCCACGATGGGCCGGGAGATCGTGTTCTGGTTGCCGCATTCCAGCAGAATGCGCTCCAGCGGGTTCATCCCGGCGACGAGGGGGAAGTTCTCTTCAAAGGTCTCCCGGGTCGCGTCTTCAAGATCAAGGTTCGGAGCCTGCTCGATGCGATTGCCGCAGGCCAACTGCTGCCGACAGGAACCTTGCAGGATCTCGGTGGGCCACTGCCCGGGGGAAGAGCCATTGCTCTTCTCGACCTCCAGGAGGATATATCCAGCTACGAGCTTCCGCTCGGTTCGGCAGGCGAAGCCGCCATCTATACCGAGCATTTTCACGAACTTTCGCTGCTTCGGAAAATCCTCCTGCGCATGCGAAGCTGGCAGAACTACGCATTCTTCGAGTCGCTGTAGGCAGGGCGGCTCAAGCGCCGCCCCTGTCGACGCGGCGCGCGGCCATCTCCGCCGCGAGCAGCAGCGCCGCGCGGCTCGCGCCGATCGATGCGACACCCTGCCCTGCGATGTCGTAAGCGGTGCCGTGCGCGGGGGTGCAGATCGGAAACGGAAAGCCGCCCAGCAACGTCACGCCGCGGTCGAAGCCCATCAGCTTCATCGCGATCTGGCCTTGGTCGTGATACATCGTCAGCACCGCATCGAAGGCGCCACTCTTGGCGCGCAGGAACACGGTATCGGCGGGAAATGGTCCCTCGGCGGCGATGCCCTCGCGCTGGCCGGCCGTGACTACGGGCGCGATGACGTCGATCTCCTCGCGGCCGAAATTGCCGCCGTCGCCGGCATGCGGGTTGAGGCCCGCGACCGCAATACGCGGCCGGGCGAAGCCGGCGTTGCGCATGCAGGCATCGGTCAGCTTCAGCGCGCGGTGGATGCGTTCGCTGGACAGCTTTGCAGCGACATCCCTGAGCGGAATGTGCGAGGTAACGCGCGCATTCCAGAGCTCACCCAGCACATTGAATTCGCTCGCCGCGGTCTTGAGACCAACCACCTCGGCCGAAAACGCGATCTCGTCGTCATACTCCGCGCGGGCGAGCCGCATCGCCTGCTTGTTGAAGGGGGTGAAACAGACGGCGTCGACACGGCCATCGCGGCCGAGCTCGAGCGCGTGCCGGTAGTTCGCCAGCGCAAAGCGTCCGCCAGCGAGGCTCGCAGTTCCTCGCTCGACACCGCCAGGATCGAGATGGCCGAGATCGACAAAGAGCACGTCTCCATCCGCGGCCCGGAGGTCAGCGCCCTGCTCCACTGTCCGCAGCTCCGGCTTGAGGCCCGCAACACGCGCGCCCTCGTCGAAGATGCGGCGGTCGCCGATCACGACGAGCCGGCTACAGGCACCGATCTCGTCCTGCGCCACGAGTTTCGCGGTCAGCTCCGGGCTGATGCCGGCGGGGTCTCCCATTGCCAGTGCAATCAGCGGCTTTGCGGTCATATGATCACCTTCTCCTGGGCTCTCTCTTGGGCTGTCGTCTCACCGCTGGGCGGCTCCGGCTTGCGCCGCAGGCGCGCGAGCTGCAACGCGAGCGGAAGCAGCAACAGCGCGATGCCGGCCACGATCAGGCACGTCACCAGCTTGTTCGCGAAGAAGATGCCGAGCGATCCCTTCGACATCAGCATCGACTGCCGGAACGCATCCTCGGCCTTGTCGCCGATGACGATCGCGAGCACGAGCGGCGCCAGCGGATAGAACAGCTTCTTGAAGAGATAGCCGACGATCCCGAAGCCGAGCATCATGACCACGTCGAGATAGGAGTTCGACACCGAGTAGGCGCCGACGACGCAGATGATCACGATCAGGGGCGCGATGATCACGAATGGAATCCGCATTAAAGCGGCGAAGACCGGGACGGTCAGCAGCACCAGCGCAACGGCGACGATGTTGCCGACATACATCGAGGCGATCAGGCCCCAGACGAAGTCCTTCTGGTCAACAAACAGCATCGGCCCGGGATTGAGGCCCCAGATCATGAGCCCGCCCATCATGACGGCCGCCGTCGCCGAACCGGGAATGCCGAGCGAGAGCATCGGCAGCAGGGCGCTGGTGCCGGCGGCGTGATCGGCCGTCTCAGGCGAGATGATGCCTTCGACCTCCCCCGTGCCGAAATACCGGCCCCGGCGCGAGAAGCGGCGGGCAATGCCGTAGCTCATGAAGGACGCCGCGGTCGGGCCGCCGGGCGTGATCCCCATCCAGCACCCGATCGCGGCGCTGCGCAGCAGCGCAACGCCATGCCGCGGCAGGCGAGCGACGGCGCGAAACACCTCGCCCCAATCGATCCTCGATGAGACTGCGCGGGCATGAAACTCTTCTTCGACGGCCACCAGGAGCTCACCGATGCCGAACAGGCCCATCACCGCGACGACGAAGTTCACGCCCTTGACCAGCTCGTCGATGCCCATGGTGAGGCGGACGCTGCCGGACACCGTGTCGATGCCGATCGCAGCGATCGCAAACCCGATGGCCAGCGCCACGACCGTCTTGATCGGCGCCGCACCGCCCATGCCGACGAAGCTGGCAAAGGCCAGGAAATAGACGGCAAAATATTCCGGCGGTCCGAAGGCCAGCGCGACCTGCGCCACCCAGGATGCGAGGAAGGTGATCAGGATGACGCCGATCAGCGCGCCGAATGCCGCCGAGCCGAAGGCAGTGGCAAGCGCCGTCGTCGGCCGGCCATCGCGCGCCATCGGATAGCCGTCGAAGGTAGTGGCGACAGAGGACGGCTCGCCCGGAATATTGAACAGGATCGAGGTGACCGAGCCGCCGAACAGCGCACCCCAATACATGCTGGAGAGCAGGATGATCGCCGACACCGGCTGCATGCCGAAGGTCAGCGGCAGCAAGAGCGACACGCCGTTCGGTGCGCCAAGCCCCGGCAGCACGCCGACGAGAATGCCGAGCAGCACGCCGACCGCCATCAGGAGCAGATGCGGCATGGTGACCGCGATGGTGAAGCCGTGCAGAAGCTCCCCAAGATTGTCCATCGGCCTCTCCGTCAGAAGCCGAGCGCGGCGGCGAGCGCGCCGTGCGGCAGGCTGACCTGGAACATGCGCTCGAACACGACGTAGAGCGCCAGCGCCGTTGCTGCCGCGAAGGCTAGAGCACGTGGCACCGATTGGTGTCTGGGGATCGCCAGCACCGCGAAGACATACAGGGCCGAGGCGAGGTACATCCCGGCCAACGGGATCGCGGCAATGAAGATCGCAGCCGGCACGAACAGGCCGGCAAGCCGGCGCAGCTCGGTCGGCGTGATCGCGATGGGAACGTTTGCGAGTGTTGCAACGGGCAGCACGCCCCGCACTAGATTGTAGAGGCTTCCGACCACAATGATTACACCGGTCAGGAACGGGAACGTGCCGGCGTCGACGCCCGCGCTCGACCAGCCGATGCCGTTGTCGAGGCTGGAAACGACGACTGCCACACCGAAGCTGCCGGTGAGGACAGCGGTCGCAAGTTCAAGAGCGCGGCGCGATATCATCAAGGGCTCCTGGTGAGAGACGACGGGACATCATGGCGCGCAACTTTTTAAGGGCTTGCCCGCCTCACTTGACCAGCCAGCCCTGCTCGCCTGCGACCTGCTTGACGTGCTCGAGGTCCTCCTTGATGAACTTGTCGAACTCGGCACCGGTCAGGAACGTGTCGACCTGGGAGGTCTTCTCGATGTAGTCCTTCCATTCGGCCGTCGCCTGCACCTTCTTCATGAGGTCGACATAATATGCAGCCTGGTCCGGCGTAACCTTGCCGGGCAGCCACACCGTCCGCGGCTGCTCGTATTGCTTGATGTCGAGCCCCTGCTCGGCGCAGGTCGGAACGTCGCCCCAGCCTTCGGTCGCCGTGATCTTGGCGCCCTGCGGCAGCCGCTTCGGGCTGAAGACGCAAAGCGGGCGCTGCGTTCCACCGCGCCATTGCCCGAGGCTTTCGCTGGGATTGTTGACGTGGGAGTCGAGGTGTCCACCGGCGAGCTGCACGGCGGTCTCCGCGCCGCTCTTGAAGGGGATGTAGGTCAGCTTGACGTGACCAGCCTTCTCGATCATGCGGGTGAGCACCTCATCGGTGTCCTTTGATTGCGCGCCGCCCATCTTGAATTCACCCGATGCGGCCGCCTTCAGATAGTCGCCTGCCGTCTTGTAGGGCGCGTCCTGCTTGACCCAGAGCAGGAACTCGTCCTGCGCCATCGCCGCGATCGGAGTGAGATCGGTGTAGTTGAAGGCGACCTTGGAGACGAGCGGCTGCTGCCAGGCGTTCGACGTCCCGAAAATCACCTTGTAGGGATCGCCCGCCGACGCCTTGCCGTAGACATAGCCTTCCGCGCCGCTACCGCCGCCCTTGTTGACGACGACGATCGGCTGCTCCGTCAGCTTGTACTTGGTGACGATGTTCTGCACCGCCCGCGCGAGATTATCAGTCCCGCCGCCCGGCCCGGCGGTGGCCACGAACTCGATCGGCTTTTGCGGTTGCCAGGCTGCAACCGCCGGCATCGCGCCGGCGAGCACAGCGGCGGCTGCGGAAAGCAGAAGTGTTGACGTGCGACCCATGATTTCCTCCCACCTTTTTGTGTGTTGTTTTATTTGTCGTATCGACGTCCGGTCAGGCGACGCGCTCCTCGCGTCTTCCTGAGGCCAAAACGATTGCGCCCTCTTTTTCGAGCGCTTCGATCTGCTTCTGGTCGAATCCATGCTCGGCCAGCACCTCGCTTGTGTGCTCCCCGTAGACCGGCGCGCCGGAGCGCACCTTGCCGGGCGTCTCCGAGAATTTCACGGGAAGACCGATCGTCTTCACGGGGCCGAGCGTGGAGTGCTCGACCTCGACGACCATCTCGCGCGCCAGCGTCTGCGGATCGCTCAGCGCCTCCAGCATGTCGTGCACGGGTCCGCACGGCACGCCCTTCTCGTCCAGCTCTGCGAGCCAATGCGAACGCGACTGGGTGCGGAAGCGCTCGCTCAGCACGGCTTCGAGTTCCTTCAGGTTCGCCATCCGGTCGGCGCCGGTGACGAAGCGCGGATCGGAGGCAAGCTCGCTCGCACCGAGCGCTTCCAGCATCAACAGCCAATGCTTCTTGTTGGCACCGCCGACCACGAGCCAGCCGTCCGAGGCCTCGAAAGCCTGATACGGCGCGTTGAGCGGATGGGCCGAGCCCATCGCGCGCGGCGCGGTGCCCGCGGCCAGCGCGATCGTCGACTGCCAATAGGTCTGCACCAGGGCCGCCTCATACAGCGAGGTCTCGACCCACTGCCCTTCGCCGGTCTTGAGGCGGTGGGTATAAGCCGCGAGAATCCCCATGCTCGCGAGCAGGCCGGCGGTGATGTCGGACAGCGGCGGACCGCATTTCACGGGCGGACCGTCAGCACGCTCGCCGGTGAAGCTCATGATTCCGCTCATGGCCTGCGCGACCAGATCGAAACCCCGGCGATGCTTGTAGGGGCCGGTGCGGCCAAAGCCCGACAGCGAGCAGTAGATCAGCGCCGGAAACTGCTTGTGGAGTTCTTCGTAGCCAAAGCCCAGGCGCTCCATGGCGCCCGGCGCAAAGTTCTCGACCAGCACATCGGCGTCCGCGATCAGCCGCCGCAAGACCTCCTTGCCGCCGTCGGTCTTCAGATCCAGCACGATGCCGCGCTTGTTGCGGTTCATCATCAGGAACGAGGCCGCCTCCTCGCCGATCTTCGGCGGCACCGAATGGCGGGTGTCATCACCGTTCGGCCATTTCTCGATCTTGATGACGTCGGCGCCCATATCGGCGAGCATCAAGGTGCAGGTCGGCCCGGCCATGACGTGGGTGAGATCGATGACCTTGAGGCCGGCAAGCGGGCCCGAACGGCGGGAGGTGGATTGCGATCGATCGCTTTGCATCGGCCTGTCCTATTGACCGCGCCACTGCGGCGCGCGCTTGTTGAGGAAAGCATCGAGCCCTTCGCGAAAATCCTGGCTCGTGTAGCACATCAGAATGAGGTCTTCCCCCCTCGTCTCGCGTGAGCTGCCTTTGCAGGCGGGCGACCGCCTGCTTGGTCGCGGTCAGCGTCAGCGGCGCGTGACTGGCCAGCAGCCGGGCGACCTCATCGGCGCGCCTGTCGAGCGCTGAGAGATCCTCGACAACCTCGCCGAGCAGGCCGACGCTCGCGGCTTCCGCGGCGTCGACGAGACGCGCGGTGAAGATCAGATCCTTGACGCGTGCAGAGCCAATGAGCGCGGTGAGACGGCTGACATTGGACATCGACAGGCAATTGCCGAGCGTCCGGGCGATGGGGAATCCGATCTTTGCGCTTCGCGTTCCGATGCGCAGGTCGCAGGCCGCGGCAATCCCCGCTCCGCCTCCGGTGCAGAACCCGTTGATCGCCGCGATGGTCGGCACCCGGCACTGCTCGAGCGTGGTGAGCACCCGGTCGATGCGGTTCTCGTAGTTGATGGCGTCCTGCGGCGTCTTGAATTCGCGGAACTGGTTGATGTCCGTGCCCGAGGCAAAGGCCTTGTCGCCCGCACCGCGCAGCACCAGCACCTTGAGCGAATGATCGCGGTTGGCCTCTTCGCAGATCGCCGCGAGCCGCTCGTACATGGCGAAAGTGAAGGCATTGCGCGCCTGCGGACGGTTGAAGGTGATTCGCCCAATGCCGTCCATGCGCTCGAAAACGAGGTCTTCCGCCTCCGCGGACTGGTCCATTTCCTCAAGTCCCTTTTGCTTTTTTGTATTTTTGAATGCAAAATGTGAGATATTCAAGCTGAAACTTTCAATATTCAGGTCATAAGTTTAGTTTTGCATTCAAAATGGAGCTTGATCCTATGCTTCATGAGGAGGTCGTCGGCCGGATCCGCGCCATTCTGCTCGACGGCGAAATCCCGCCGGGCGCACGGATTCCCGAGCGCGAGCTGTGCGACCGGCTCCAGATCTCGCGCACGCCGCTGCGCGAGGCGCTCAAGGTGCTCGCCGCCGAAGGCTTGGTGCAATTGTTACCGCATCGCGGCTCGCGCGCGGCGAAGCTGACCGACAAGGACATGCGCGACCTGTTCGAGGTCTGCCAAGGTCTCGAGGCCCTCGCCGGCGAGCTTGCTTGCGAACGCATCACCGACGCCGAGATCGACGAGATCGCCGCGGCACACGCCGACATGGTACGGCACTATCGCGAGGGCGACCTGATTCAATATTACCGCGGCAACCGCGCCATTCACGAGGCGATCGTCACTGCGGCCGGAAACCCGGTACTGGTCGGGCTCTATGCCTCCGTGACCGCTCGCATTCGCCGTGCCCGCTACGTCACGCCGATGACGCCGCAGCGCTGGGCGCTCGCCGTGAGGGAGCATGAGGCGATCCTGAACGCTCTCCAGCGGCGCGACGGCGCCGGCCTCTCGCACATCCTGCGCGCGCATCTTCGCCACAAGCGAGAAGAGGTCTTGCAAGCGGGTTTTGCCGAAACGGAAGGAAATGACCTCGCGCTGCGGATCGCGTGAGACGGCGTTGCCCAGCGAGCATTTGTTCGCCCCATTCCACTGCTAGCCTTCGGTCCAATTCGCTGCGATAAACGCCGCGAATATCGATCATGACACCAGGCGATGCCGCAATGAACAAGCCGCTGCTCTCAGACCCCGGCGCTCGCGCGGCGTCCGACAGCACGGGACACGCGCCGCAAGGCGGCTTTGCCGATCTCGTGCCCGAACTCAGCGTCTCGAATATTCAAGACAGCCTGTCATTCTGGCGGGACCTGCTCGGCTTCGAAGTCGCTTATGACCGAGCCGATGCCCGGTTTGCGTATCTCGTCATGGGACGCCTGCAATTGATGCTCTGCGAACTGAACGGGCGCTGGGAGACGGCCGAGATGCAGCGGCCGTTCGGACGCGGCATCAATTTCCAGATGGTCGTGGATCGTATCGAGCCTGTCCTGACCGCTCTCGACGATGCCAAATGGCCCCTCTACGAGCAACCGAACGAAGCTTGGTATCGGGTCGGCGACCAGGACTACGGACAGCGTGAATTCCTCGTGCAGGATCCGGATGGCTACCTGGTGCGCTTCGTCGAACGCCTGGGGGTTCGCGGGCCGTCGTGACGCCGGGCTCGAGCGCGATCAGCCGACCGCGCTCGGCTCTCGCGATGTCGTCCCGGCAGTCTGCAATGTAGAAATTCCCAGGGTCTGCGACGGACGCTCCCCGAACATCGCAAAGTAGTACTGCGAGAACCGCCCGAGCTCGTAAAAGCCCTGGTCCATGGCGACGGCCGCCACGGTTGTCGACCCCGGCGCGCTCTCGTGCAGGATGGAATGAACCGCACACAGACGCTTGTGCCTGAGGAAGCTGACCGGGCCGAGGCCGAACACCTCCTGAAATGCGCGATGCAAGGTACGTCGCGATACGCCGAGTGCCGCACAGATCTCCGAAACATGCACCGGGCGCGTGCCGGCCTCGTCGAGATAGTCTTCGACCCTGCGGATCAACCGCCTTGCCGACGGCAGCCAGCCCGCATCATCGGGCGGCAGCGACGACATAACGTTGGCCGCCATGCACTCGACAATCGATCGCTTCCAGAAATCGGCCGTCGACGGCGTCAGTCGGTGCTGATGGGTGCGCAGATACGACATGATCCGGACCAGACGGCGTGAGGCAATCGCGCCGGTCTCAAGGTCCGCGCGGAAATGGCCGCGGCTACGCCAGGTATCGGGATCGCTCAGCCTCGCCTCGCCGCCGAACAGGGATGCGACTTCGTTGAGGTCGAAGCGCATGGCGGCGTAAGCGGACGCGCCGTGAAAGACCCCGTCATGCTCGACCAGCGGCGGAATGACGAGCACGTCGTTGAGCTGCATGTCGAACGACCAGTGCGCCACGCGCTCTTCGGCCGCCAGCAGCATTCCGACGATCAGCTTGTCGTCGCTCGAGACACGCTGTGTGCGCATGCCGACGTTGAAGCTGCCGATGCTGAGCGAGAAGTCCCCGATGCCGAGATGGGACAGCGTCCCGCGCAACCGTCCGCGTCCGAGCTGCATCACGTCGACATGCGAGCCGTGAACGGCCTGGCGAAGACCTTCAAACCCGTCGAGCCTGCACGAATCGACCAGAAGAAATTGCCCCATGTCGTACCCTGTTACTGAAGCGCGACAATTCTGCGGCAGCTAGGAGTACAATACCACCACAACGCGAATTGGGGACGACAAACTGAGTTCACGTTTGAGGCAAATCATTGCTGAATTTGACGCCAGATATCCGCACGACGCAGCGGATTTAGGGGTTTTCGACATGGGGCGTTAAGCCTCACCGGTCCCTCCGGCCTAGTGGCACAAACTGCACATCACAGCCGCCCCATCTTCGGTTACCGTTTGCAACCTTAGCGTTTTTCTCCGGAACCGCTCTGCGGGTGCAGAGCGCGCGCGGCAGGGTTTTGCCGCGTGCTCGAAGACGTGCGCGCGAAAGAGGAAGGGATGTTGACGCAATGCAGCATCTTGGTCTTCTCCCCGTGCACCAAGAAGGGGGGACCAGACAATGTGTCCGACGTGCCGGGTGAGGTGCCGTAGTCGAAATCTGCTGGATTCCGCGCCGTAGTACCAGGTGGAATGCGCGTATCGGAGTTTCCACCATGCTGCGGGCGGATCTCGATCACTGCGAGTGGTTGCCGGACGACGCGAAGACCGGCGAAATGGTTTTCATTCCAGGCGGTACGTTTCGCATGGGATCCGATCACCATTATCCCGAGGAGAAGCCGAGCCATCGGGTCTCTGTCGACGGCTTCTGGATCGATCGCACGCCGGTCACCAACCGGCAGTTCAAGCAATTCGTCAACGCGACCGGCCATGTCACTGAAGCGCAAATCGTTCCCGACCCAAAGAACTATCCCGGCGCACTGAAGGAAATGCTCTACGCGGGATCGCTGGTGTTCTCGCCGCTGCCGCGCATCACCGATCTCAAGGACTGGAGCCAGTGGTGGACCTTCATGCGCGGCGCCAACTGGCGCCGTCCCTATGGTCCTCACAGCAACATCAAAGGGCTCGACGATCATCCTGTCGTCCACGTCTCCTACAGCGATGCGGAGGCGTACGCCCGCTGGGCCGGCAAGGATCTGCCGACCGAGGCGGAATGGGAGTTCGCCGCGCGCGGCGGTCTCGATGGCGAAGAGTTCGCCTGGGGCGACGCTCTGATGCCGGGCGGCAAGCACATGGCCAATACCTGGCAGGGCAACTTCCCCGTCCAAAACCTTGCCGAGGACGGGTTCGAGCGTACTTCGCCGGTCATGGCCTTCCCGCCGAACGGGTATGGTCTCTACGACATGATCGGAAATGTCTGGGAATGGACCTCCGACTGGTGGTCGGAGAAACACCAGGCAGACGCTGCAAAGCCCTGTTGCATTCCACGCAACCCGCGCGGCGGACGTGAGGAATCGAGCTTCGATCCATGTCAGCCGAACGTCCGCATCCCACGGAAAGTCTTGAAGGGCGGCTCGCATCTCTGCGCGCCGAACTACTGCCGCCGCTATCGTCCGGCCGCGCGTCACGCCGAACCTGTCGATACGTCGACCAGTCATGTCGGGTTCAGATGTGTGGTCCGGCGGCCCGAATCTCCGCCTTCACAAGGACTTTCTGGAAAGTAGGGAGTATGAAATGCGTGACGACGCCAAAGACAAAAGAAAAGCTGCGGCACAGGTTGCTGGCCGCCGGACGCCGCTGCTTCGCGGCCTGCTGACGGCGGCTTTGGTCGCGACAAGCCTGTCTCCCTTCGCCAAGACGCCTGCAATCGCGCAGCAGCCGAACACGGCCAAGCCCAACATCCTCGTCATCTTCGGTGACGACATCGGCCAGTCCAACATCAGCGCCTATACGCGCGGGGTGATGGGCTACAAGACTCCGAACATCGACCGCATCGCCAATGAAGGCATGATCTTCACTGACTATTACGCGGAGAATAGCTGTACCGCCGGTCGGTCGACCTTCATCACGGGGCAGGTCTGCTTGCGCACCGGCCTTTGCAAGGTCGGCATTCCCGGGGCGGCCGTCGGCCTGCAGGATCGCGACATCACCATCGCCCAGGCCCTGAAGCCACTGGGCTATGCGACGGGGCAATTCGGCAAGAACCATCTTGGTGACCGTGACGAATATCTGCCGGTCAAGCACGGCTTCGACGAGTTCTACGGCAACCTCTACCATCTCAACGCCGAGGAGGAGCCGGAGCGGCCCTACTATCCCAAGAACGATACCACCTTCACCAAGAGCAATTCACCCCGTGGCGTGCTCAAGGCCTCTGCCGACGGCAAGATCGAGGATACCGGGCCACTCAACCGCAAGCGAATGGAAACCGTCGACGACGAGACCACAGACGCGGCGATCGATTTCATCCAGCGGCAGGCAAAGGCCAACAAGCCGTTTTTCACCTGGATGAATACGACGCGCATGCATGCGTTCACTCATGTGCGCCCGTCAATGCAGGGACAGAGCGGCATGCCGGGCAACGAATATGCCGACGGCATGGTCGAGCACGACGGCGACGTCGGCAAGCTTCTCAAGACGCTCGATGATCTCGGCATCGCCAACAACACCATCGTGGTCTACACGACCGACAATGGCCCCAACCAATGGTCGTGGCCGGATGCGGCGACGACGCCGTTCCGCAGCGAGAAGGACACGAACTGGGAAGGCGCGTTCCGCGTTCCCGCGATGATACGCTGGCCCGGCCACATCAAGGCAGGTGAAGTCTCCAACGAGATGGTCTCCGGCCTCGACTGGTTTCCGACACTGCTCGCCGCGGCCGGTGATGGCGATATCAAAGACCGCCTGTCGAAGGGCACCGATCTTGGCGGCAAGACCTTCAAGGTGCATCTCGATGGCTACAATCAACTGCCCTATCTGACGGGACAGCAGCCGAAATCGGCACGCAACGAGTTCTACTATTTCAACGATGACGGCAATATGGTCGCCTATCGTTACAACGACTGGAAGATCGTGTTCTGCGAGCAGCGCAAGCCGGGCGGCTTCGAGGTCTGGGCGAACCCGTTCACCTGCTTGCGCGCACCCAAGGTGTTCAACCTGCGCATGGATCCGTTCGAGCGCGCCGACGTCGTCTCCGATCAATACTACGATTGGTTGGCGAAGAACGCCTATCTGATCCAGTACGGCGTCTGGCGTGTTGCTCCGTTCCTTCAGACCGCGCTCCCAAGCTCGGCACCCAGACTCCCTACTGGCATCGCTTCGTTCTCGGCGATGCCGAAGTGACCGTCGTGTCCGACGGGCCCCTGCCCCTTGGTGATCCCTCCGGCACCTTCACCGGCGTTCCCAAGGAGGAAGTGAAGAAGATGCTCGCCGACAATTTCCTCTCCCCGGACAATGTCGTGCTCGAGCAGAACTCGCCGATCGTGAACACCGGCGACAAGCTCATCTTGTTCGATACCGGCATGGGCACCTCCAAGGCGTTCGGGCCCACCACCGGCCGGCAACAGAAGAGCATGGCTGAAGCCGGCATCAAGCCGGAGGACATCGATGCCGTGGTCTGCTCGCATGCCCACATCGACCACATCGGCGGCATCGTGGACGCCAACGACAAGCCGCTGTTTCCGAACGCGCAAATCTACATCTCCCAGACCGATTTCGACTTCTGGACCGATGAAGGCAAGCTTGGCAGTCCGGCAAAGGACTTCGTCGTTCACGCCCGCAAGAACCTGCTGCCGGTCCGCGACCGGATCGTGTTCTTCAAGGACGGCCAGGAATTCCTGCCCGGGGTCCAGGCGATCGCCGCGCCCGGCCATACCGTGGGTCACACCATCTTCATGGTCTCGTCGGCCGGCAAGTCCTTTGCATTCCTCGCCGACCTCTCGCACCATTCCGTGCTGCTGCTCGAACGGCCGCGCATGGAATTCTCCTACGACACCGACCCGAGGCAGGCGGCCGAATCGCGCGTCAAGCTACTCACGATGCTCGCGGCGAACAAGACGCCGGTGATGTCCTATCACTTCGCCTGGCCGGGCTACGGACATGTCGCCAAGGCCGGCGACGGCTTCCGCTACTATGCCGAACCAATGCAGATGACGTTGTAGTCTGCCAGATCTGGTCCGGGCGATGCGTGTCGCCCGGACCATTTACCTGGGGCTCGTTTTGGCAAGGCTGCGAACGCAATCTCAGTGAGCTGACTTCCGCTCTTCAAGGGTGTGTGGATCCCGGGACTGACGGTGATGCCAAATCTCAGCGCCCCACGCTCCCCTGCAGCGATTGGAGCAGCCTCCTGGCATCCGAGCGATCCCGACCATCAGGCTGATTGGCAAAGAACTGCAATTCGTGCTGCAAGAGCGTGAGTGCCCGCTCCGCCTGGCCTTTGGCGGCGAGAAGGCCGGCGAGCCCAGTCGCAGCGCGCAAGCCAAATCCGTGCTGGCCACGCCGGCCGGCAAGCGCGATGGCTTGCTCAAAGTTCTTCTCAGCAAGCGCGGCGTCATTGATCTCTGCATGTGCGGCAAGCCGCCCTTCGATACGATAGCATTCGACCTCGTACCAATAGTTGCCACCCCGTCCGAAGACGCTGCGCACCTCATCGAGACAGCGCCGCGCGTCCGTCAGCTTGTCGGAACGGACATAGGCCTCCGCAAGCCAGCACAGGTAGGTCGGCAAATAGTAGATGAGGTGCGCCGTTTGCATGTACTCGCGCTGCTGCTCAAGCATGTCGATGCCCTCCGCGAGGCGGCCGGATTCGGCGTCGGACCAACCGAGATAGGTCCGCGCCACCGAAATCCACAGCGGCAGCTCCCTTTTTATCGCCCCCTCAAGGGTCCGCTGTGCGAGCCCCCGAACCGTCTCCACATCCCGCTCCAGCGTGTACAGCATGCAGACGTGGGCACACGCGTAGCCGAGGGTATGCGCATGTGACAATCGCTGCGCATGCCCCAGCGCCTCGCGTGCGTGAGCGATCGCTTCGCTTACCCGGCCCACCAACCAGTAGCAGATGCACAGGTTGGACAGGCTCGTGATCTGCACGTCGGTGCCGTATGTCACGGCCGTTTCCCGGTCAGCGTCTGCATCGTATAGCTTGACCGCCTGGTCGAGGTGGATGCACGCCTGCTCGGTCTCCCCGTCGAGCAGCGAGGTGCCAAGCAGCCGATGGCCGACCATCCGATCGGCCCTCGTTCCTTTCTCTTCGGCCAGCGTCAAGAAGTCCCGCGCCAGCGCGCCGGCTTCCCGCACGTCGCTTGCAACGCGCAGGTGCGACCACCGCGCGTACAGCGCCGGGAAGATGCGCGGATCGTTGTCCAGGGCCCGGCAGAGCTCGATGGCGCGGCTGCTGACGTCAGCGACCGCGTCGGCGCCGAATCCCCCTAGCGCGATTGTCGGCCCGATCAGCGCAATCTGGGCATTCAGCTCCAGATTGTCCCGTTCAAGCCCGGCAGGAAGCTTCTTGATCTCCTCGCGCGCCATGTTGAGCTCGGCGATCGTCTCCAGATTTGCCGAACGCTCGGCCGCCTGTTTTGCCGCCTTGAGCCACATCCGCGCCGCTCGCGACGTCCGCCCGGCCTCCGACAGATGCTGTGCGACATAGCCGGGCTCCGTCTGCACGATCTCGGGCAGATGGAGCTCAATCTGCTGCGCGACGCGGTCGTGAAGCTCTCGCCTCTGCCGCTTGAGAAGCGAATAGTAGGCGACGTCCCTCACCAGGGCATGCTTGAAGGAGTAGACCTTTTCGTCGTCCCCGCGCTCCAGCCCTATCAGTCCGGACGCGCGCAGCCGCTCCAGGGCGTCGTCAAGGACGTCGTGAGACTCCGTCGCAACGGCTGCGAGAAGCCGATGCGAAAAACTTCGGCCAATCACCGACGCGAGCTGAGCGATCGCCCTGGCATTTCCGAGCCGTTCAAGTCGCAGCATCAGGGGATCGTAGAGTGCCGATGGTACTTCTGCGGGTCCACTGGTGCCGACTGTACCGGCACCCGGATCGACTTGCCCGGTCTCGAGGGCGGCCGCCGCCAGCTCCTCCACGAACAACGGCACTCCGTCCGATCGCGCAACAATCTGCTGGATCAATCGACCAGGCAGTTGCTTGTCGCGGACGACGGAACCGGCGATATCGCGGCAGTGCTCGTCGTCCAGACGTTGCAGCACGATACGCTGGACCCTCGGCGACCCGTTGCCGAGGATCGTCGCGCGGCTCGTGACCACCAGAAGAATCCGCGCATTATCAATCTGACCGGCAATTCGCTCGACGATCTCAACGGTCGACGGATCGGCCCAGTGAAAATCCTCGAACACAATGAGACCCGCATCGCCACGGGCCTGCGACGTCAACAGCTGCACGGCTGCGTCGCGTGTCTTCCGACGCCGTTCCTGCGCATCGGGGATTGGCGGGCTCGATGCCGCCGGCACCGGCAAACCAAGCATTTGACCGATCAGCACAAACTGCTCTTCGTCGGAGCCAGAGGTCGCAGCGACGAATTCACGCAGACGCGCCAAATTCGCTTGGGCGTCTTCATCCTTACGAATACCTGCGCGCTGCTCAATGGTCCTGATGATCGGATACAGCGGCGTATTCTGGTGCGAGGCGGAAGCGTGGATGGCCAAGATCAGGTCATCCGGCAACCCGGCCTTTTCGATCAGTTCCAGCGCAAGGCGCGATTTGCCGATCCCGGGCTCCCCGGTGATTTCAACCGCATGTCCCCGCCCAGTCTGCGCGAGGTCCCACGCTTGCAACAACTGGCCCATCTCGGTGACCCTGTCGACCAGGGGCAAGGCATTGCGGCGGCGTGCACGATGTCCTGCGTCTTCCTCCGATACCTCTCCCAAGACGAGAAAGACCTCGACCTTCCGCGACAGTCCCTTGAGTGAACACATACCGAGCGGGCGCAAGGCGAATCTGCCGCGCAGCAGGCGCTTCGTCTCGCCGCTGATCACGAGCGAGTTGGGTTCGCCCATTTCCAGCAACCGGAATGCGATGTTGGGCGTGTCGCCGACGATCTCCGTGGCATTGTGCACATGGCCCGGCCCGGCCTTGCCGATCACCGCCATGCCCGTATGCACACCGATCCGAACGCGAAGCGGCTCCTTGATAGCCAGCGCGGCGCGCTCACTGAGCTCGTGAATTGCCCGCAACAACACCAGGCCGGCACGGACCGCGCTCACGGCCTCGTTCTCCGAGGTGAGCGGATAGCCAAACTCCGCACGAATGCCGTCGCCGATGTAGTTGACGACGCTGCCTCCGGAATTGCAGATGCATTGCGAGCTGACCGCCTGGAATTCCAGCAGTATCTCTCTCAGCTCCTCTATGTCACAGCGTTCGGAGAGACCGGTTGAATCAACGACGTCACAGAACAGAACCGTGACCTGCCGGCGCTCAGTTGCTCTGTCGTGAGGCGCGTCCATCACTCAAATTCCGCGGTTCGACTTCGCAATTTGACTTGGCAATTCGACTTAGAAATTCGACTTAGCAATTCGACTTGGCGGTTCTACTTGGCTCCGCTGCCTTTTTCCCGAGCGTGACGGAGATTGGCCATTCCCTTGAAAGAAGTCCACGTCGCGTTACGCGAGTAATTGCGTCAGTCCCGCTGTCTCAATTATGCCGGACGCAGTTATGCCGGCATGCCACTCCTCGCTCCACGCTTCAGACCAGTCCTTACGGGCTCAGCAGATCGGCAAAGAACGGATTCAGCATCCGCCCCTGCGGATCTGCCTGTCTAACTTGAGCCGAGAAATCGATCCATCTCGTCCCGTACGCCGCCTGGACATGGTCCCTCGTGATGAACGGACTCTGGTTCAGCAAGGGAATGCCGCCCCTCTTGCTCGCGAATTCGTTGAACTCCTTCAAGAACCCATCCCACGCTGGTCTGTCCGTATAGGCGTGAATGGGGTCGACCGAAAAAAACGTCTCCGTCATGCGAGTAGGACAGCAAGGAATGCTCGTCCTTCCGAATGAAGTATGAGCCAAGCGCCATGTTGCAGCGGAAGTCATGATCCCTAAAATACTTTTCGCTGAAGTCGACGTAGTCACGCAGCGCCTTCAGCCACGCAGCGCGTGGAAATGCCCAGAATGTGAAGGCATATCTCGCTGAGGGCCGCGTCTCGCTATAATCGATCGTCTTGTCCGGATTGTACAATGTCGCTCCGCCAACCAGGTGCAAATACGACATCAGCAGCCTGTTGCCGACGAACCAGGTATCGAGTGATGCATCCCTGAGGGGCTTGGTCGGGATGCTGCTGTCAATGAACCTGCCGACGCGGGCTTCGCCAAAATTCCAAAGCTTGCGCCGACTTGCGGCGAATAGCGATCCAAACGGTCCGACCCGGTCAGCAGGGTGCCGCGTCTGGAAGTGAGCCTTTCGACCGACCGTCCAGCAAATCAAGCCACGTGATGCATCGATGATCTCATCCACTTCCTTCTCGGTCAGCTCTCCGATCCGGCGCGGCAGATATTTGAAATGAATCACCTCCAGCGGCTTGATGCGGAACGTCACCTCGTAAATGATCCCGCACAGGCCATAACTCGAACGCATGAGATACATGAGAGCGGGGTTATTAGCCTCCGACGCCTCCGCGAGCTGGCCGCTGGGCGTCACCCATTTCATCGCTGTGATGTACGAACCGACCTGCCCGAACTCGCCACCATCCAGGCCATCCTTGGTATGGCAGCAGGCCGCGGCACCGAGAGTCATGTTTCCGATCTCGATGTTGGTCATAAACTGGAGGTTCAGCGCCTTCAGCACCCGCGATGCGGCTATAAATTGAAGCCCCGCCTCCGCGGTGAACGTCATGTCGTGCGGATCGATCTTGAGGATCCGGTTCATGCGGGACATGTCGATGATGGTCCCGTCCGAGGATACGCAGGGTGTCAGGGAGTGAAAGCTGCCCTTCGCCCTGACAGGACCAGGGTATTGGACGGCATCCGTCAGGATCGACTGAATCTCGGGAACGGTACTCGGAGACACAAGTCGCGCGGGAGAGCTCGTGATCCCGCCATCGTAATTCCGAACCATGTTATCCATCTGCGTCACCCCCTTATTGACGGCGAAACACGCAACTAAGATGGCTTTTCCAGTCTGGCCGACGTCGATGTCGGCGTGGTTCTCATGAGGTTGAAGCTCGCTGCCGCACAGCTTGACCCCGCTCTCACGAATTCCGCTGTATCTCCTATTGCACCCCAGGGCTATTGTACCTCCGGGCTTTACTACATCCTATCCGAGCATCCGCTTAACCGACAGGGCAAATTGACCGGCCCTGACGCCGCGGTAGCTGCAGTTTGCGAGATCGCACGGATGTCCCGAGGACGAGAGGACGCCGCGCCCCACGCTTCAGCTGGTGGCTAAGGCTACCGTGGCAAGGCGTTTCAAGGCACTCTCTCCGGTCCGCCCCGACGATGACGCTGCTCAAACTAGCGCCAACCCACGGTTGCAGCAACGGATCAGTCATCGAGACTGGCGCGCCCGCAAGATGCGTTGGCAAACAGGCGGTTTAGTGCTATCAGATTACATTTACTGGTTGCCGCCCGAATTGTTTTTCAGACGAATTACTTCTCGGAGTGCACATGTCGCGTGAGAACGATGGCTTTATCTTCCATCGTCGCGTGCTCGACGAAATCCTCAATGTTGTCTATCGGATCATCAACTTCTTTGTAAGGTGGGATCGCCTGCCGACCCTGCTTGGGGCAATCAATCTTTCGGTCTTCCGCAATCGGCTCCGAGAATACAACCTCTACCATACCGGTTACGGCATCGAGAAATCGGCGGACTGGAGCGCCGGCAATGAACGGTGGCGTTCCGCCGACGGCTCGTTCAACAGCCTTGATCATCCGCACATGGGCATGGCGGGATCCCGGTTCGGGCGCAACTTTCCCCTGCCGGAATGCGTGCCGGACAGCGAAGACGATCTGCTCGAGCCAAGCCCGCGCCTGATCTCGGAGGCATTGCTGGCGCGCGAGAAGTTTATTCCCGCAACCACCCTCAACCTGTTGGCGGCTGCGTGGATCCAGTTCGAAACGCACAACTGGTTCAGCCATGGGATTCCCGAGCCGGGAAACGAGTTCAAGATCCCGCTGCCGGAGGGGCATCCTTGGCCCGATCAAGTCAACGGCTGCATGCAAATCCGTCGTACAGTTCGCGACGAGACAACGCGTGACCCGTGGCTCGGTGCGACCCCGACATTTCGCAACTTCAACTCACATTGGTGGGACGCCGGCCAGATCTACGGCAGCAGTCGCGCAAGGCAGATGCAGCTCCGCTCCATGGTGGATGGGAAGATCAGAGTCGGCGACGACGGGATGATTCCAGCCGATCCAGAGCACCGGGGCGCTGATCTCACCGGCTTCAACGACAATTGGTGGATCGGGCTGAGCCTGCTGCACAATCTCTTCGTACGTGAGCACAACGTCATCTGCGATGCCCTGAAGGCGCGCTATCCGGCCTGGGATGACGAAGAGCTGTTCCAGCGCGCGCGCCTGATTAATGCGGCCCTGATCGCCAAGATCCATACCGTCGAATGGACCCCGGGCATTCTCGCCCATCCGGCCTTGGACTTTGGCATGCACGCCAATTGGTCGGGGATACCCGATTGGCCGGGGATACCGTCGCGGGTGGCTCGCGCGGTGCTCGGCAAAGACAGCGAGGCGGCCTATGGCATCATTGGCTCGCCCACGGAACAGCACAGCGCTCCCTATTCCCTCACCGAGGAGTTCACCGCAGTCTACCGTTTGCATCCGCTCGTCCCGGACGAGATGGATGTGCGACAGCTCGACACAGCAAAAATCGAGCGCTGCGAGTTGGTCAACATGCAGGGAGCCGCATCCCGCACGTTCATGCAGGCACACGGCTTCGTCAACCTGCTGTACTCCTTCGGCACCGCTCATCCCGGCGCCATTCGCCTCCACAATTTTCCAAACTTCCTTCGCCAGTTCAGAAAGGACGGCCAGCCGCTGCTCGACATGGCCGCGATCGATATCATGCGCGACCGCGAGCGCGGCGTGCCACGCTACAATCGCTTCCGCGAGCTGGTCGGGAAGAAGCGCGTCGAGACATTCGAGGAAATCACCAGTATCCCCGGTGCGGCCGAGAAGATGCGCACGATCTACAAGAACAACGTCGACCGTGTTGATCTGCTGGTCGGGCTGTTGGCGGAGGACCTGCCGAAGGGCTTCGGCTTCAGCGATACCGCCTTCCGTATCTTCATCCTGATGGCATCGCGGCGTCTCAAGAGCGACCGCTTCTTCACAGACGACTACCGGGCGGAGGTCTACACCGACTTCGGCCTGGACTGGATCCGCAACAACGGCATGAAATCGGTGCTGTTGCGGCACGTGCCGCAACTGGGCCCGGCGCTCGAGGGCGTCGACAACAGCTTTGCCCCCTGGAACGTTCTTCGAGGCTGAGCCGTGGCCTTCACCATAACCATTCCGGGCCTCGTACGTCTCATCCTCGTCTGGCAGCCGAACGAGGTGCTCAGCATCAACGATGCAAGCATGGTTACGCGTCCGCTGTCCGGCCGCGGCGGCCTCGTGAACAGCTCGATCGCTGGAAAGCTCGCGGTGTTCCGCAACCCGGATGGAGACATCTGGCCGGCGTTCCGCGACCGCCGCGACCTGTCACGCGCGACGCATCAGGCGGCGCTCGAGGCCGCGCTTTCGGACGTCGAGCCGTTGTTGCAGCGGATTGCGCCTGAGATTACGGAGCTCGGCGGCTACGTCGCCGGCGCCCCCACAGATCGCAACATGGGCATCATCGTCCAGCAGGCCGTGGGCCGCCTCTTCTTTCCCGACTATGCCGCAACCGAAGACTCTTACAGAGCTGCGCGCACGTTGCAGGCCTGGTTGTCGGCCGGACCACTGCGAGCCGCCTGGATCAGGCGAAGCGGCGCGCTGGAGGCCGCGCTCGATCGGATCGAGAAGTTGTCGCGCCGCAACATGGCTTGCGCGCACGCAACCGCGCTCGCAATGGACAATATCGTACGGTCTATCGACTTGATGCGCAGGATGGCGCGCGACAGCGGAAATCTGGCGACGATCGAGCCAGAGGTTGCGTCGGCGCAAACGTTGCGCGCGCCGGCGCGCGTGGTCCGCGAGGCGCAGGATGAAGGCCGTATCGGCACAATCCGGCTCCGTTCACGGACGCTGGTGGTGATGATGCTGGAGCGTGCCCGCCGGCAACGCCCCGCCGATCCGGGCTTCGGGTTCTTTGCCAGCACCTGGAATCGATGCCCCGCGCACCGCATTGTTCCTGCGTTGCTCACTGCCGTCTGGCAGGCGGCCAGGGACCAGCGCGGAGGCGGCGCGCAAACGCCGCGATGATCTGACTACGAGCAGCCGAGCTTGTCGGCGATCCCGCCAAAATCCTTCGCGACGATGTCCCAGTTGCCGGTGGCCTCGAAATCGACCTTCTGATGCGGTCCGTATTCGGTCGGCCTTGCGACGAACGCGGTCCTCAGCCCGTTCTTTTGCGCGGCTGCGAGGTCACCATTGTGGGCAGCGACCATCATCACCTGCTCCGGCTTGAGGCCGAGCAGGCGCGCGGCGCCGAGGTAGGTCTCGGGATCGGGCTTGTAGTGCTCGAACAGCTCGGCCGACATCACGAGGTCCCAGGGGAGACCCGCAAACTTCGCCATGTTGGTGAGCAGCGCGACGTTGCCGTTCGACAGCGGCGAGATCACGAATTTGGATTTCAGCCGCGTCAGGCCGGCGACGCTGTCGGGCCAGGGATTCAGGCGGTGCCAGCCCTTGGTGAGGTAATCGAGGTCGGCTTCGGTCAGGCCCTTGATCGCAAACTTCTCGACCAGCTTTTCCAGCGAACGGCGGTGCAGATCGTCGAGCATGACATAGCCGCGCTCGGGATGCTTGCGCACGTCGTCCATCGAGGCGACGTACATGCCACGCCAGCCATCGACCAGGGCGGTCCAGTCGGCACTGATACCGCGGCCCCTGCTCCACCACATGAAGTCGGTGATCAGGCTGGTGCGCCAGTCGACGACCGTGCCGAACACGTCGAACACCAGGGCTTTGACGGTGGTGAGATCGGACATGTGCGCTTCCCCCCTATGCTGCTTTTCTTGGTCATTCCGGGATACGCCGTGAGGCGCAGGCCCGGAATCCATACTCCCGATCGTGGTTATGGATTCCGGGCTCTCGCTTCGCGAGCCCCGGAATGACGGAGCGCTTTAGTCGAGGTGGAACTTCGCCAGCTCACGGTGCTCGGCCTTGATGTAGCGCACGGTGCCGGTGACAGAGCGCATCACCACCGTCTCGGTCTCGATCACGCCGTCCTTGCGGAACTTCACACCCGAGAGCAGCGAACCCGTGGTGACGCCGGTGGCGGCGAACAGGCAGTCACCGCGCGCCATGTCCTCGATGCCGTAGATCATCTTGGGATCGTTGACGCCCATCTTGGCGGCACGCTCGCGCTTCTCGTCGGAATCGAGAATGAGGCGGCACTGCATCTGGCCGCCGATGCAGCGCAGCGCCACGGCCGCAAGCACGCCTTCCGGCGCGCCGCCGGTGCCGAGATACATGTCGACGCCGGTATTATCAGGATCGGCGCAATGGATTACGCCCGCGACGTCGCCGTCGGTGATCAGGCGCACTGCGGCACCGGTCGAACGCACGCTCGAGATGATGTCGGCGTGGCGCGGACGGTCGAGCACGAGAACAGTGATGCCGTCCGGCTTGACACCCTTGGCCTTGGCGAGGCGGCGGACGTTGTCGGCTGGCGACGCGTCAAGATCGACGACGCCCTTGTCGTAACCCGGGCCGATCGCAAGCTTCTGCATGTAGACGTCCGGGGCGTGCAAGAGCGTGCCGCCGTCGGCCATCGCCATCGTGGCGATCGAGCCCGGCATGTTCTTGGCGCACAGCGTGGTGCCTTCGAGCGGGTCGACCGCGATATCGACTTCCGGCCCCGCCTTCAGGCCGACCTGCTCGCCGATATAGAGCATCGGCGCCTCGTCGCGCTCGCCCTCACCGATCACGATGGTGCCCTGGATCGGCAGCTTGTTGAGCTCGCGCCGCATGGCGTCGACGGCGGCCTGGTCGGCCGCTTTCTCGTTGCCGTGCCCGCGCAGCCGCGCCGACGACACCGCCGCCCTCTCCGTCACCCGCACAATCTCCAGCGTGAGGATGCGCTCGAGCAACGCGTGCGGCGGGACTGAAATATGGGTCGACATCGGCTCACTCCTTTAAAACAGTTCGGGACGGACAGCTCCGTCCGCATCAACTCACAACGCCCGCGGTTCGTTCAAACCGCGTCAGTTCTTCTCGATCCGGATCACCTGCGGCCGTCCGCTGATCACCTTGTCGCGCTGCACGGCGGCGAGTGCGCGGCGCACGGCGTCCTCATGCGTGGCATAGGTGATCAGGATGACGGGCACAGGGACCGCCTTGCCGGTCGCCGGCGCAGTGCCTCCATTTGGATGACGCTGCACGATCGACTCGATCGAGATCTTCTGCTCCGCGAGCCGGGTCGCGATCGCGGCCGCTGTGCCCGGAAAATCGCGCGCCAAAAGGCGGATGTAGTAACCGCCTTCATGCCGCTCCATCGGCGCCTTCTTAGTGTCGTGGAGCTGCGAAATCGGCCGGCCGAACGGATTGGCGCGGATGCCGCGCGCAACGTCGGCAATGTCGGCGACGACGGCGGATGCGGTCGCCGCCCCGCCGGCGCCGGGCCCGACCAGCGTGATCGGCGGAATTCCATCGCCATCGATCGTGACTGCATTGGTGACACCCATCACCTGCGCGATCGAGGAGGATTTTGGAACCATGGTCGGATGCACGCGCTGCTCGATGCCCTTGGCGGTGCGAACCGCAACGCCAAGCAGCTTGACGCGATAACCGAGATCGGCGGCGGCGCGTAAGTCCTCCGGCGCGATGGACGAGATACCTTCGACATACACCGCGCTTTGAGCAACTTTCGTGCCGAAAGCGAGGCTGGCGAGAATTGCGAGCTTCTGTGCGGTATCATGGCCGTCGACGTCGAAGGACGGGTTGGCCTCGGCATAGCCGAGCCGCTGCGCGTCCTTGAGGCATTCGGCGAAGGACAGGCCCTCCTGTTCCATCCGGGTCAGGATGTAATTGCAGGTGCCGTTCAGGATGCCGTAGACGCGGTCGATGCCGGTTCCGGCGAGACCCTCGCGTAACGTTTTGATGACGGGGATCGCGGCGCCGACCGCTGCCTCGAAATTCAGCGCGCCGCCGTGCTTTTCGGCGGCTTTCGCCAGCTTGATGCCGTGCTTTGCGAGCAGCGCCTTGTTGGCGGTGACGACGGACTTGCCGGCATTCAGCGCGGCCTCGACCGCCGACAGCGCGGGATCGCCGGCGCCCCCCATCAGTTCGACGAAGCAATCGACCTCGGGATGCGTGGCGAGCGCCACCGGATCCTTCGCCCATTCGACGCCGCGCAGGTCAACGCCGCGCTTCTTTGCCTTCGAGCGCGCCGTGACGGCGACGACGCGGATGCCGCGACCGCTGCGGCCCGCGAGCACGCGCGCCTGGGTTTCGATCAAACGGACAACTTCGGCGCCCACGGTGCCGAGCCCCGCTATGCCCACTTTCAGGGGTGCGACCATGATGCTTCAGAAAACCTGTCGGAGAGAATTAGCGCCGGGTGGCGAGTGGAACGACGTTGTGCAACGTTTCGATGCCGCTTTCAAGGAAGCGGCGCACGCCGCGCGCGGCCTGCCTGATCCGTTGCTCGTTTTCCACCATGGCGATACGGACATATCCTTCACCATGCTCGCCGAAGCCGACGCCGGGCGAGACCGCAACGCCGGATTTCTCCACCATCAGGGTGGCGAACTCCATGCTGCCGATGCTGCGGAAGGCCTCCGGCAACGGCACCCAGGCGAACATCGAGGCTTCCGGCGGCGGGATCTCCCAGCCGGCGCGGCCGAACGACTCCACAAGCGCATCGCGGCGCTTGCGATAGGTGTCGCGCATCTCCTTGATGCAGTCATCGGGGCCGTTCAGCGCCGCGGTCGCGGCGACTTGCACCGGCGTGAAGGCGCCGTAGTCGAGGTAGGATTTGACGCGGGCGAGCGCCGCGATCACGCGCTCATTGCCAACCGCAAAGCCCATGCGCCAGCCGGCCATCGAATAGGTCTTCGACATCGAGGTGAATTCGACGGTGACATCCATCGCGCCAGGCACCTGGAGCACCGACGGCGGCGGGTTGTTCTCGTCGAAATAGACCTCGGCGTAAGCGAGGTCGGACAGGATCAGGATCTCGTGCTTTTTCGCGAACGCCACGAGGTCCTTGTAGAAGTCGAGACTCGCGACATAGGCGGTCGGGTTCGAAGGATAGCAGACGACGAGCGCCAGCGGCTTCGGGATCGAATGCACGATCGCCCGCTCCACCGCCTCGAAGAACTGCGGCGTCGGCTCGGACGGCACCGAGCGGATCACGCCGCCCGCCATCAAAAACCCGAAGGCGTGAATGGGATAGCTCGGGTTCGGACAGAGGATGACATCGCCCGGCGCGGTGATCGCCTGCGCCACGTTGGCAAAGCCCTCCTTCGAGCCGAGCGTCGCCACGACTTGAGTGTCGGGGTTCAGCTTCACGCCGAAGCGGCGGTCATAGTAGCCGGCCTGGGCCCTGCGCAGCCCGGGAATGCCGCGGGAAGCCGAATAGCGGTCGGTGCGCGGCTTGCCGAGCGTCTCCTTCAGCTTCTCCAGCACATGCGGCGGTGCCGGCAGGTCGGGATTGCCCATGCCGAGATCGATAATGTCGGCGCCGGCATTCCGCGCGGCCGCCTTGGCCCGGTTGACCTGTTCGAACACGTAAGGCGGAAGGCGGCGGATGCGGTAAAATTCTTCCATGGCTCTCTGGGCTCCGGCAACCGGTCAGGACAGAATCGACAGGCCACGACGGCCGTTCGGAAAGGCACTCACCATCACCGAGAAAATCACTCAAAATCAAAGACTTAGAGCAATATTCGACGGTGGGAGCTGAAGTCGTTCGCCCTGACTCTCGGCTGAACTGAGGTCTTTTAGCACGGCATGGCGGGGGCGCCAGCGATTACGTTGCACCGCTCGCGAGCGCCGTTACTTGGCGTCCTTTGCGGCGACGGACTGGCGGTCGCGCGCAGCTGCGAGCTCCGCTTCAATCTTGGCACGCTGATCCGGTGGGATGATCGCCTGATCCCGATCCGGAGGCAGATCGTGCACCGGAAGGTAGGCACCGGGCTCCCTAGGATGGGCCTGCGCGTCGGCGGGCGTGTAGTCGGCCAGCTGACTCGAACAGCCAGCCAGCGCGAACGCCGCGCCGCAGATCAGGAGCGACTTTTGCAGGTCCCTCAACGCCAACACTTGGGAATTCCCCTACTCGTCCCAACGCACGGCTGCGGGAAGTTAACCCAACAGCACGCCCAAGCTCAAACCACTGCCGCCCTAAGTGGTGCGAGCGAGTAAACATCCAAGGCCTACCAACCCGCGCGGTGCGGCTTGATTATGACGGAACCAAGAAAACTTATCGCAGTGCAACACATCTTCGAGAGTGTTTAACGTCAAACATGCAAGCTTCGCGGTGACGAATACGGAATGAATCGTTACTGTTCTGCTCATGAGTACCGCCACGACCGACAAGCCCAAATCCGAGACGAAGTTCGATGCGGAAGCCTTCGCGATGAATGTTGCGCAGGCGATGGAAAGCGGCGGCAAGGCGCTTGCCGCCTACCTCAAGCCGCGCGAGAGCGGCGAGGTGCAGGACCGCCCGCCGGCCGAGCTTGCCGAGGTCGTGAAGACGTTCACGTCGGTCGCCGAATACTGGCTGTCGGACAGTTCGCGCTCGTCAGACCTTCAGACCAGGCTCGCCAAGGATTATCTCGACCTCTGGGGCTCGGCGGTGCGCCGCATGACCGGCCAGGACGCCGCGCCCGCGATCACGCCCTCGCCGCGCGACAAGCGCTTTGCCGACCCGGAATGGAAGTCGAACCAGTTCTTCGATTTCGTGATGCAGCTCTATCTGCTCACGACGAAATGGGCGCAGGAGCTGGTGCGCGACGCCGAGGGCCTCGATCCGCACACCCGACGCAAGGCGGAATTCTACGTCCAGCAGGTCACCAACGCGCTGTCGCCCTCGAACTTCGTGCTGACCAATCCGGAAGTGCTGCGTGAGACGGTGGCGAGCAGCGGCGAGAATCTCGCGCGCGGCCTGAAGATGCTGGCCGAGGACATCGCGGCCGGCAAAGGCATGCTGAAGATCCGCCAGTCCAACCCGGACAATCTCGTCGTCGGCGTCAACATGGCGACGACGCCGGGAAAGGTGATCTACCAGAACGAGATGATGCAGCTCATCCAGTATTCGCCGACCACGGAGAAGGTGCTGCGCACTCCGCTCCTGATCGTGCCGCCCTGGATCAACAAGTTCTACATCCTCGATCTCAAGCCGGAGAAATCCTACATCAAGTGGTGCGTCGACCAGGGCATCACCGTGTTCGTGATCTCATGGGTCAATCCCGACAAGCGGCTCGGCAACAAGAGCTGGGAAGACTACATGAAGGAAGGCCCGCTCAAGGCGATGGACGTGATCGAGAAGGTCACCGGCGAGATGAAGGTGCACACCGCCGGCTATTGCGTCGGCGGCACGATGCTCGCGACCACGCTGGCCTGGCTCGCCGAGAAGCGCCGCCAGCGCGTGTCGTCCGCCACATTCTTCGCGGCACAGGTCGATTTCACCCATGCCGGTGATCTCCTCGTGTTCGTCGACGAAGAGCAGATCGCCGCGCTCGAGCAGGATATGAAGGCGGCCGGCGTGCTCGAAGGCTCGAAGATGGCGATGGCGTTCAACATGCTGCGCTCCAACGACCTGATCTGGTCCTACGTCGTCAGCAACTATTTGAAGGGCCAGCAGCCGAGCGCTTTCGACCTGCTGCACTGGAATTCGGATGCGACGCGCATGACGGCGTCGAACCATTCCTATTACTTGCGCAACTGCTATCTGGAGAACCGGTTGTCCACGGGCACGATGGTGCTCGACAACACGCTGCTGGATCTCTCCAAGGTCAAGGTGCCCGTCTACAATCTCGCCACCCGAGAGGACCACATCGCGCCGGCGGAATCGGTGCTGTACGGTTCGCAGTTCTTCGGTGGGCCTGTGAAGTATGTGCTATCGGGCTCTGGCCACATCGCCGGCGTGGTCAATCCGCCCGCCTTGAACAAGTACCAGTACTGGACCAACGACAACGTCAAGGACGTCAACATCGCCGAGTGGATGAAGGGTGCGGTGGAGCACAAGGGTTCGTGGTGGCCGGACTGGCGCGAATGGCTGGGCGGCCTCGATCCGGAGGAAGTCCCGGCGCGCGCGGTCGGCAATGACGCGCTCCCCCCGATCGAGGACGCGCCCGGCAGCTATGTCAGGGTTCGCGCATAGCGGAATCTTTCGCGCTTGTATAAGCTCGCTCCCGGCACAGCGACGACAGAGAGGACCGGACCATGACGCGCGAATTGTTCTGGCTGACACTGACGGTGATCCTGACCGGCATCCTCTGGATCCCCTACATCATCAACCGCGCCCAGGTTCGCGGTTTCAGCGGCGCCATGGCCAATCCCACGCGCGGCGACAAGCCGCACGCCGAGTGGGCGAACAGGCTGATGTTCGCGCATGACAACGCGGTCGAGAACCTCGTGATCTTCGCGCCGCTGGTCCTGATCCTGAACGCGATCGACTATTCCACGAAATGGACCGTGCTTGCCTGCGCCGTCTATTTCTGGGCCCGAGTCGCCCATCTGCTCGTCTACACGCTGGGGCTTCCCGTGTTCCGGACCCTCGCCTTCACCGTCGGCTTCCTCGCGCAGGCCGTGCTGGCGCTCGCGATCTTCAAGGTGTTCTGAGCGCACCGGGGCGCTCTAAGCTCACAGCATAATTAAGCTCACAGCATAATTCGGGGGATCGGCTCGGCGCGGTCGACCTCGGAATGCTGCGAGGGTGGCGTCAGCCGTTCTTCTGGGCGACGACAAACAACATCGATGCCTTCTTGTCGTCGAACCCGATGACGTCGCCGGTTTCGATCGACAACCCATTCCAGCCGCCCGCTTCAGCGTAGGTTGCCCGGAGCCAGTCCGGAGAAGGATAGTTGTAATAGCGGTTCAGGGTGTCGCGACCGGCAACCTCGCCGGCCTTGTAGCTGGCGTAGAAATGACCGGCCGGCTTCAAGGCACGCCAGATCCGCGCAAGAACATTCGCCAGCTCAGGCCTGGGCACGTGAAGAAGGCAGGCATTGGCCCAGACTGCGTCGTAGGCCTCGATCTTGTCGAGGTCCTCAAACAACAGCGTTTCGACGCGACGTCCGAGGCGGCGCGACGCGACATCGGCCATTTCCGGCGATCCATCTGTCGCGCGAACAGCAAAGCCGCGCGCCAGCATTTCAGCGGTGTCGCCGCCGGCACCGCATCCGAGTTCGAGGATGGAAGCGCCCGGCGCTAGCCAGGCCAGAAAGGCTGTCAGCCGAGCCCGGCGCGAGGTGATCTCGCGCCGGGCATAGGCTTCGGCGTTGCCGCGGTAGAACTGCAGCGTCTCCTCGTCCATGGCGTCACTCGCTTTGGGAAACCTTCAACAAGCTTCTCTCGTGTCCCGGACGCGCTGCAACGCCATAGCGCGTCAAAGACGCGCGTAAACGCGCTTACGGCGTTGCTGCGCAGAGCCGGCACCCAGAAAGCCGCTGTGAGCTGTGGGGCATGGGCCCCGGCTCTGCAGCGCATCGTTTCACGTTGCGCTGCGTCCGGGGCACAGGGCCCTCACTCGTCTGCGAGGCCCAGCATCAGCCGCATGTTCTGCACGGCGGCACCCGAAGCACCCTTGCCGAGATTGTCGAGCCGGGCGACCAGCACCGCCTGGTGATACTTGTCGCTGGCGAAGACGTAGAGCTCGAGCATGTTCGTCTCGTTGAGCGCTTCCGGCTCTAGCCGACCGGCCTTCGACGCTTCGTTCTGAAGCGGCATCACCGAGACGTATTTCGAGCCGGCGTAACGCTTTGCGAGCGCAGCCTGCAGGTCGGCGCCACTAGGCTTGCCCGCCAGCGTGTCGAGCTGGAGCGGCACCGAGACCAGCATGCCTTGCCGGTAATTGCCGACCGAGGGAATGAAGATCGGCCGCCGCGTCAGGTTCGAATAGAGCTGCATCTCCGGCAGGTGCTTGTGCTCGAAGCCGAGGCCGTAGAGCTCGAAGGACGGCGCGCTGCCGTCTTCAAAGCTCGCGATCATCGACTTGCCGCCGCCGGAATAGCCGCTCACCGCGTTGACAGTGACGGGATATTCCTGCGGCAACAGGCCGGCATCGACGATCGGCCGCAGCAGCGCGATCGCACCGGTCGGATAGCAGCCCGGATTGGAGACCTTCTTCGCGGCCTTGATCCTGGCGGCCTGGTCCGGCGTCAGTTCCGGAAAGCCATAGGCCCAGTCCGGCGCGACCCGGTAGGCGGTCGAGGCGTCCAGCACCTTCGGCGCCGAGGCGCCCATGCTGTCGACCAGCGCGACCGTTTCCTTTGCGGCATCGTCGGGCAGGCAGAGGATGACGAGGTCCACCTCCTCCATGAGAGCCTTCTTGGCCGCGGGGTCCTTGCGCTTGTCGTCGGCAATCGTCTTCACGACGACATCGCCCTGGAGCTTCAGCCGCTCGTTGATGCCGAGCCCGGTGGTGCCGGAGCCGCCGTCAACGAAGACGGTGGCCGGCCTGTTTGCCGCGCCGGTGGTCGGGGCTTTCGTGGTGTCAGCGAGACTGGTTTCAGAAAGGCTCATGGCACGCTCCTTTCGAGCTTGTTCGTGTCGTCTGCAAAGATTTGCGGCCTGGCCTGCCGCATCAAATGTGAGATTTTCCTGGCGTCAGCATCGCCTCTGTCAAGTGCATCCGCGATTGCTGCGTAGTCGGCGTCCGACTTGTGCTGGTTGAACTTGAAGCTGCCCTCGACCTCTTCAACCGTCATCACCAGACCCACGATCGCCTTCTTCAGCGCTTCAAACCGGCCCGCCGTCATCTTCGCCGCCGTCCACGGCGTCTTCGGCAACAGCCAGCTCTCGAACTTGTCGCTGAGCGTGTCGAGTTGCACCGCCAGTTCGGCGTCCGACAGGAGCCGCACCGGCCCGCTCAGATGCACCGACTGGTAGAGCCAGGTCGGCACCTGATCCGGTGAGATGTACCAGTCGGGCGATACATAAGCATCGGGGCCGTTGACCGCGAGCAGCCAGGACGCAGTTCCGTCCGCAAGCTTTACCAGCGGATTGCGACGGGCGACATGAAAGGCGGCCTGCGGCGTGCCGTCGGCGGCATAGGTCAGGTTGAACGGCAGCGGCGAAGCGAGCGGCTTTTGGCCGTCAAAGGCGCACATCGTGCCGAAGCCGCGCTCGCCTGCGAATCTCAGGCTCGCGGCGCGGTCCTGCTTGAAAAAGGGTGGCGTGTACATCGTGGTCTCCTGCTGGGCCTCCTTGGGGGGCCGCCGGATCAGATCGCGCTGACAGGAGAGAGAATGCCGCGGATCGGATCCAGCGGCAAAGACGATGATCTCAAACGCGATCGACCGCCCAAACCGCAAAACTGCGGCGGCGGCGACGGGCGAACAGGATGGTCGCGGCGTTGATCATGGCGCGCGGCTATAAGGCCAGGCGCGGTTCCCGTCAAGGTTCAGGCGTCATATCAGGCGCCAGATCCACTCCACGATCCTGCCGATCACGTCGCCGAACAGCAGCAGCACAGCCGACCAGACCAGCGCCGAGACAAAATTCGCGGCCTGGAAACTCCAATAGGGCATCTCGAAAATGCCGGCGGCGAGCGGCACTGATGCGCGCAACGGGCCGAAGAAGCGGCCGATGAAGATGCTGGGCACGCCCCAGCTTCGCACGAAGGCCTCGCCCTTGGGCAGGATTTCCGGATAGCGGGAGAGTGGCCAGATCTGGGCGACCTGCTCCTTGTAGCGGTAGCCGAACCAGTAGGAGACCCAGTCGCCCAGCGCTGCGCCGAAGCCACCCGCAATCCAGACTGGATAGAAGCTGATGCCGCTGACGCCGATCAGCGCGCCGATCGCCACCAGCGCGCCCCAGGCTGGGATCAGCAGCGAGATGAACGCGAGCGACTCCCCGAAGGCCAGCACGAACACGATGGGAGCCGCCCAAGCCTCATGAAGGCGCACGAAGTCGGCCAGCGCGTGCGCAAACTGCTCCATTCCAGATCGCCCTCCCGCCCCGTCACGGTCCCGTCAGATAAAAAGACTGGTAAGCCAAGGACTTGTGTGACATCAAGTCACAAAGCCCGGCCCAAACCGGCCCGGAACGTCAAATTGCCGGGAATTGGTGTGCCTGCGGCGTAAAATCGCCGGGATTGGCTCCCAACCACACCGCCCGGCCAGCCCTGTGGTGACCTTTCCGGGCCAGCCGTGGCATAGTCAGCCCAACCGATTCGCCGCCTGCGCGGCCCTCAACACACATCAAAATTCATGTCCAAGCAGTTGAAACCCAAAGCAAAAGACGATTTTTTCGGCAGTGATGAGCCAAAGCCCCGGGGCGCTGCCAAGGCGGCGACGCGCGCAAGCGGCGGGGAAGCCGACTACACCGCGGCCGACATCGAGGTGCTTGAGGGCCTGGAGCCGGTACGGCGCCGGCCGGGCATGTATATCGGCGGCACCGACGAAAAGGCGCTGCATCACCTCTTCGCCGAAGTCATCGACAACTCGATGGACGAGGCGCTGGCGGGGCACGCGACCTTCATCGGAGTCGAGTTGAGCGCGGACGGCTTCCTCACCGTCACCGACAACGGCCGCGGCATTCCGGTCGACCCCCATCCAAAGTTCCCGAAAAAGTCGGCGCTCGAAGTCATCATGTGCACGCTGCATTCGGGCGGCAAGTTCGACTCCAAGGTCTACGAGACCTCGGGCGGCCTGCACGGCGTCGGCATTTCCGTCGTGAACGCACTGTCCTCGCTCCTCGAGGTCGAGGTCGCGCGCAGCCAAAAAACTTTATCGCATGACATTCGAGCGAGGCCATCCCAAGGGCAAGCTCGAGGACCTCGGCAAGATCAACAACCGCCGCGGTACGCGCGTGCGCTTCAAGCCTGATACCGACATCTTCGGCGCCAAGGCCGCGTTCAAGCCGCAACGCCTGTTCAAGATGACGCGCTCCAAGGCCTATCTGTTCGGCGGCGTCGAGATCCGCTGGAATTGCGCTCCCGAATTGCTCAAGGGCGTCGAGGATGTGCCGGCAGAAGCGACGTTCCACTTCCCCGGCGGCCTCAAGGATTATCTCGCGGCCGCGATCCACGCCGACACGCTGGTCCATCCGGATATCTTCTCCGGCAAGTCGGGACGCAACGGCGCGCATGGCGCCTGCGAATGGGCAGTGGCCTGGACCGCTGACGCCGACGGCTTCCTCTCCTCCTACACCAACACCGTGCCGACGCCCGATGGCGGCACGCACGAATCCGGCCTGCGCAGCGCGCTGCTGCGCGGCCTGAAAGATCACGCCGAGCGCGTCGGCCAGGGCAAGCGCGCCTCGTCCATTACCTCTGAAGACGTGATGGTCGGCGCCGCCGTAATGCTCTCCGTGTTCGTGCGCGAGCCTGAATTCCAGGGCCAGACCAAGGATCGCCTCGCCACCGCCGAGGCCCAGCGCATCGTCGAACAGGCGATGAAGGATCCGTTCGACCATTGGCTCTCGGGCAATCCGAACCAGGCCAACAAGCTGCTCGACTTCGTGATCGATCGTGCCGAGGAGCGCTTGCGCCGTCGCCAGGAGAAGGAGACGGCGCGCAAGACCGCCGGCAAGAAGCTGCGCCTGCCCGGCAAGCTCGCTGACTGCACCGATGCCGGCACCGAAGGCTCCGAGCTCTTCATCGTCGAGGGTGACTCGGCCGGCGGCAGCGCCAAGCAGGCGCGCGACCGCAAGAACCAGGCCGTGCTGCCCTTGCGTGGCAAGATCCTCAACGTCGCCTCTGCCGGCAAGGACAAGCTTACGGCGAACGCCCAGATCTCCGATCTGGTGCAGGCGATCGGCTGCGGCCAACTCGCGCAGTACCGCGAAGAGGATCTGCGCTACCAGCGCATCATCATCATGACCGACGCCGACGTCGACGGCGCTCACATCGCGTCGCTCCTGATCACCTTCTTCTACCGGCAGATGCCGCGGCTGATCGACGAGGGCCACCTCTTCCTCGCCGTGCCGCCTCTCTACAAGCTGACCCACGGCACCAAATCGGTCTACGCCCGCGACGACGCACACAAGGAAGCGCTGATCAAAAGCGAGTTCAACGCCAACGCGAAGGTCGAGGTGAACCGCTTCAAAGGCCTCGGCGAGATGATGCCGGCGCAGCTCAAGGAAACCACCATGGATCCGAGCAAGCGGACGCTGCTCAAGGTGGTGCTGCTCGCCGACGACCGCGACACCACGGCGGATTCGGTGGAGCGCCTGATGGGCACCAAGGCCGAAGCGCGCTTCGCGTTCATCTCGGACAAGGCCGAGTTCGCCAGTGAGGAACTGCTTGACGTCTGAGGAATGGCGCGGCGTTTGACGCCGCGCAATTCGCAACGTCATGGGTCGCCGGCATCGAAGGCGATGTCACCTGAGCGACGGCACGCGGAGTCCGGGCACACCGGCAGCCGCGATCGCGCTCGGCGGCTGCGAGAGCCAATGAGGCCCGCCAGGGCAGAATCCAAGCACGCAAATCAGCGACTCGGCCTTCGACTCACAGACCTAAAGTTGAGGCGCCGCCGCCTCCATTTCTGAAAAAGCCCGATCTGCTAACGAAGAGTTACCCCAGATCCAGGATCCGGATATTCTGGTAAGCAACTGAATGTACGTGCTTTTATCGGATTCGCTCGTTAACGCTGCAACCCCTCCCCGGCGGGCGTTTTCCGGCGACTGTGCTTGCCCGGCAACAGCATTTCGATGGGAAACCTCTATAGTCCGAGCATCAGATTAAACGAACTTCAGCCGCGCTCGCGCCTGCCAGACCAAAGTTGGGGACATTCACATGAAGAAGATCTTGCTCGCTCTGACCGCGGTTGCGGCAATGACCGGTTCGGCCTCGGCGGCCGACCTCGCGGCCCGTCCCTACGTGAAGGCGCCGGTTGCGCCGCCCGTCGCCAACTGGACCGGCTTCTACGTCTTCGGCGGTGGTGGCGGCGGCGTTTCGGCTTCCGACCAGCACGTGGTTGGCCCCCTCGGCACGGCGCTGACGATCGATCAACGCCAGGGCGGTTCGGGCTGGTTCGGCACCGTCGGTCTCGGTTACGACTGGCAGTTCAACGGCACCTGGGTCGCCGGTGTGTTCGCCGACGGTCAGTTCGGCAGCATCCGCGCCACGGTGCAGGATCCTCTTCTCCAAATCACCGGCACGCAGAAGCTGGAAGACTCCTGGGCCGCGGGTGTTCGCCTCGGCTGGCTGGTCGCTCCGAACGTCCTCACCTACGTCAACGGCGGTTACTCCGGCGCCCACTTCGGCAGCACGAATTTGATGTTCTTGAACGGTGTTGACGCTGGCGTCCACCTCAACGGTTTCAATCGCAACGGCTGGTTCATCGGCGGCGGCGTCGAGAACAACCTGAACATCTTCGGCATCCAGTCGCCCGGCTGGTTCATGAAGACCGAATATCGCTCTGCGTTCTACAATGCCAAGACCCAGAACGAGCTGGAGAACGGCACCAACCTGCCGATCGGCCTTGGCATCCGCGCCAACAGCTGGAATCAGACGATTTCGACCTCGCTGGTCTACCGCTTCAACTGGACCGGTCCGGTCGTCGCGAAGTACTGATCTAATCTGAGCTCGGCTTCAGACGTCAAAGCCCCGGCATCGCCGGGGCTTTTTCGTTTGGGACGTGCGGCAACTGACACGCACCTTCCATTTCCTGCCTGGCCAATCGCATCTGCGATCGCCCTGCCCTGCGCATGCCGCCTCCCCCGCTGGCTGAGCCATTGTGCCGGTACCGCCATTGTACCCGAACCGCGGCTACGGCTACTGTGCGCCCAAGTTTTCGCGGCGGCGTCGTTCGTGTCGTCGGCCACGACCGAAGCGGACCAATGGGGAGGAATGTATGCGCAGATTTCTGCTGATCGCAGGCCTGTTTGCCCTCGCCGCCGGGCTGCTCTGGATCGGACAGGGCACGGGCACGATCACCTGGCCGCGATCGAGCTTCATGATCAACCAGCTGCAATGGGTCGGCTATGGCGTAGCCATGGCCGGCTTCGGACTGATCCTGATCTGGCAGAGCAACCGATAGAAGAACGAAGGAATCAAAGCATGACATCCAGCCGGTTCGATCTCCGCGGCAAGGTCGCGATCGTCACGGGAGGCAATGGCGGCATCGGGCTCGGCATGGCCCGTGGCCTTGCCGAAGCCGGCGCCGACATCGCTGTGGTCGGACGCAACGAAACCAAGTCCGCCGACGCCGTGGCCGATCTCAGAAAGCGCGGCGTGAAGGCGATTGCCGTCACCACTGACGTGACCGACACGGCGGCCGTCGCGGCGATGATCGACCGCGTCGTCAAGGAGCTCGGCCGCATCGACGTCCTCGTCAACAATGCCGGCATGAGCATCCGCAAGCCGCCGCACGAGCTCGAGCTCGACGAGTGGAACAAGGTGATCGACACCAACCTCACCAGCGCCTTCATGTGCTCGAAGCTTGCCTATCCGGCGCTGAAGGCGTCCGGCAACGGCAAGGTGATCAACATCGGCTCAATGCTGTCGATCTTCGGCGCGAGTTTCGCAGCGGCCTATGCGGCAAGCAAAGGCGGCATCGTGCAGTACACGCGCGCCTGCGCCAATGCCTGGGCGCCCGACAACATCCAGGTCAACGCCATCTTGCCGGGCTGGATCGACACCGACCTCACCCGCGGTGCGCGGAAGCAGATTTCAGGACTGCACGAGCGCGTGCTGGCGCGCACACCTGCAGGACGTTGGGGCGACATCGAGGACTTCGCCGGCATCGCCGTGTTCCTCGCCTCGCCCGCGTCGAACTTCATCACGGGCACTGCGATCCCCGTCGATGGCGGCTACTCGGTGATGACGTAAGCCCACCTCTGCGCACATAAAGAGCCCCGGCGCGAGCCGTGTGCTATATGCGCGTCAATGGTCATACTCCGAGCAGGTTCCCGCACGCCTGTCGCTGCTGGCCAGCACTCCATGACCTGAGTCGGCGCAACGAAAAGCCCCGAGGAGTTACCCCGGGGCCCTGGTTGTTATGACGCCCTTGTCTAATCTCAGTAGCGCGCGATGACCGGCGCGTCGAACTTGTAGCTGGCGCGCACGACGGCCCACTGGATGTCGCGCGGCTTGGCATCAAAGGTGTAGTTCGTCGTTGTGCCGCCGAGCTGATAGGTCTGGCTGCCGAAGGCTGCGTAATTGTATTCGAGACCAACGATCCAGTTGCGGGTGATGCCGTATTCCCAACCGGCGCCGACGGTCCAGCCGTTGGCCCAGTGGGTCTGACCACCCGAACCGCGTGTGACCGTGTCGCTGACGTTGAGACGGTTGTTCACGCCGGCATAGCCGCCCTTGATGTAGAACAGGTTGTTCTGGACGGCAAAGCCGGCACGGCCGACGACCGTTGCGAGCACGTTGGCGCGCCAGGAGAACACGTCGTCACGGGCGCCGAAGGCGGTATTCACGACCGTGCCCTTGTTGTTGAGGCCAGAGATCGTTCCCTCCATGCCGAACACGAAGTTGTTGGCCTGCCAGTTGTAGCCGATCTGGGCGCCGCCCATGATGCCCGAGCCGCGCTGGCGAAAGCCTTGGCCCGGCAGCAGATCGCCGAAGCCGAGGCTGTTGCCGTTGTTGACGAACTGCTCGTTGGTCCAGGCGCCACCGATGTGGCCGCCAACGTAGAAACCGGTCCAGTTGAACAGCGGCTCGATATAGGCAGGCGCCTTCGTGTAGGGCCGCGCGGCGAGGTCGGCGGCGGAAGCAGCGCCGGTCGAAACCAGAGCTGTCGTGCAGGCGAAGGCAGCAATCAACTTGTTACGCATAGTACCCCCATGTCCCTTGATGGGCGCACGCTCACAGACACTCCTTACTAAAATTCGAATCAAGAAAGTTAAGACGCGGGATTGGCCGCCAACGCTCATTGAATTCGTTTGCGCTGTTGCACGCACGCAACGCGCCGTGCGCGATTTAAGGCGAAATTATCCCTACCGGATTCTCGAGCTACGATGCCGGCGCGGCCTTCGACTGCACGTGCTCGGGGCGCACGCCGACCGCAACCAGGCGCGCAAGAATGCCCTGCAGCCAGGGCAGCGCGGTGATGAGGCGCACGATCAGCGGCACCTTCAGCGGCCGGTCGCCCGGCTGCAAAGCGCCGCTGATGATGTTGTTCTGCACAATCACCTGCATTCGCTGCGTCACCTTCATCGGGAATTCGCGGCGTCCGCGCACGGCATCGAGTTCATCCTCCGACGGGCAACCGAGTTGAAGCTTGTCGGCGAGCAGGTTGGCGGTCGCAACCGCATCCTGCACGGCGAGATTGACGCCAACGCCACCGACCGGCGACATCGCATGCGCGGCATCCCCGATGCAGAGCAGGCCCGGTCGCGTCCAGCGCGTCAGGCGGTTGATCGCGACGGTGAGCAACTTGATGTCGTCAAAGCTCCTCACATCGGCAATCCCGCTCTTCAGGATCGGCGCCATGCGCACGACGTCGTCGAGCAGCGCCTGCAATCCCCGCGCCTTCACCGCATCGTATTGTCCCTTTGCGATGACGTAGGCGCATTGCCAATAGTCGCCGCGGTCGAAGGTGACCATCATCTTGCCCGGCTCGACGCGCGCGAACACATTTTCCGTCTCATCGGGCTTGCGGCCGGCGCGGAACCACAACACGTCCATCGGCGCACCGATCTCCTCGACGCCAAGGCCCGCACGCTCGCGCACCGTGGAATGCCGGCCGTCGCAGGCGATGGTGAGATCGGCCTCGATGTCGATCGGGCCTTCCGGCGTCTTCGCCCGCACGCCGGCGATCATTTCGCCGCGGCGGATCAGGTCGACGGCCTCCGTGCTCATCATCACCTTGAGCGAAGCAAAGCGCCGGCCCGCCTCGCGGAGGAAATTCAGGAAATCCCATTGCGGCATGAAGGCGATGAAGGGGTATTTCGTATGGAGCCTGCTGAGATCTGCGAGCCGCACCGGCGTGCCGCCAAACAGGCCGTCCATCTTCTGCAACCGCTGATGCGGCAGCTTCAGGAAGCCGTCGATCAGGCCGAGCTCGTCCATGACCTCTAGCGTTGAGGGATGCACGGTGTCGCCACGAAAGTCGCGGAAGAAGTCCGCATGCTTTTCCAGCACCACGACGTCGATGCCGGCCCGTCCCAGGAGATAGCCGAGCATCATGCCGGCGGGGCCGCCGCCGACGATGCAACACCGGGCCTTTACCGAGCGGGCTTGGGACGACTGCGACGTGCCAGGTTCCACGATCCGCCTCGTTTACTAGTCCGGCCCTTTTTGCACTGCAGCAAGCCTGAATTTGATTTGCCGCATTGGCGAATGACCATTAGCGTTGCAGGAGACTTCGGTGATTTCAGGAAGTGGCAGTGCAGACGATCCTTATACTGGTCGGCGTCTGGATCCTGATCAACGTGCTTTTCGTCGTGATCATGATCCCGCCGCGAAAGCCGCGGAAGCTGGATCCGCACGGCACGGGTACGCTCGCGCCGGTACGGATCGACCAGAACGGCTATCCGTTCGAGGAGCCGGAGAAGCTTCTGCTGCGCCACGTCATCATCTCGATCGCGATGGGCGCGTTCTTTTCGCTGACTCCCCCTTTGATCGAGGCCATCGAGTCCATCAAGCGCTTCTTCAGGAAGGGTCGCGAGTAGCGGAAGCGCATGCGATGCCTCCGCCGACGTGATCAATTGTTGCTGCGGTTCGCCGTGCGGAAACTCTTGATCTCCGACACGCTGCCGTCGCGATAGGTCAGTTCCACCGATATGAACTGCGTGGTCGGGGCGAGCTTCATGTAGAGCGGCATGCCGGCGGTGATCGCGCCGGGGTCGCGCATGTCGCAAGTGGGCATCTTCAGCACCTGGTTGGGCACGGCGGTGTCGATTCCGATGCGCACCTCGCGGATGGCGCAACGGTACGACACAAGGTGCGTGTAGTAGACCAGCAGCCCGTTGAACTCGCGGAATGACAGCCAACTCGTGGCAGTCATGTCGAGGATCTTGCGCTGGTCGCGGATCAGCGCGGCTTCGGGATCGAACCTGATCGGGAACGGCCCCTGCATGTCGCCGGAAGCGTCGACATAACGGACCTCGATCGTGCCGGCCTGCGCATCCGGCGGCAACTCGATCGACGGGTTCGGCATCCGCTTGCGCGTGCGCGGATCGAGCGTATCGATGAAGCCGGTCTCGCGGAAATCGCCGGTACCGGCCATGCGCCAGGAAATGCCGAGCGTCGGGTCGGCGAAGGAGAACACCACGCTCCAGCCGCCATTGTGGCGCGAGAAGCTCGCGATCGGCGCGTTGGTGGTTTCCTCCTTCGGCACGCGCGGCACCGACACCGGCGGCAGGGCCGCGAGCTGCTGCGGCGGCGGATCCGCCGGGCGTGCAGCGGCCGGTGCGTCCTTCGCCAGACCGCTGAGGAAGACGTCGTCGACCATCTGGTCGAAATAGACCGGCACCTGCCTGTGCTTGACGGTGTCGGCCATCTCGCTGACGAGACGGCGGGTGCGCTGCGCCACCTGCACGAGGTTCTCGCCGGGCTGGAGCAACTCCCTCGCGAAGGTGCGCGTGAACACCGAATTGGGATTGGCGTCGTCGTTGGACAGGCGATCGAGCGCGGTCTGGCGAGGACCGGCCGAGAACACCGAGAACACGCCTTCGGGCAGTTGCGTCATCGGCGCCAGGCCGCCGCCGCCGGCCACCGCGCGCGTGCCGGCGCGCTCGAATGGATTGTTGCGGCAAGCGTCAAACACCAGGATCGAGGTCCGCGCCTTCTTGTTCTGAAGACGCTCGACAATGCGGTCCGCCAGGATGGAGGCGTCGCGCACCAGCTCTTCCTGGCCTTCGGTCGCCGCCGGCACGTCGGTCGGCAGCAGGTAGTTCTGGCCCGCGATCTCGAAGCCGTGGCCGGCGTAGAAGAAGAACGCGGTGTCACCGGGTTCGATCGCCCTGTCGAAGGCGAGCAGCGTTTCGGAGAATTGCTGGCGGTTCTGGTTCTCCGCGACCATCACCGCGAAGCCGAGCTGCTTGAGCGTATCGCCCATCGTGCGGGCGTCGTTGACGGCCTTGAGCAGCTTCGGGACGTTCTTATAGTCGTTGTTGCCGACGACGAGCGCGACGCGCTTTTCGGCATGTGCGGGAAGCGCGAAACCGCTCAGGCTCGCCGCAAGGCCGAGGGCCGCCAGAATTCTGGAAAACCGACGCATCATCGAAAACTTCCCGTTGCCGACGGCCTCACGCCGGTTCCCGCGAACGCTGGTTCATTGGAACCCTCGGCCGTTGATGTGATAGTCGGCCCAGCCACATCGACGGTTCAACGGTCTGCGGCTCCAGTTCCATGATCTGGCCTATGGCAGATTCCGCCGGAATCTGCTTTTTCTTAGGTAATTTCGTTGGAGGGGGCTGCTGTGTATCACTGGTGCACCGACGAGGTCGAGCCGCATGACCGCTTCGACTATTGGCGCGAGGTGCGCGCCAAGGGCCTGTTCGGCGTCACCGCCGAGCTCGAGCGCGAGCGGCGCGCGGACTTCCACGGCGAATTCTCGCTGCGCCAGGTCGGCGGCGGCGGCCTCGTCGAGTTGAAGGCCTCGCGTTACACGGTCGAGCGGAGCGCCTCCGACATCGCTTACGCGCCCGGCGACAGCATCTGCGTCTACCAGCAGCTCGGCAGCGGCAGCTGGTTCGGCGGCATGCGCTCGATCGACTTCGCGATCGCCAATGGCAGCTTCGCCACCAGCCATACCGACTTACCCTATCGCACAGCTCCGCTCGGCGCAGGCGGCTTCCACCTGCGGATCCTGAAGATCCCCGTGAACAGCATCCCGGCGCACGATAAGCGCGTTCGCGAGCTCGGGCCCAAGACCTTCAACGACAACGCTTTGGTGCCCCTGCTCGCTGCTTGCTTTGCCGATCTCGGCGAGGTTGCCACGGATGACGGCGCCTCCGATGCGACCTCCCTCGTCCAGACCCTGGCCCATCTGGCGCTGATCGAGCGCGGCATCGTGCGGCCCGGCAGCCGCCGCGGACAGGCCGCGCTGCGGATCGCCCGCCTCTCGCAGGCACGGCGCCTGATCGCGCGCCACCTGCAAGACCCCGATCTGGCACCGACGGTGGTGGCCGACCTGCTCGGCATTTCCGTGCGTCACCTCCACATGCTGTTCGAAACCGCCGCGAAAAGCTTCTCGCAGACCGTGACGGACGAACGCCTGAAGCAGAGCCGCCGCCTGATGCGCGAGGCTCCGGAACGGCTGATCGCGGATGTCGCTGCCGCCTGCGGTTTCGAGAGCCTGGCGACCTACTACCGGGTCTTCAACGCCGCCTACGGCATGGCCCCCGGCGATTTCCGAGCCCAGGCTTCGGAAAGGCGATAGCCCCTGTTTTGACGGGTTCCGCGGGACCGCCGGGCGGGCGGAAAACCCCAGCCGCGCCCGCTATTTGGGCAAAAACCTCAGGTTTTTTAGGGTCTTCCCGCGTCCGCTCCATTGACTTTGGCCGATTCCTGCCTATGTTCCGGGGCGACGCGGCTCAGATCGAAGACCGATTCTCGAGCCTGGCGCTTTGTTCGCGTGAGTCAGCACCCCCCAGCTTCTTTGAGAGCGCGCCGTTTCGGGGTGGAGCGCGACAGCCTTATTACCCTCGATTCCGGACGGCGGTTTCGACCAGAGGCTCGATGTCCTTTTCAAATCTCGGACTGTCCGAAAAAGTCCTCGCCGCAGTGGCGGCCACCGGTTACACCAACCCCACCCCCATTCAGGAACAGGCGATCCCCCACGTCCTCGCACGCAAGGACGTGCTCGGCATCGCCCAGACCGGCACCGGCAAGACTGCGGCCTTCGTGCTGCCGATGCTCACCATCCTCGAAAAGGGTCGCGCCCGCGCGCGCATGCCGCGCACGCTGATCCTCGAACCGACCCGCGAACTCGCCGCCCAGGTCAAAGAGAATTTTGATCGCTACGGCGCCGGCCAGAAGCTCAACGTCGCCCTCCTGATCGGCGGCGTCTCATTCGGCGACCAGGATGCCAAGCTGATGCGCGGCGTCGACGTGCTGATCGCCACCCCCGGCCGCCTGCTCGACCACACCGAGCGCGGCGGCCTCCTGCTCACGGGCGTTGAACTGCTCGTCATCGACGAAGCCGACCGCATGCTCGACATGGGCTTCATTCCCGACATCGAGCGCATCTGCAAGCTGGTCCCCTTCACGCGACAGACCCTGTTCTTCACCGCGACCATGCCGCCGGAGATCCGGCGCATCACCGAAGCCTTCCTGCACAATCCGCAGAAGGTCGAGGTGTCCAAGCCCGCCACGACGGCCGTGACCGTCACGCAATCCCAGGTTCCGGCCGGACGCGAGGCGCATGAGAAGCGTGAATTGCTGCGCCGCCTGCTGCGCGAGGCCAAGGATCTCAAGAACGCGATCATCTTCTGCAATCGCAAGCGTGAGGTCGCGATCGTTCACAAGTCGCTTCAGAAGCACGGCTTCAGTGTCGGCGCGCTGCACGGCGATATGGACCAGCCGGCCCGCATGGCCGCGCTCGACCAATTCCGTAAGGGCGAACTGCCCCTTCTCGTCGCCTCCGACGTCGCAGCCCGCGGCCTCGACATTCCCGAGGTCAGCCACGTCTTCAATTTCGACGTCCCCCATCACGCCGATGACTATGTCCACCGCATCGGCCGCACCGGGCGCGCGGGCCGCACCGGCACCGCGATCTCGATCGTGACGCCGCTCGACCAGAAGTCGATGGCCGCGATCGAAAAGCTGATCGGCCAGAACATTCCTCGCGCCGAAGGCGATTGCGAAGTCCACACTGAAGCCTCCGACGCCACCGAGCGTCCGCGCGAGCAGCGCGGTCGCGAACGGTCGCGCGGCGGACG
>NZ_LGHL01000437.1 GCF_001908205.1 Bradyrhizobium sp. NAS80.1
CAGTCACACCGTCAAGGCTCTCCTGGTGAGCCGGGCATTGCTCGTCAAGATCAAGCGGGATCTCGAAAATCAAGTCCGCGGGCTCCTGAAGAACCTTGGGCTTGTTATTGGCCCGGCGAAGTTGAACACATTCGCATTGCGTGCTGAAGAGCTCATCGAAGAGCGACCGGAACTCGCCGTTGCGGTAACGCCGCTACTCACCGCACGAGTGGCTATCGAGCAGCAGATCGCGGATCTCGACCGTAGAGTCATGCAGCTTGCACGCAACAATGCTCAAGTGCGACAGTTTATGACGGCACCTGGCATTGGTCCTGTCACGGCTCTTTGCTTTCTTGCAACGATCGATGACCCTAGCCGCTTCAAAAGGTCAAGAAGCGTCGGAGCCTATGTCGGATTAACGACTCGACGGTACGCTTCTGGCGAGATCGACTGGACGGGTCGAATCTCAAAGTGTGGCGACAAGATGTTGCGCGGCTATCTCTACGAAGTAGCCAACGTACTGCTCACCCGCGTAGCAAAATGGTCGCCGCTCAAAGCCTGGGGCATTCGGCTCGCGAAGCGAAGCGGTCTGCGCAAAGCCAAGGTTGCCGTTGCCCGAAAAA
>NZ_LGHL01000047.1 GCF_001908205.1 Bradyrhizobium sp. NAS80.1
CTTGGACCGGCATGAAGTCGACCACCTCACCGACGCCCTGGTCGCTAAGAAAGCGTGTCACCAGGACGTTGCTGTCAGGCATGTACATCTGCTTGTGCTGCGCCTCGTAGAGACTGGCGATGCGGAATGAGCCCCCTTTCCGGTCGTCGAGGATCGCGGCGAAGACGCTCGGCGAGTCAAAGCGCGGCAGGCAACACCAGTCGATGGACCCGTCGATCCCAACCAGGGCAACGGTGTGCAGGTCGCCGATGACGCCGTAGGACTCGATCGGCTTGTAGCCCATGATCTCGTCTCCTCCGCTCGCTCGACGCTGATCGAGCCCCATGATGAGCGTGTCGTCAATGCCCTCAGGCGAGCGTGCCCCAGGCGCAGCGCCTAGCGAATAGGTCAGCGCTTCAGACGCGCATTCCGTCGAGTGGCGAACTGTCATATCGCTACGCGGATGGCTCGTTGCTTCTCCGACGAAGTCGCGCTACCACTAGGCAGGATGCTCGGACCTTGTCGGCGTTGACGAGAGAGATTTTTTGGCCCGAAGCGTACTGAGTTCAGTTCTTTCCGCCGCACCCGCCGGCAGGGATGAAGCTGAAGGAGGCGAGATCATGAGCGCCGTCCTTCCAATCATTTGCCTTGCAAGGCACGGCGAGACCGCGTGGAGCCTCTCAGGTCAGCATACCGGCATCACGGATTTGTCTCTCACTGAACGCGGCGAACGGAACGCGCAAAGTTTGGGCCGGCGGTTGCAGGGCTTCACTTTCGCCAAAGTGTTCACCAGTCCGCTGAAACGCGCCGCCCGAACCTGCGAGTTAGCCGGGTTTGGAGGTGAAGCAGAAACCGACCACAATCTGTTGGAATGGAATTATGGCCAGTACGAGGGGCGTAGCACCCAAGAGATCCACCAACAACGCCCGGGCTGGCAATTATTTCGCGACGGTTGTCCTGGAGGAGAAACAGCGGATCAGGTCGGTGCTCGGGCAGATCGCATCGTGGATCGGATTCGCTCCATCCGCGGGAACGTTTTGTTGTTTTCGAGCGGGCATTTTCTCCGGGTCTTGACGGCACGCTGGTTGGGGCTCGATGCACAGGCCGGAAGCTTCTTCACGCTCGATACCGCAAGCCTGAGCATACTCGGCTACGAACACGGTCAGTCGGAACCGGCAATCCGACTCTGGAACGATGCCCGGCACGTCGACGATTGGTTAGCGCATCACGAGTCAGAGGCGCCCATCGGAGGGGCGCAGCCTTGATCAGTCGCCATGCGGCTTCAACCGCACGATGAGCATTGCGCGGAGCCGGAGGGGTAAGGTCGATGAACCAAATCGTCTTTCTGGTCGATGTGGATAATACGCTTCTCGACAACGACCGCATCCAGGCCGACATCAAGACCTACCTTGAGCGGCAGTACGGTGCCCCATCTCGCGATCGGTATTGGGGAATTCTCGAGGAGTTGTTCGAAGAGCTGGGATATCGAGACTATCTCGGTGCGCTGCAGCGCTACCGTATCGAACACCCGCAGGACATGCACCTATTGTCCATGTCGTCATTCCTGATCGACTACCCGTTCGCCAATCGTTTGTATCCGGGATCTCTGGATGTGCTCGAACGACTGCGTCAGTGGGGTCCAACTATCCTTCTCACCGATGGCGACGTCGTCTTTCAACCCCGCAAGGTTGAGCGCTCCGGTCTTTCGGAGGCAGTCAACTCACACGTGCTGATCTACATCCACAAGGAGCTCGCGCTCGATGACGTCGAGGCCCGCTATCCGGCGCTGCACTACGTCCTGGTGGATGACAAGCCGCGTATCCTTGCCGCAGTCAAGCAGGCTTGGGGCACACGCGTCACCACCGTCCTTCCCCGGCAAGGACAATATGCGCATGACGCGCACGCCCTCGCCTCCTTCCCCATACCCGACGTGACTGTGGACCGAATCGGAGACCTGCTCGACTGCGATCTCGGTCACCTGCTTGGGGCAGCCCCACGACTCGAACCTGTGCGGAGATGAAGCGATGACGGCGACGCAAAAGCTCCACGAACTCGGACAGAGCGTTTGGCTCGACAACATCACCCGTGACCTGCTGACCAGCGGCACCTTGAAGCGCTACATCGCCGACTTGTCACTGACAGGACTCACGTCGAACCCGACAATCTTCGACCATGCGATCAAAAACAGCTCTCACTATGACTCAGCAATCCGCAGCAAGCTCTCGGAGGGAAAGTCGGGCGAGCCCCTATTCTTCGAACTAGCACTCGAAGATCTTTCCCAGGCAGCGGACCTGTTTCGCCCGATTTGGGACCGCACGAATGGTGTAGACGGGTGGGTCTCACTCGAGGTCTCGCCACTTCTCGCCCATAACACCGCCAGCACGATCGCTGCGGCCAAGGAGCTGCATGCACAGGCGAACCGCCCTAACCTCTTCATCAAGATACCCGGGACGCAAGAAGGGCTGCCCGCCATCGAAGAATCGATTTTCGCCGGCGTGCCCGTGAATGTGACACTGTTGTTCAGCCGGGAGCACTATCTGGCGGCTTCCGAGGCATATCTGCGGGGCATCGAGCGTCGCATTGCAGCCGGCCTCAATCCGAACATCGGGTCCGTTGCGTCGGTGTTCGTCAGCCGGTGGGATGCCGCCATAGCGAACGACGTGCCCGGGCAATTGCGCAATCAGCTCGGTATTGCGATCGCGAAACGAACCTACAAGGCAGCCTGCGAGTTGCTCTCTTCAGCGCGTTCGCGGCGCATCTACAACGAGGGTGGGCGGCCACAGCGCCTGTTGTGGGCGAGCACAGGAACCAAGGATCCGGCAGCGTCCGACGTTCTATACGTCAAAGCGCTGGCCGCGCCGCTCACGGTGAACACCATGCCGGAAGGCACGGTGAAGGCGCTCGCCGATCACGGCGAGATTGGAGAGATGTTGCCGTCCGATGGGGGCGATTCCGAAGGGGTCCTCTCGCAATTCGCGAAGGCGGGCGTCGATATCGAAGCGCTGGCAGCGACGTTGCAGGACGAGGGGGCCAAGTCGTTTGTCAACTCCTGGAATGAGTTGATGAGCGTCATCTCCGCCAAAACTGAGGTGCTCAAAAAGGCGAGCTAGGCCCCAATGAGAAGATCTTCCATGAATATCCTGGTCATCGACGTGGGCGGCACCCACGTCAAGATCCTTGCCTCCGGCGAAAAAGTGAAACGAGAAATTGACTCCGGGCCGACCATGACCGCGCGGCAGATGATCTCGCAAGTCAAAGAGCTGGCCAATGGCTGGAAATATGACCTCGTCTCGATCGGCTATCCGGGCCCGGTTGTGCATGATCGCCCCATGGCCGAACCTCACAATCTGGGAAAAGGATGGATGGGCTTCAATTTCGCTGCGGCATTCAAATTGCCGACGAAAGTCATCAACGATGCGGCGATGCAGGCGCTCGGCAGCTACCAGGGCGGCAAAATGCTGTTCCTCGGGCTCGGGACGGGGCTCGGTTCAGCAATGATCGTCGATGGCATCGTGCAGCCGATGGAGCTTGCCCACCTGCCCTACAAGAAGCGGACCTACGAGGACTATGTCGGCGCCCGCGCGCTGGAGGAATTTGGTGGGAAAGCGTGGCGAAAGCACATCGAAGACATCGTTGAAATTCTGGTTGCGGCACTCCAACCGGAGGACGTCGTGCTAGGCGGCGGAAACGCCAGAAAGCTGAAGAAACTGCCGCCACTGTGCCGGCTCGGCGACAATGCCAACGCATTCAAGGGTGGATTCCGGCTGTGGGAGGGGCCGCTGCAGGCAAAGAGCAGTTGCTTGCACAAACAGACTGCCCAAGCCGCCACGGCGCACTAACGGGAGCGATAAATGGCAACGGCAACGATCACCGAGCTTCCTGCCTGGAGGGCCTTGTCCGCTCATTTTCAGAAGATCGACCGATTGCACCTGCGTGAGCTCTTTGCTCAGGACCCGCGACGCGGCGAGCGCTTAACGGTGGAAGCAGCCGGACTCTACCTCGACTACTCGAAGAACCGGATTACCGACGAAACGATAGCCCTGCTCTTGCAACTGGCCGACCAGGCCGGGCTCCGCACGCGGATCGATGCGATGTTCGGAGGCGAGAAGATCAACGTCTCCGAATACCGGGCGGTCCTGCATGTCGCGCTCCGCGCACCGAAGGGGCAATCGATCTTGGTCGACGGTGAGGACGTCGTGCCGGAGGTGCATAGAGTGCTCGACCGAATGACCGATTTTTCCAATCGCATGCGGGGCGGCGCGTGGCGCGGCTATACCGGCAAGCCAATCCGCAACGTCATCAACATCGGCATCGGCGGCTCCGATCTGGGTCCGGTGATGGCCTACGAGGCGCTCAAGCATTATAGCGACCGCGCGATGACGTTCCGGTTCGTCTCCAACGTGGACGGTACTGATTTTGCAGAGGCGATCCGCGATCTCGATCCGGCGGAGACGTTGTTCATTGTCTCGTCCAAGACGTTCACAACCCTGGAAACCATGACCAACGCCAGGAGCGCGCGCAACTGGTCGCTCTCGGGACTTGGGGGGCGACGAGGCCTCAGTCGCAAAGCATTTCGTCGCGGTATCCACCAACGCTAAGGAGGTGACGAGCTTCGGCATCGACGCCGCCAACATGTTCGGCTTCTGGGACTGGGTCGGGGGCCGATACTCCATGGATTCCGCGATCGGACTCTCGACGATGCTTGCCATCGGGCCGGACAACTTTCGCGCCATGCTTGGTGGATTCCACGAAATTGACGAGCATTTTCGCATCGCTCCCTTCGAGCGCAACATCCCGGTGTTGATGGGACTCCTCGCCATATGGCACAACAATTTCTTTGGTGCGCACACCGTGGCGGTGCTGCCCTACGAGCAATACCTGAAACGGTTTCCGGCGTATCTCCAGCAGCTGACGATGGAGAGCAACGGCAAGCACGTCTCGCTTGAGGGGCACCCTCTCAGATACAACACCGGAGCGATCTATTGGGGCGAGCCCGGGACCAACGGTCAACACTCGTTCTACCAACTCATTCACCAGGGCACCCGCCTCATTCCGTGCGACTTCATTGCCTTTCACAAGGCTCTCAACCGACTTGGTGAGCAGCACGACATGCTGCTCGCGAACGTCTTCGCGCAAGGCGAAGCACTCGCATTCGGCAAGACCGCTGACGAAGTAAGGGCGGAAGGATCGCCCGATTGGCTCGTTCCACATCGCGTCTTCGAGGGAAACCGGCCGTCCAATACGATCCTGCTGGAACAGCTGACACCCGCGGCACTCGGCAAACTCGTCGCACTGTACGAGCACAGCGTCTTCACTCAGGGCGCGATTTGGCACATCGATTCATTCGATCAATGGGGCGTCGAACTCGGCAAGGTGCTGGCGCAACGCATCATCCCAGAACTCACCAACGACGCCGAGCCGAAGTTCTGCCACGACAGCTCGACCAACGCCTTGATCCGTCGACATCGCACGTTCCGGGCGAAGCCGCGCTAGACATCCATTTCGATACGCGGGCTACCAGCGTATGGAGAGCAAATAACGCCGCAGCAACGAAAACAGGAGCCACTCATGCAACTCGGAATGATCGGCCTCGGCCGAATGGGCGCCAACATGGTGCGACGGCTCGTCCGGCATGGTCACCAATGTGTCGTCTTCGACATGTCGCCAGCTGCCATTGCGGAATTGGTGAAAGATGATGCCACGGGAAGCTCTTCGTTGGCGGATTTCGTGGAGAAGCTCCAGAAACCGCGCGCGATCTGGTTGATGGTTCCTGCGGCAGTCGTGGATAACTCGATCGGCGATCTGCTGCCGCTCCTCGATGCCGGCGACACTCTGATCGACGGCGGCAACTCCTACTATATTGATGACATCAGGCGCTCCAAGGAATTGGCGCAGAAGGGCATCAGTTATGTAGATGTGGGCACCAGCGGCGGCGTGTGGGGTCTTGAGCGCGGCTACTGCATGATGATCGGCGGTCCTGACAAGGCCGTGCAGCGGCTGGACCCGGTTTTCAAGGCCCTCGCCCCGGGTCTCGGCGAAATCCCGCGCACGCCAGGACGAGAGCACGCTGCTGCAGGCACCTCCGAGCATGGCTATCTCCACTGCGGCCAGAACGGCGCCGGTCATTTCGTCAAGATGGTCCACAACGGTATCGAGTATGGGCTGATGGCCGCTTACGCCGAGGGGCTTGGTATCCTGCGCGCGGCGAACATTGGCAAGCAGGCGCACGCGGCGGATGCCGAAACAACGCCACTTCGTCTTCCCGAGCACTACCAGTATGACCTGAACCTGTCCGACATCACCGAGGTTTGGCGGCGCGGCAGTGTGGTTGCCTCGTGGCTTCTCGATTTGACGGCAACAGCGCTGCTGGAAGATCCGGCACTCGCCAAATTCGCGGGGCGCGTATCCGATTCCGGCGAAGGACGCTGGACCATTGCTGCAGCGATCGATGAGGCCGTACCCGCCCCGGTGCTGACGACTGCACTCTACGAGCGCTTCAGTTCCCGCGGCCAGGCCGATTTCCAGAACAAGCTCCTTTCGGCGATGCGCTACGAGTTCGGTGGTCACTTGGAAAAGGCGGCCAATGAGAGATCCAGATAGTCATGAGCGAATTTAGATCCGACGCACTGGTGTTTTTCGGCGCAACCGGCGATCTCGCCTACAAGAAGATCTTTCCATCCCTGCAAGCTATGCTGAAGAGGGGCCACCTCGATGTGCCCGTCATTGGCGTCGCAAAGGCCGGCTGGACACTCGACCAACTCCAGGCCCGAGTACGAGATAGCCTGGAAAAGCACGGGGGCCTCGACGCCGGTGCGTTTGACAAGCTAGCTGGTCTTTTGCGTTACGTAGACGGCGACTATGCCGATCGGGCCACGTTTGATGCCCTTCGCAAGCAGCTCGGCTCCGCACACCATCCAGCCCACTATCTCGCCATCCCCCCGGCGCTATTCGAGACAGTCGTTGAAGGGCTCGCCAGCGCCCGGTGCACCGATGGCGCCCGCGTCATTGTCGAAAAGCCATTCGGCCACGATCTGGCGTCCGCGCGTGCCCTGAATGGGATCCTGCTCGACAAATTCGACGAAGACCACATCTTCCGCATCGACCACTATCTCGGAAAGCGGCCTGTGAACAACATGGTTTTCTTCCGCTTCGCGAATGCGTTTCTGGAGTCGTTCTGGAATCGCAGGTTCGTCGGAAGCATACAGATCACCATGGCCGAGCAGTTCGGCGTCCAAGGTCGCGGTGCATTCTATGATCAAACCGGCACCATTCGTGACGTGATCCAAAATCACCTGTTTCAGGTGCTGGCCAATCTGGCGATGGAACCGCCCGCCCGCTCCGACAGTGAATCGCTGCGCGATGAGAAGGTCAAGGTTCTGAAATCAATTCCGCCAATCGCCGAGAATGAATTGCTGCGCGGGCAGTTTCTTGGATACCGGAAGGAACCTGGCGTCGCGCCGGACTCTCAGGTGGAAACTTTCGCCGCGCTGCGATTGGAGATCGATTCCTGGCGCTGGCAGGGTGTGCCGATTTACATCCGAGCCGGGAAATGCCTGCCAGTCACCTGCACGGAGGTTATCGTGCGCCTGCGTGAGGCACCACGGATCTTTCCCAATTGCATACCAACGCCGAACCATCTGCGGTTTCGCATCAGCCCGGATGTGACCATCGCGGTCGGCACCACGGTGATGGATATCAACGATGGGCAGGTCGGCGAACCGGTGGAGTTGTTGGCAAGCCACCACGCGGGCGCGCACGAGATGGATGCCTACGAGCGCGTGCTTGGAGATGCCATGAATGGCGACCGAACCCTGTTTGCACGACAGGACTACGTCGAGGAAGCGTGGCGGATCGTCGATCCGGTGTTGAAGAAAATGACACCGGTCTACGAATACGTGGCGGGTAGCTGGGGGCCCCGCGAAGTGGATGGGAGTGTGGTGCCGCCGGGTGGCTGGCAGAATCCGTAAGACCGCTCTGAACGAGAGGTGAGGCATGCAGATCGAAGTGCTTGCTGATCTGAAAGAGGTCGCGGAACGGGCGGCAGCCGAATCTCGGCGACTGTGGATGAGTGAGCCCGTCGCCCAAGGCCGCAGCTTCCCACTCGGGGCCACGCTTTGCGACGGCGGCGCCAATTTTAGCGTGTTCTCCAAGCACAGTACCGCTGTCGAACTATGCCTGTTCGACTGTATGGACGGCGCGGAGCCCGCGCGCGTGATCGCGCTCGATCCCCGCCTCCATCGTACTTATCACTATTGGCATGTGTTTGTTCCAGGCATAGCGCATGGCCAGCTCTATGCGTTCCGCGTGCATGGTCCGTACGACCCAGCCAACGGTCTGCGCTTCGAGGCCGGCAAGACGCTGCTCGATCCCTATGGAAAATGCGTTGCGCGACCGCAAGGCTACCGCCGCCAGGCGGCCCGCCAGCCCGGAGACAATGCCGTCACCGCGTTCAAGAGTGTCGTAGTCGAACTCGACGCATATGACTGGGAGGGCGATGCGCGCCCGCGTCGGCCGTTCGAACGCACCATTATCTACGAGATGCATGTTGGACGATTCACGCGCCATCCCGACTCGAACGTCACCGCTGCCGAACGGGGCACTTACACCGGCTTGATCCGCAAGATTCCCTACTTGCAGGACCTCGGTATCACCGCGGTTGAGCTGCTGCCGGTGTTCGCATTCGACGAACAGGACGCGCCGGCCGGATTGGTCAACGATTGGGGCTACCAGCCCGTCTCGTTCTTCGCGCCGCATCTCGGCTATAGTTCGCGCCAGACTCCGACCGAAGTTCTCGATGACTTTCGCGACATGGTCAAGGCACTGCATCGTGCCGGGATCGAGGTCATCCTCGATGTCGTCTTCAATCATACCACTGAGGGTGGCGCAGACGGCCCGACCATCTGCTTTCGCGGGCTCGCAAACGCGACCTACTACATTCTCGGCGAGGACAAGGCGACTTATGCCGACTACACCGGCTGCGGCAATACGCTCAACGCCAACGAGCCCGTTGTCCGCCGGATGATCACGGACAGCCTGCGTCATTGGGTGCGCGACATGCACGTCGACGGCTTCCGGTTCGACCTCGCCGCGATCCTGTCGCGCGACGAGCACGGCCGGCCAATGCTTGCGCCTCCGCTCATCTGGGACATCGAGACCGATCCCGTTCTCGCCAACGTCAAGTTGATTGCAGAGGCGTGGGATGCGGGTGGCCTCTACGAGGTCGGCAGTTTTGTTGGCGATGCATGGAAGGAGTGGAATGGAAAATTTCGCGATGACGTTCGCTCGTTCCTCAAAAGCGACAACGGCATGGTGCGCACGCTGGCCTGTCGGCTCACCGGCAGTCCGGATGTCTACGCCTGGCAGGGCCGGGAGCCGGAGCAAAGCATCAACTTCGTGACCTGCCACGACGGCTTCACCTTGAATGATCTGGTCTCTTACAACACCAAGCATAACGCCGCTAACGGCGAGCAGAACCGCGACGGCTCCGACAACAACTTCAGCTGGAATTGCGGCGTCGAGGGGCCGAGCGAGGATCCTGAAATTGAGCGGCTGCGCACCCGCCAAGTGAAGAATTTTCTCGCACTGCTGCTGCTCTCGGTCGGCACGCCGATGTTGCTGGCCGGCGACGAGGTGCGCGGTTCCCAGCGCGGCAACAACAATGCCTACTGCCGAAACGACGAATTGTTGTCCTTCGACTGGACCCTGCCAGAAGCGTACGCCGAGATTCATCGCTTTACAAAACAGCTCATCGCGTTTCGTCTGGGCCGGTCTCTGCCGGCCGACCGTTTCGACATGACGTTGCAGGACCTTCTGCGCAAACAGCCGATCCAATGGCATGGGGTCCGATTGAACGCCCCCGATTGGAGCGATACGTCTCACTCCATCGCGGCAACCTGGCCATTGATATCGGATCGTCACATTTTGCTCCATGTCATCATCAACGCCTATTGGGAGCTCCTCGAATTCGAACTGCCGCTGCTCGACGACGCCTACGGACCGTGGCGGCGATGCATCGACACATCCCTAGCGCCCCCTGAGGACGTGTGTGCGCCCAACGATGGTCCGGTCGTCGCACTGCCGATGTATCGCGCTCAGCCACGTTCGGTTGTGATCTTGTTCACCCAAACACGTGCCGATGTTGCGGCCCGATGATGCCCGGAGGAAGTCAACCATGACCAACGCCGAACTCGACCAACTCGCGATAAACACCATCCGTACGCTGTCGATCGATGCAGTCCAGGCCGCGAGCTCCGGTCACCCCGGCACGCCGATGGCGCTTGCACCACTTGTATATACGCTCTGGAACCGGGTCATGCGGTTCGATCCGCAGGATCCGATCTGGCCCGGCCGCGACCGCTTCGTGCTATCGAACGGACACGCGTCAATGCTGCTATGGTCCATCCTCTATCTTACCCGGACGCAGGCCGTGAATACCGAGTACGAGACGTTAGGCAAGCCTGCCGTCACGCTCGAGGATATCAGGCATTTTCGTCAGCTCGGAAGTCACGCGCCGGGCCATCCCGAATACCACCTGGTGTCCGGCGTCGAGACAACAACCGGCCCGCTCGGACAAGGCATTGCGACTAGCGTCGGTATGGCAATCGCGCAACGCTGGCTCGCGGCACGATACAATAAGCCGGATCTTGGCATCTTCGACTACCATATTTATGCGGTTTGCGGAGATGGCTGCTTGATGGAGGGCGTCGGCTCTGAAGCAGCGTCGCTCGCCGGCCACCTTGGCCTCGATAATCTGTGCTGGATCTACGACAACAATCACATCACAATAGAGGGCAGCACGCGGCTGACGTTCACCGAAGATGTCGCCGTTCGTTTCGCCGGCTATGGCTGGAACATCCTTAGGGTCGGTGATGCCAACGATATCGCCGGCATTGAACAGGCGTTGGCAACGTTTCGCGAGACGAACGGCCGTCCGACGCTGGTGATCCTCGACAGCCATATCGGATACGGCTCGCCACACCGCCACGATACGGCCGCCGCGCATGGCGAGCCGCTCGGCGTTGAAGAAATCAAGCTCACCAAGCGAGCCTATGGTTGGCCGGAAGACTCGAATTTCTTGGTGCCCGACCACGTTCTCGAACACTTCGCCTCCGGCGTCGGCGTGCGAGGCGCCACCGCCCGCCGCAAATGGCAAGAGCTGTTCGTTGACTACCGCTCGAAATATCCTGAGCTAGCGACCGAAATCGACCAGATGCAACAGCGCGGGCTCCCGGCGGGCTGGGACCGCAACCTGCCGTCATTCCCGGCAGATCCGAAGGGCCTGGCGGGTCGCGAGACGTCGGGAAAGGTTTTGAACGTTCTTGCGCAGAACATTCCGTGGTTGATTGGCGGTTCAGCCGACCTGGGTCCGTCGACCAAGACCCTGCTGACCTTCGAAGGCGCGGGCGATGTTCAGACCGCCACTCCGGGCGGCAAGAACTTGCATTTCGGTATCCGCGAACACGCGATGGCTGCAATCCTGAATGGTCTGGCGCTGTCGAAACTGCGGCCGTTCGGCGCGAGCTTCCTGATTTTCAGCGACTACGCGCGGCCCGCGATACGCCTAGCTGCGCTGATGGAGCTACCGGTGGTCTTTGTTTTTACCCATGATGCCATGGGCGATGGCGAGGACGGCCCAACGCATCAACCGGTCGAGCATCTCGCCTCAATGCGGGCGATGCCCGGTCTGACGCTGTTTCGGCCGGGTGATGCAAACGAAGTCGTCGAAGCCTACCGCTACATCATGCAGCTTCGTCATCGGCCAGCTCTGTTGGCGCTCTCTCGCCAACCGTTACCGACCCTCGATCGCAGCAAGTATGCACCGGCCTCCGGGGTCGCGCGAGGCGCCTACGTGCTTGCCGACCCCGCTGAGGGCAAGCCTGACATGATCTTGATTGCTACCGGCAGCGAGTTGCATCTCGCGGCCGAGGCTCATGAGAGACTTGGCCTGGAGGGCATCCGCTCGCGGGTGGTCTCGATGCCTTCCTGGGATGTCTTCGAGCGCGAGACGCAAGAATACCGCGATGCCGTCTTGCCACCTGAGATCACGGCCCGCGTCGCGATCGAGCAGGCGTCCACGTTCGGCTGGGAGCGGTACGTTGGGAAGGCTGGTCGTGTCCTTGGCATGCACACGTTCGGCGCCTCCGCTCCACTGAAGGCCTTGCAGCAGGAGTTCGGATTTACCGCTAATCATATCATCGCCATGGTCAAGGCGATGTTGGAGCCCGCGAAAGCCGCATAGCATGGACGATACCAAGCAGGGCGTTCCGCCACGCTCGGCTGAGCATGCAAGACTTGCAGACTCCTCGCCCGATACTCCTGGCGACTGGAAAGCGATCGGGCCTTACATCAGTGAGCGTGCCTGGGGCACGGTGCGAGAAGACTACAGTCCAGATGGACAACCCTGGCAGTACTTCCCATACGAACACGCACGCTCTCGCGCCTATCGGTGGAACGAGGACGGTCTTGCCGGCCTTTGCGATCGAGCGCAGCGCCTGTGTTTAGCTTTGACTTTTTGGAACGGAAAGGACCCCTTCCTGAAGGAGCGTATCTTCGGTCTCAGTGGTCCAGAAGGAAACCACGGCGAAGACGCTAAGGAGTACTGGTGGTACGTCGACGCGACACCGACCAGTTCGTGGCTGCGCTGGCGTTACCACTATCCCCACGCGGAGTTTCCATACGCGTTGCTTCGACGGGAGAGCGCGAGGCGCAACAAGGACGAGCCCGAATTTGAACTCGTGGACACCGGTGTTTTCGAAGAGGATCGTTACTGGCAGATCACGGCGGATTACGCCAAAGCATCACCTCATGACATATGCATGCGCATCAGCGTTCACAACGCGGGACCCGATGCGGCCGAGCTTCACGTGCTTCCGACGCTGTGGTTTCGCAACCGCTGGTCATGGGAGGCTGGTATCGCGCGGCCGACCATCCGGGCGACTGCTGAAACCGGCAATGTCTGCGCGATAGCTGAAGAAGAAGAACTGGGCCGCTGGCACCTCACTGCCGGGCCGGACCCGACCGGCAGGCCGCCGGCGCTGCTGTTCTGCGAAAACGAAACCAACGCCCGGTACCTTTATGGGGTCACCGCTGAGCAGACGCCCTTTCCAAAAGACGGCATCAACGACAACGTTGTCCACGGTGCGGCGACGGTGAATCCGGCGAGGCAGGGCACAAAAATGGCCTGTTGGTATCGCCTCAAGGTCGCCGGCGGCGAAACGGTCGATCTCAGGCTTCGCCTATCACATGATGGATGCCGCCCGACTGCTGACCTCGGGGCAGAATTCGAGCAGATCCACGTCGACCGGCGGCGCGAAGCCGACGAATACTATGCAGCGCTTACGCCCGACGCCACAAGTGAGGATGAGGCGGCAGTCATGCGGCAAGCATTCGCCGGAATTCTGTGGAGCCAGCAGTTCTATCACTACGATGTGGCGCGCTGGCTCGACGGCGATATCATACGTCCACCCGAGGCGCGCGCGTCCGGTCGCAATGCGGGCTGGCGTCATCTCAACAACCACGACATCATCGCCATGCCCGACAAATGGGAATACCCGTGGTATGCCTCATGGGATCTCGCTTTCCATTGCGTCGCGCTAGCGCACATCGACCCGTCAGCAGCGAAGCATCAGCTGCTGCTGCTGGCGCGCGAGTGGTACATGCACCCGAACGGCCAGATGCCGGCTTATGAATGGAATTTCGGAGACGTGAATCCGCCGGTTCAAGCCTGGGCCACGCTCGCGGTGTTCCGGATCGATGGCGGGACCGATTTCGATTTTCTCGCTCGCGTTTTTCAAAAGCTCCTGATCAACTTCACCTGGTGGGTAAATCGAGAAGACGCATGTGGTGACAACGTGTTCGAGGGCGGCTTTCTCGGGCTTGACAATATCGGCCCGTTCGACCGCTCACAGATGCTCCCCGACGGCGATTTACTGGAGCAGTCCGATGGCACCGCATGGATGGCCAAGTTCTGTCTGAACATGCTGGAGATGGCTCTACGCCTTGCAAACCATCAGCCAAGCTACGAAGACCTCGCGGTAAAGTTCTTCGAGCATTTCGCTCTGATTGCCGCCGCGATCGGCAGGCTTTGGGACGACCAAGATGGTTTTTTCTACGATCGGCTTCGAAAGCGCGACGGTTCGACATTCACGGTGCGCGCGCGTTCCATGGTGGGACTGCTGCCAATCTTTGCGGCCGTACAGCTCGATGCGGCGCTGTGGGAACGACTACCGATGTTCCGCAAGCGCGCCCGATGGTACATCGACAACAAGCCGGGTCTTGCAGAATTCCTGCACATGCCCCGGAGTAATGATGGCCCTGGGCTGATCTCGCTGGTAGGCAAGTCGCGTATGAAACGGATTCTCGCATCTATGCTCGATGAGTCGGAATTCCTGTCGCCTTACGGGCTACGATCGCTGTCCCGCTACCACCGCGAACATCCGCTCATCGTCAACATGGACGGACATTTCGCTCGTCTTGACTATGAGCCGGGCGAATCGCGGACCGGACTGTTTGGAGGCAATTCCAACTGGCGCGGACCGATCTGGTTTCCGCTCAACTTTCTCGCGATCGAGTCGTTAAAAAATCTGTACACTAACTTTGGCGACGACTTCACCGTCGAACTGCCGACAGGATCAGGCAAGCAAGCGACTCTCGAGCAAGTCGCCGAAGAGCTCGAGCGCCGACTACTCGCGTTGTTCCTCCGGAACGCAGAGGGTCAGCGACCCGCGCTGGGACTACGTCCACGCTTTCAGCGCGGCGGGACGTGGTGCGATTTATTGCTGTTCCACGAGTATTTCCACGGCGATACCGGCAAGGGCCTTGGCGCCTCGCATCAAACCGGCTGGACCGCTCTCGCTGGCGCCCTGGTCGCTAATCGGCGTTTGCGTGTGAATGCCGATCAAAAATGACCGCCATCGGCAGCGCATTAGCTCCAACTGTCCTAAGTCGATTGGCGAGTATCCTGACTTCCTAATGCCGAGCAAAATCGCCGGGTTGAGCTATCCAAGCATCCTTCGGCTTCCAGCGGTGTGTTCGTCCACAACGTTGGCATCTCAATGGGACTTCAACAGAAAGGACCACACGGTTTTGCCGTACGCGCGTTCGTTGGCGCCACAGGGTTTTCCCGCGCTGTCGACGTAGCGGGAAGAATGTTGGCGAGACGAACTCTCAGCGCCGCTCGTCGACACGAAGCCTCGGGCTCACGGAGAGCAATCCGCCCCGCCCGCACTTTTCCGCGCCCGACGCTGCCGCGTCCACCGCAAGCCCGACTCGCGAAACGTGACGACACAAGATCGCCCCTCAAGGATGAGCCGGGATGGAGAACACATACGCTAATTCCGAATTTCGGTAAAGTGGAATATTTCGCCCGCGCGGCTTGACACCGACGCTTATCGAAAAGTTCCCGGCGTTTTGCCCGACGGGCAGCCCTCCGGCGCCGAGATACCAGGCAAACATCTGTTTACGTCCAGCAACATTCCGTCGACTCGATGCCTGTTTCCAAGCAGTGGCAGGCATGCTGGTGCGCTCACGTGCGCCGCTCGCCCGGCAAGGATGGGCATTTGGTGGGCCGCCGCTGCGGCTTGGAAGTCCGCTTCGGCCAGCGACAAGCAATCCGAGAACCTCTGGCGCGGTCAGTCCGGAACAGCGCCTGCCATGCCAAATCCAGCTTCGTCATCGGTCCGTCGATCCTCCGGATTCGGCAACATAAACCCCGCATGCAAAACTGGAAAAGGCTAGGGTCGGATATCCTGAAAGGGGGCGGTCCCGCGTTCCCGCGCCGTCTGATCAGATTGGTAGGACCCGGTCCTTCCTTTCACTCAGGTAACTACGAAAATGTCCCTGTCCGGGCAGCACGTCTCGTTTGCAACCAACGATGCAGCGGATATGCCTCTGCCCCGGTAGGGGGGTGGGCGCGATGGCTCTTCACATTCTTCAAGGCGACACCGAAAATGATAAAAGATGGCTCGAAAAAGCAGCACGTCTGCACTTGAGCACGTCGAAATGGATCGTGCCGAGTTCGGCTGTCGAAGGGGATAAGGCCGTGATTTTTGTCGGCTCAACGTTCTTCGCAACCGCGACAATTGCTTCCACACCGAAAAGACGAACCGATTGGCCTAACCGTTACGGGGCTGGTTTAAGATCAGTAAGATTGATCGAGCCGCCAATATCACTGGATGTCATTCGGAGGAGAATCCCTGAATTGAAGTGGGCGATCTACCCGCGCAGTGTGACCACGGTGCTGCCCGCTATTGCTACCACGATCAGCGAACTCATCTCGGACCGACGTCATCGTGGAGGATCGGATGTCGACGACCGAATGCTTGATGTCGCCGGTATTGAGGAATTGCGGGCCAGAGCGATTGCAGATGCGCGCCCCAAGGCTGCGCGGAAGGTGAGGATGGCGGTCCATCAATCACGCTCTTTGCCGGTTCATCGCTACGTACTGGCTCGCGCGGACGGAGGGTGCGAAGGATGCCGTTGCAAGGCACCGTTTCAGACACGGAAAATGACGCCTTACCTCGAGCCGCATCACACGATCCGCTTGGCCGATGATATCCCCCTTTCGGTAATCGCTCTGTGCCCCACATGTCACCGCAGAGTTCACCACTCCCTCGATGGAGAGGAGTACAACGCAGCGCTGATACGAAAGCTCAGGAAATTGGAGCCTGTTGGGGCGCGATAGCACCCATTTCGCCACGGGAAAGCTGACTGCTCTCAGGTGCGTCGATACCCCAGAGTCGGATGCGCGTGCTGTGAATTTCGAGAGTGTCGCCGTCGATGATGCTGGCGCGGCTGGTGATGGACTCCGACGCAGCCCGATTGAGCCAACGACCAGCACACCATCGCCGGGAAGAAGCTCGGACGTGGCCTCGATCACTTCCGCACAGAGGGCGCGAAGCTAATTCCTGAGCCGACAGAGCCGGCCCCTTACGAGGCAGAAGCTTATCGCCTGTCGGCGCTCAAGGCAGCGGGAAGCAGAGAGTAAAGTCCGCCGACCCGTTTGACGAATAACGCTATTGGACTTCGCGCGTGCGCTGCCAGTGCGGCAGCGACCGCGACGGCGACATCTCGGGGACCGGCTCAGGCGGGATGTCGAAGGGAACTTCTATGATCATGATGCTTGAAGAAGAGATCAAGCTTCACGGGTTCGCCGGTATCTCGCCAGTACAATCTCTTACCCATGCTGCCCGCCACCGCGAGGCGATGGTGGCCGCCGATCAGAGTGTGATCATCCGTTGCTATGGCGATGATTTCGCCGGTTTCATCAACGATGACTTTCATGCGCCGCCTCCGATGCAACGCCCCAGTGAGCAACCGCAATGGTACGCAGTCTATCTAACCTCGTGTCGGCCTCCCTCGTTCCAACCATGAAGATCACGGCTTCCGTCTTCGCCTCATCGCGCAACGCCTTTGTGTGCGAGCTGGTACAAAAAATTAAACGCTATTTGAGCGGTGGCAAATATCCTCGATAGGCGGCGTCGCGCGTATCCCGCGTTTTCCGCAGGACCCAAAGGATCCGAGAAACCGATGGGTTGCACGCAAAAAGAAGGGCCGCCTGCGTTGCCACAAGCGGCCAAGGTCAGGGAGGTCATGCCCAAGGTGGGCAGCGATAGCGTGAGGGAGCGCTATCGCATGCTCCACAGAAGACGATCGCTATTGGCAGCTCAATTGAACGTCGGTAAACGTCGGGCATCTAAAAGGTAGCGGACCCTATACGAACGTTTATGGCGCTCGCCATGCCCGGCCTCGTGCCAGCGTTTCACGCATCACCGTGCGCGTCTGCCTGGCCTCCGATTGCAGCGCGAGAGCAGACAATCACCCTTTATGGCGTTCGTCGCGCGGCCGTCGGTTACAGCGCCAGCCACCAAACCGCCAGCGCGACCATGACGACGATCGCCGCGACGAAGATCGCGACCTTGATCGGGGACATGATCCATGTCGCTCGGACCCGCCCCTATTTTCGTTTGCGCCGATTTCGTGTCCGGCTGAGCCGTTTGGCGTTTGCCGCCACCCTTCTTCGATACTGCTCGACAATCCTATCTCCGGAAGCTCCAGCCATCAGGCTGGTACTAGCCTTCGCGGCCGCAAGCACCTTTTCACTCACCATGCGCTTGGCTTCACGTTGAGCTGCTTTGCCGCCGCGCATCAATTTCGCGATCCGCAGTCCGATCACGCGATTGCTTTCGAGCGCCAGCATCATCCAGTTCCACATGCTGTGTAATTCCTGACAAGTCGGTCACCGATTGATCGAGTGGCGCGGCGAGGGGCCGTCGCGGATCACGTCAGGATAAGCGACACCATAATCGCGGCCCCCGTGTGGTCGATGTTCAACATCCGCCGACACCGAGGAATTTCCCCGCCTTTCTGTGCGAGATGGTACAATAGTTAAGCGCGATATGATCCGCGATATGATCGGAGGCAACCCGCGGCAAGAACGATGCCCGAGCGTCAGTCCTGCTCATTGGGCGGCGGCTCGTTCCACTCGTTCGCCTTCGCGAGCGCCGCTGCCGCCATCTCGCGCCGAACCTGATCTACGACCGCGTCGATGTTGCGCCGCATCTGAATGTCGCGCGAGCACCGGGCCGCCATACCGGATAGATGGGTCAGGGTTATTCCAGCAAGCTCATCGATCAACGCATCGACATCGTCCCGGCGCACCAGTTCTCGCCGCTTCTCCATCAGCCGCAGTTGAAACATCTCGGTCTTGACCCTGACGTGATCAACGTCGGCCTCGCTGCGTGGCGATTGCCGCCTCTCTCGCCGCAAGTGCCGCAGGTAGGCGACCCGGCTCTGATCAAGCGGGAAGCCGTCACCTTGCCGCCGGATCACGCCTTCCGCTTCGAGCTTGCATGTAGGCGCAGCTGCAATCGAGGTGCACCGCGAGCGCCGACGCGCTGACGATTGCGGGCCTTCTGGATCGCGGCCGAGAGGCGACGGGCGGGCGATATCGGTAATGGTTTCGGTCATCGCGTTGCTTCCTGTCGCGTCGCGGCAGGATAGCTCAATTCCGCTTCCGGCGCGTTAGGGCCGCAAGGTATTTGCGGCCCTAACGCTTTTCCGCCAGTCAGTTACGCGGGGGCCTGCTGCCCGCCCTCGGCCGGTGGCGGCTCGGCCACGGGCTCGGCCGGGACCTCGACCGGCTCCGAAGAGACGGCGGTCTTCTGCTCGGGCGTGGCCTCGACCTCCGGGCTGGGCGTCGGCTCTGGGGCTGGCTCCGCGCTCGGGGTGGTCTGATCGGGCTCGTCTGGTGCCATGGGTATTTACCTCCCTTGGTAGGTGAGCTTTGCTGGACAGTGTTGTGGATTTGGACTTCTCGATTAGTGACGCGCCGCCCCAACGGGTGGCGCCGGAGTGGTCGCGTGCCCACGGGAGCAGGCAAGTCCTCCACGTGTCAGCTAAAGCACAATGCGACCCTGCCCCGCATTATCGTACGTTTAGCCGCGCTGCGATTTTCGGGGCTCAACGTGAATGCGCCTGTCCTGCATCGGCCTTGTGCGACAGTCAGAAGTAGTCGTGGTCCATCGCGTACCCTTAGGAACGTTGCTTGTGGCCTCTTGTTTAGCCAGAATGAAAAGACCCCGAGAATATCTCAAGCGCGCTAAACGGTGCAGAGAGCTAAAAGACCAAGCACGAGACTACGCGTCTCGGAACCAGCTTGCGACCCTTGAAAATAGTTACCTTACGTTGGCCGAAAGCTCCCAAGTGCTTCGTCGCTCGGTAAGGCTGCAAAAGGAATTGGCAAGGCGTCACCGCAGGTTGTCGGGGCATGGCGGACATTGAGTAGGACCACCGGGTACCCCGCAACTGCAACCAATGATTTTCTCGCAGCAGATATTCTGAATAGGTGCGGTCCCGCGTACCCCGCTTTTCCTACGCGCCCCGAAGGACCCGGAGCCAAGGAGCGGCCGCGAATGCTCCGAGCCATTGGCCGTGCGCCTCACACCGCGAGCAGAGGATGAAGCTGTGAACGACACAACTCGGCAACGTCAGCCGTGACTTCCTCAAGATCGTAAGGCTTCTCCCATCGCCGCACATGCTGGAAGCGGTCGGGGATGTTCTCGGCAGCGTAGCCAGTCGTGAAAATGAACGGCTTTCCGATACGCATGAGTTCGTCCGCGACCGGATAGGACGAGCATCCGCGTAGATTGATATCGACCACGGCGACATCGAAATCATCGTGCTCGACAGACATCGCGTCGGCGAGTTCAGTGACCGGCCCGATCACATGAGCGCCGCGCGCCCGCAGAGCGTTCGCCAAGTCGTCTCCGATAAGGTACTCATCCTCGACGATTAGAACTCGGCAGTCCTTCAAAAAAGGCTCGTTTTGGTGGGCCATCTGTTCCACCTCGCGTCGCTCTGCCTTGTTGGGACAAACGCCGATCCACGAAAGCGTTCCTGAACTCGGTTCCTTGTTCCTAGCTAACTTCCTGCGGAAGCGGTACAATTGTGCATCACCGGCTGAGGCTTTGCCCGTAGGCGTCGGTGGCTGAGAGACCGATTGCGCTCCCGCCTATGGCGAGGGGGGCAAGATGGATCGGTCCCGCCAACTTCAACATCTAGAACAAGCTGAGCGCCACCTGTTGCTTGGCGAGCAGAACGTTAGCGACCAAGAACAGCGTATCGAAGACCTTGAACATCATGGGCATGACACAACTTTGGCCCGCGCTCTCTTGGAAACATTCCTCTGCACGCAAACGCAATTCGTTGCGCACCGCGATCAAATCCTTCGAGAACCAGACCACGCTTGAGTCGGCGTTTCGCTTGCTCGGTGTCCAAGGGTAACTTTTTCTGCAGCCTTCGTTGCGTTGGAAGGGTATCACCATGAGGAAGGTGTTATTATTGGCTCTCGGTGTCGTCGTGACTTTGGTCGTTTCAGCAGCCTCGTCCGCTTATGCTGGTCCGCGCTATGATTACGGCCCCGGCGGCAATCCGTATCCGCGCACTTATCCCGGCCCCGGCGGCTATCCGTACTGGTCGGGCTATGTCGATGCCCCGGTTGGAGAGCCGATCCCGCCCTGCCACTGGATAACCCAGCGCTTCTGGGGCGGGTATGGCTGGCGCGCGCGCCGCGTGCGCATCTGCGGTGGTACCACGGGCGGGTTTTGACATCGTCGGAAGTGTTGTCAAAGTTCGCGCCTTTCCTCCTCGATCCGTTGCCGCAACAGCTCAGCGCGCCCTTAAGCTCGAACTCCATTCCGCCCCTCCCGAAGTCAGCGCCGCCAGCGTAGACTTGTTCGCCGCTGGGGCACGGGTTGTTTCCCGGTATGCACAGTCCCGGTAGGACGGAGCGGCAAGACGGGCAGGCGTCAGCGTCGGGCCGCAGGAAGGCCGTACAGCGCGGCGGGAGCGCGGGGCTACAGGGAGCACCGGACGACCGGGCCGCAGCGGCGGCGGCAGGCCGCAGCGCTCGGACCCCAAAGCGGATGAAGCTTGCGGAGAGTTAATCTGCCTTACCAGAAAGATATTTGCAGCGGCGCGCGTTCTGCGGTTGACCGTGGTGTTTCCTCGGAAGCGTGGCCTCCTCGCCGATCGAAGAGGTCTTTAGTTGAGGAAACACTCGGCTCGGAGCCCCCCAGTTCCTCTGGGCCGTTTTCCTTATCCGGATGCGTCTACGTCGCGATCGAGAGCGGCGACAGTTTTGTATGGAACCTCATGTCGATTTCACGGGACGAATTCGATCCTCTTGCCGCCATCGTGGACTGGCTCGATGCCTGCCGACGGGGAGACCTAAACGCTCTGCTCGATCTATATGACGAGCGCGCGGTCATGGAATGCGGCTGCGAGGGTGTGACCTTGACGGGGCGAAATTCGATCGCGGCCTATTGGGCACCGAAGCTCGAAAGCAAGCGCGTGACTGCCTTTAACCTTGACGCTGTGGTCCTGACCGGCCACGGGGTTCAGATCGATTACCAGAGCTATGAAGGCAAGCCGGTCCGCTTTTACTTTCGCTTCGGTAGCTCCAACGAGATCATCTACACGAGTTGCGGCCCATTGAACGGTCGCGCTGCTAAAATCTCACCCAACTAAAGAAGCTCGACCGGACCGGCCTTTGAAGGCCGGTGAAACGGGCTGTTTGGCTGGCCCGGTCTGACATCACGGCCCGGGCCTTACAGGGTCGCCGGACCGGCTACAGCGGTAGCGGCGAGGGCCGCAGGAAGGCCGCACAAGCGGCGGGCTAGAGGGACAGCGGACCGGCCAGCAGCGGCGCATACTGTGACATAGGGCCTAATAGGGCCCGGCGGGTTTCCGCCCGGCCATCCATTTCCCGCCAAAGATCGAAAAATGCCTTTATTTTCAAGGACTTTCGACGTTTGCAACGGGGCGAAAAGAGCGCTTGCGGAAAGGACCACACGGTTTTGCCGTACGCGCGTTCACTTGTTCGCCGCATTATTTCCCGGCCTTGTCGACGTTGCCGGGAAGATGCTGGCGAGACGAACTGTCAGCGCCGCTCATCCGCACACGGTTCGGGCTCGGAGGGATTACCCGCCCTGCCCGCACCATCTCGTGCCGACGCTGCCGCGTCCACCGCTCGCGAAACGTGACGACACAAGACCGCCCCTCAAGGTCAAGCCGGGATGGGCGACAGATACGACAAATCCGAATTTCGGTAGGGTGGAATATTTTCACCCGCGCGGCTTGACACCGACGCTTGTCGAAAAGTTCCCGGCGTTTTGCCCGACGGGCAGCCCTCCAGCGCCGAGATACCAGGCAAACATCTGTTTACATCCAGCAACATTCCGCCTGCCTAAGCGCCACGATCACCGTGGGACGGCGCATGACGGATCGCTGCCGCTGCTCGACAACAAGCCAAAAGGCCTGCGCGTCCGCTTGCAGCTTTCGAGCGCTACCTGCGACAATTCGGGCACGCCTCGGACATAAAGGCGCGGCATTCCTCGGGCTTGTCGTCCGCCCCGCCTCTGCTTCCCCCGGAGTTCTCATGCTTTCTGCCGACCGGCCGGCGACACGCCTTGCGACGCGGTTAGCCTTCCTCGTCGCGGGCTTCGGCATCGCGTGCTGGGCGCCGCTGGTGCCGTTCGCGAAGGCGCGGCTCGCTGTCGACGACGGCGTGCTTGGACTGCTCCTGCTCAGCCTCGGCATCGGCTCGGTCGTCGCGATGCTTCTGACCGGTGTCATGAGCGCTCGCTACGGCAGCAAGCCGATCATCATCGCCGGCGGGCTTGGTCTTGCGCTGGTCCTGCCTTTGCTGGCGATCGCGAGTTCGCCCGGGACGCTGGCGCTGGCGCTCTTCGCCTTCGGCGCCGCGCTCGGCTCCATCGACGTCGCCATGAACATCCATGCGGTCGAGGTGGAGCGCGCCGCAGGACGTCCGCTGATGTCTGGCTTCCACGCGCTGTTCAGCATCGGCGGCTTTGCCGGATCCGCGCTGATGACCGCGCTGCTCTCGCTGCAATTCGGCGCGCTCGCCTGTACGCTGATCTGCTCGGTCCTGATGCTGATCGCGATGCTGGTGACCTGGCCGCGCCTGCTCCGTTCGGCGCAGGTGCAGGAGGGACCGCTCTTCGTGCTGCCGCATGGCTCCGTTCTCCTGCTGGCGCTGCTTGGCGCCATCACCTTCCTCGTCGAAGGCGCAATGCTGGATTGGGGCGCATTGCTCGTCATCGGCGCGGGCCTCGTCTCCGAGGCGCAAGGCGGGACCGGCTATATCGTGTTCTCGATCGCGATGACCGCCGGGCGGCTCGGCGGCGACGCTGTCGTTGCACGCATCGGGGATCGCACGACATTGTTCTGGGGCAGCCTGCTTGCAATCGCAGGCTTCGTGGTCCTGCTCACCGCTCCCGTTGCAGCGATCGCCATGGTCGGATTCCTGCTCATCGGCCTCGGCGCATCGAACCTCGTGCCGGTGCTGTTCCGCGGGGCGGCCAGGCAGACCGCGATGCCCACGGGGCTCGCGGTCGCGGCGATCACGACCGCCGGCTACGCCGGCATCCTCATCGGTCCCGCCGGTGTCGGCTTCGTCGCCCGTATTGGCGGATTGCCAACGGCGTTCTGGCTCCTTGCCGCACTGATGGGCCTCGTCACGCTTTTCGCGCGCAGCGTCACGGCAGAGCAGCGCCAGACATCGCGCGTCGAGGCCTGAGCGGCCTCACAAATTGCTCAGCCCGATCGATTTGATCACAGGCGCCAGGCTTGCCGATGTCGCCTCGACAATGCGCTGGAATTTCTCCGGGCTTGAATCACTGTCCGGCTCCATGCCCTGCGAGCGGTAGCTTGCCTGAAGCGCTTCATCGGCCATGGCCAGCCGCGTCGCCTGCGCGATCCGATCGATGATCGCATCATCGGTATGCCCAGGTGCGAACAGACCGAACCAGCCCTCATATTTGAGGTCCGGCATGCCGGACTCGACGGCCGTCGGGATGTCCGGGGCGCCGCTCAGCCGTCGTTCGGTGGTGACCGCCAGCAGCCTGATCTTCCTGGCCTGACTCAGCTGCTGCAGTTGAGCGGACATGACGGCAATGACGAGCGGTATCTGGCCGCTGACGAGGTCGTTGCTCGCCTGCGCGATGCCCCGGTACGGCACGTGGACGATATCCAGCGCGCCGGCCTGTTGCTTGAAGGATTCGCCGACCAGATGATTTCCGGTGGCGATGCCCGGCGTCCCATAGGACAGCTTTCCCGGATTGGCCTTCGCGAAGGCGATCAGCTCGCGCAGGTTTGCGGCAGGCACCGACGGATGAATGGCGAAAACCAGCGCGCTGTTGATCAGGCGGTAGATGGCGCGGAAATCGCCAACGGAATAGCCGGGATTTGACGAGGTCAACGGAATGATGACCTGCGTGCTGCCGTTTCCGAGCAGCAGCGAATAGCCGTCGGGCTCCTCGCGCGCGACCGCCGCAGTCCCGATCGCGCCACCAGCACCGCCGATATGCTCGACGAAAGTCGGCCCGAGCAGCGACGACATCCTGTCGACCCAGGGGCGGCCAATCTGGTCGCCCGCCCCGCCGGCACCGTACGGAATCACCAGTCGAATGGGACGAGACGGATAATCGGCAGATTGTCCGCTGCGCGGAATTGCTGCCAGCGCCGCTGTGCCTGATAACGCATGGACGAACTGTCGCCGCGAGAAGGAAGGCATGTTCGAATTCCGGAAGTCGGTAGTCATCGAGGCGGGACCGGCTCCCGAACCATGCAATCGCAGTAATCCACCACTGCCGTCAATGGTCCATCCGGGCGAGCCGCCGGCGACATTGCCCCGTCATGCCGACCTAACTCATTATTTTTCAATCATAATTTCGGTGGATCGACCGACCCAAGCCGCCTGCGCAGGGCTGTCAGCCATGCCCAATGCTTTCGGCCAGTTTACTGGACGCCTCGTTCTGATAGACCAGAACGAAATACCTTTTGACTCCCGTCGCGGGGGCAATGGCGCGTGCCTGATCGTAGCGAAGACTCGGCCATTTCATTTGGGCCATTTCGGCTGTTTCCGAAGTCCCGGCTCTTGGAGAAAGAGGGCTCGCCGCTTCATGTCGGCGGCCGCGCGCTCGATATTCTCATCTTCCTTGCCGAACGCCCTGGTGAAGTCGTCGACAAGAGAGAGCTGGTCAAGCGCATCTGGGCCGACGTCAATGTCGACGAGGGCAGCCTGCGCTTCCACGTCGCGGCGCTGCGCAAGGCGCTGGGCGATACCGGCAAGTCGGCCCGCTACGTCGTCAATGTGCCCGGCCGCGGCTATTGCTTTGTCGCCTCGTTCGCGCAGGCGGCCGCGCCGGCCGCGCAACCCACCGTTGACATCCTGCCTCCTCGCTCCCTCCCCGCGCCGCTCTCGAAGATGATCGGACGGGAGGAGATTGTCGAAAAGATATCGAACGGACTTCTGCTCCATCGCTTCATGACCGTGGTCGGCCCGGGCGGTATCGGCAAGACTGCCGTCGCCGTGACCGTGGGACATCGCCGCTCCCAGGATTTCGGCGGTCGCGTTTTCTTTGTCGACTTCGGTCCGCTGAGGGACGCAAGCCATATCGCAACCACCATCGCCTCCGCGCTCGGATTGACCATCAGCTCGGAGGATCCGACGCCGGGCCTGCTGACGTTCCTGAGGACAGGCCAGACGCTCCTGATCTTCGACAGTTGCGAGCATGTGCTGGATACGTTGGCGCCGCTCGTCGAGCGCCTCGTTCGCGAAGTGCCGCAGCTTCGCGTCCTTGCAACCAGCCGCGAGTCGTTCCGGAGCGAAGGCGAGCGCATCTTCCGGCTCTTCCCACTGGATTGTCCGCCCGAGCGCGAGGGCCTTGATGTCGCCGAGGTCCTCGCCTACCCCGCGGCTCAGCTCTTCGTCGAGCGCATTGCGCAGAGCTCGGGTCCGTTCCAGCTCAGTGCGGAAGAGGCTCCGCTCGTCGCCAGCATTTGCCGGCGTCTCGACGGCATTGCGCTTGCCATCGAGCTGGCGGCGGGTCGTGTCAACGCGTACGGCATTGCCGGCACGGCATCGCTGCTCGACAGCCGCTTTTCGCTGCAATGGCGCGGACGGCGCACCGCTGTGCCGCGGCACCAGACGCTCGCTGCGGCGCTCGACTGGAGCTACGACCTCCTGCCGCCAGCGGAGAGCGCCACTCTGCGTCGGCTGTCGGTCTTCGCCGGCCCCTTCGCGCCGGGGGCGGCCGCCGCGGTCGCAGCCGGCGACGGTCTCAGCACATCGGAAACGCTCGAAGCGATCGACAGCCTGGTCACCAAATCGCTGATCTCGCCGTCCGGTTCGCGGACGCTGCGCTATCGCCTGCTCGACACCACGCGCACCTACGCACATGCAAAGCTCAACGAGCTCGGCGAAACCAAGCAGTTCGCCCGGCGTCATGCGGAGCATTTTCGCGAATTCTTCGAGCGCGCGGAGGCCGACACATCGACGCCGCTACCGGAATGGCTGAGCATCTACGGCGCGGAGCTGGACAATGCGCGTGCGGCCCTGGACTGGGCCTTTGCGCCCGACGGTGACGCTGTGCTGGGGATCGCGCTGACGGCGGCCGCGGTCACACTGTGGGTCCGCCTTTCCCTGTTCGCCGAATGCCGCGAGCGCGTTAAAACGGCCCTCGCTGCGCTCGGCGACACCGACGGCGATGACCGCATCCGCATGCAGCTCCTGTCGGCACTCGGCTGGTCGCTGATGTATGGCGAGGGCCGCGCGCGCGAGGCGCGCCCGATCCTTGAGACGACCCTGAAACTGGCTGACAGGCTCGACGACAAGGATTTCCGCCTGCGCGCGCTCTGGGGCTTGTGCATCGACCAGTTCAACAACGGACAGTTCGGCAAGGCCCGCGCGCTCGCCGATCGTTTTGCGAACGCCGCAGCGAACTCGTCCGACACGACCGATCTCATGCTGGGCGACCGGCTGATGGCCGTCGCGCTGCACTATCTCGGGGACCAGAACGATGCCCGACTGCGCATCGACCGGGTGAACGCATCGCTGCATGAGCTCGCGGAGAAGCCGAAGATCTTCCCGCTCGATCTCAGGATATCGACGCAATATTTCCGGGCCCGCATCCTGTGGCTGCAGGGCCTGGCCGATAAGGCCCAGGAGCTTGCCGCAAGAAATATCGAGGAAGGCCGAGCCAACGGCCACGCGCTGACCTTCTGCAGCGTGCTGGGACAAGCCGCCTGCCCTATCACTTTCTGGGCCGGCGATTTCGAAGCTGCGGAGCGCCACGGCACCGAGCTGCTCGAACACACCGAGCGCCATGCAATCCGGCTGTGGGGCCTGTGGGCGCGAGCCTTCAACGCAGCGGTCATCGCAAGGCGCGGCGACGTCACGACCGGCCTGCCGCTGCTGCGCGAAGAGCTCAATCGCGCCGGCGATGCGCGCTTCCTGCCGCGCTTTCTTCCTCTGCTCGGCGAGCTCGCCGCTTGTTTCCTGGAGGCCGATCAGGTCGATCGTGGCCTCGACGTGATCGAGGACGTCCTGACCCGCTGCAACGACCGGCAGGAGCTCTGGTATCTGCCGGAGCTGATCCGCATCAAGGGAGAATTGATGCTGAGAAGCGCACGGCATTCAGGGGACGCCGAGGCGCGCTTCCGCGAGGCCATGGACATCGCCGTCAAGCAGGGCGCGCGCTTCTGGGAGCTGCGCTGCGCGACCAGCCTCACGCGGTTCATGATCGGGGCTGGCCAGAGCGCGGACGCTCTGGCGGTCCTGGAGAATGTCTCCAAGTCGTTCACGGAAGGCGCCGAGTTTGCCGACATGCGGATCGCGCGCGACCTGATTGCGCAGTTGCGCGCCTGACGACGCGCGCTGACTGCGCGACGACGTGGTCTATCCTCCCGCAGCAGCCGCGCGGCGCGGCAGCTTCCAGTCGGGACGGATGAAGTGGCAGGTGTAACCGTCGGGATAACGCTCGAGATAATCCTGATGCTCCGGCTCGGCTTCCCAGAACTCGCCAGCGGGTGCGACCTCTGTCACCACCTTGCCGGGCCACAGGCCCGACGCCTCGACGTCGGCGATGGTGTCTTCGGCAGTCCGCTTCTGCTGATCGCTGGTATAGAAGATCGCCGAGCGGTAGCTCGTGCCCAAATCATTGCCCTGGCGGTTGAGCGTGGTGGGATCGTGGATCTGGAAGAAGAACTCCAGCATGGTCCGGAAGCTGGTCTTGGCAGGATTGAAGATGATCTCGATGGCTTCGGCGTGTCCTTCGTGGTTGCGGTAGGTCGCGTTCTTCACCGCACCGCCGGTGTAGCCGACACGAGTGGATATCACACCCGGCTGCTTGCGGATGAGGTCTTGCATGCCCCAGAAACAGCCTCCAGCCAAAACTGCGCGTTCCATCGTCATCTGTCCGCTCCCAATTGGTCGCTCTATCCGTTCTGCGTCTGTCGCATCATATGCTTTCGGCTGCCCGGCCGAAAGCTAGGCAGCTCGTGTATGTCCACCCGGTTCCTCTCGTGAGGCTCAAAGCTGCGGTAACTTAAGTTTCCCAACCAGAACCGGATGGACATAGATTGAAAGCTTGACCTCTAAGTCAATTTGGCGTCGAGCGTGATGGCGGCGTTGAGAACCTTCGACACCGGACAATTCTTCTCGGCCTCGCCGGCGATGCGGGCAAAGCCGGCGTCGTCGAGCTTCGGCACCTTGGCGCGAAGGGTGAGCGCGGACTTGCTGATTTTGAAGCCCTTGCCTTCGGGCTCGAACGTGACAGCGGCTTCGGTCGAGAGCTCGTCAGGCGTGAAGCCGGCGAGCTGCAGGCCGAAGGCCAGCGCCATGGTAAAGCATCCGGCATGGGCCGCCGCGATCAATTCCTCGGGATTGGTCCCCTTCTCGTTCTCGAAACGGGTCTTGAACGAATAGGGCGTCTGGGCGAGCACGCCGGATTCGCTCGATAGATGGCCGGTACCATCGCGGCCCGTCCCCTTCCAAACTGCTGTTGCCTTGCGGATCATCTCAATTCTCCTGGTTTGTTTTTGACACCGGCGCTCCATACCGGTGGAAGGCGACATCGGCATTACCGTCTGCCTCCACTCCAACCGGTCGGGCGCCGCAGCGGTTCCGTCGGCAGCCGATCTGTCCGAGGTGGAAGCCCAGCCGGTTGTTGACGATCCGCGCGATAAGAGAACGAAACGGCGCGCGACGATTTGAGTCATCGCGCGCCGTGTCGACCAATCTAAGAAGATGCGAATGCTGCACCTCAGGACGGCAGCGGCTGACCGGCCTGCTCGCGGACGATGTAGTCGGCGTACCAATTCACCCAATTTTCGTCGTGTCCGCCGGTTCGCTTCTCGTGCTCACCATGCGCCTCCGCGGCGCGGCGCAACGCCGCTGCCAGCTCTGTGCGTGTGGCAAACGTCGTGCCGTCGCCCTCGATGCGTCCGGGCAGTCGCGCGGTGACCTCCTGGAACAACCAGCCATTGCCGTCGGGATCGCTGAACGAGGCGAACGAGCTGTAGCTTCCGCGCTTCGGGTCAACACCCCTAACCCGAATACTGCCGAACAGATACGGCTCGTCGGGCCCAGCGTGAGTGTCGCCGGCACCATGGAACGGTTCGCTCACCTCGATGCCGCGGCCGAGCAGATCCTGTCGAGCCGCCTCCAGGTCGGAGACGATCAGGTACAGGCCGCGCGCCGAACCCGGCGCTGCCGCCGTGACGTTCTTGCCGAAGATCACCGAACAGGCCGAGCCCGGTGGCGTGAACTGGATCACGCGCCATTCATCGCCAGATGCAAAATCGGCGTCCAATCGCCAGCCTAGGCGCGTGTAGAATGCCTTGGCGCGGTCGACATCCGATACAGGGATGACGACGACCTCAAGCTTCAGGTCAACGCTACGCGATTTTGAATGCTTGGCCGCGGTCGCTCGGTCGATTTCGATAGAGGCCATGTCGAACTCCCTGCTTTGAGGCGCGGGTTCGATGCCGAGCCCGCCTTTTTGCCAACCACCTTCGCCCAGACCGGGGAATATTGCTCGTTATGGGATGTTAGGGCTCGTTAGTGATTGCGAGCAAACCTTCAAGCGGCAGTCGGCACCACAATGGTCACCCGCGTGCCGCCCTGCCCCGCCTCGCCATGCAACCGCGCATGGATGCTGCGCGCTAGCCCTTCGAGAATGCGGCTGCCGGTGCCCTGAAGCGGACCGGTGGCACCGATGCCGTTGTCGGCCACCGTACAGAACCAGGCGCCGTCGCGGTTGGCGACGTCGATGCGGATCAGCGCACCGTTCTTGTTCGGGAAGGCATGTTTTGCCGCATTCGTGACTAGCTCGGTCAGCATCAGCGCCAGCCGATGACATTGCGACGCGGGCAGCGTGCCGCTCTCGATTGCAGCTTCGCAGCGGATACCTGCCGGCTCCAGCACCGCCTCGGAGAGCGCTTCGCACAGGCTTTCGAAGAAGGCCTCGACGGAGACGTTGGACATATCCTCGTTGTCGGACAGGAGTTGATAGAGCCTGCCGAAGGCCACGATGCGCCGCTCGAACCGGTCCACCGCGACCGACACATCCTTGGTGCCGGCCCGTGTGAAGTCGCGACGGACTGACGCACCCAGCAGCGTCAGCGTGTTCTTCATCCGATGATGGGACTCCCGCAGCACGAGTTCCCAATCACGCGACTGATCATCAAGACTGGCGACATATTGAGATCGAACGAAACTGTCGTTCGGCCTGGAGCCGATAACGGACATGATAGCCTCCCCGCTGCAAACAGGACCGAAGGCTATAGTGGACGCATCGTGCGTGTTTTGCTCGTTAGACGTTGCAAGATTTTGTTATGATCGGCGGTGCCACGAACTTGCCGGTCAGGCTGTCGGCTCGACGGTCAAGCATGCTGACGGATTGTCCCGATCGCTCCCTAAACCGCTCGCGTTTAAGCAAAATTTGTGATGGATACTCCACCTGCGACCGACGGATTGCCGCGCGATTTCGACACTTTCGGTCAGTTTACTGATGACCTCATTCTGGTAGATCAGAGTGCAGACGGAGCCCCTTTCACTGGAATCATTGGCGCGTGCCGGACACTAACGACCAGGATTCGGTCATTTGCTTCGGGCCATTCCGGCTATTCGCCAAGTCGCGCCTGCTCGAGAAGGACGGCACCCCGCTTCACCTCGGCGGGCGCGCGCTCGACATCCTGATTTTTCTCGCCGAGCGCGCTGGTGAGGTCGTAGACAAGCGAGAGTTGATCAAGCGCGTCTGGGCCAACGTGACTGTGGACGAAGGTAGCCTGCGCTTCCACATCACGACGCTGCGCAAGGCCTTGGGCGATTACGGAGAAGGCTCCCGCTACGTCGTCAACGTGCCCGGGCGTGGTTATTGCTTCGCGGCGCCGCTGCTTCGGGCCGAATCGCCGGAGACACGGGCGGGCCCGCCCGTCTCGGCGCCCCATTCCCTTCCCTCGCCGCTTGCGAAGATGATCGGACGGGACGACGCGGTCGAAAGGATTTGCGCCGAGCTGGCCCAGCACCGCTTCGTCACCATCGTCGGTCCCGGCGGAATCGGCAAGACTGCTGTCGCGCTTGCCGTGGCGCATGGCGAGCTTGCGGCCTTCGATGGCCAGGTGGCCTTCGTCGATTTCGGCGCGCTGACGGATGCCAGGCTTGTCCCCGCCACCATCGCAGCCGCACTCGGACTGACCGTCAATTCCGAGGACCCGATGCCGGGCCTGCTGACGGTCCTGCGCAGCCGGCGGATGCTGCTGGTCTTCGACAGCTGCGAGCACATCATCGACGAGCTTGCGCCCCTTGCCGAGCGGATCGTCCGGGAGGCGGGCGAGCTGCATATTCTCGCCACCAGCCGCGAGTCACTTCGCACCGAGGGCGAGCGCGTCCACCGACTATTTCCGCTGGATTGCCCGCCGCAGCGCAACGGCCTCAGCATCGCCGACATCCTTGCCTATCCCGCAAGTCAGCTCTTCGTGGAACGCATCGCTGAGAGCCTGGGCGAGTTCGAACTCAACGAGGAGGATGCGCCGCTGGTTGCCGAGATCTGCCGGCGGCTGGATGGCATCGCACTCGCGATCGAGCTCGCAGCCGGACGCGTGAACGCCTATGGAATTGCCGGAACCGCCTCGCTGCTCGACAGCCGTTTCTCGCTGCTGTGGCGCGGGCGGCGCACCGCGATCCCGCGGCACCAGACCCTGAGCGCGGCGCTCGCCTGGAGCTACGACCTGCTGCCGTCGGCCGAAAGTGCGACGCTGCGCGCGCTATCAGTATTCGTCGGGCCATTCACGCTGGAGGCCGCGCTTGCCGTCGCGTCCTCCCAGGGCATCGGTGAGCCCGAAGCGGTCGAGGCGATCTCGAACCTGCTCTCCAAATCCCTGATCGCGACCTCGCCGGCGGAGCGGCGGCTGCGCTATCGGCTGCTCGACACCACCCGCGCCTTCGTAGGCGACAAGCTCGTTGAGAACGGAGAAGCGGATCGCGTTGCGCGCGCTCACGCCGAATATTTCCGCGACTTCCTTCGCGACATTGCGATCAAATCCACGGGCATGCAGAGCGCAGGCGGCTTCCTTCCCTATGCCGATCATCTGCCCAATGTCCGGGCCGCGCTGACCTGGAGCTTTTCGGACGGCGGCGACCGAGCGATCGGCGTCGATCTGGCGGCCTCGGCGGCGCAGTTCTTCCTCGAGCTGACACTGCTGACGGAGTGCTACCGCTGGACGCAGCAGGCGCTGGCTTCTCTCGATACGGCTTCGGTCGACAGTCGCCAGGAGATGACACTGCAGGCCGCGCTCGGCGTCTCCGTGATGTTTACTCAGGGGAACACAGAAGCGGTTCGCTCCGCGTTCACGCGAAGCCTCCAGCTTGCCCGGGAGCTGGAGGATTCGCACTGGCAGCTCTGGCTGCTGCGCGGACTGCACATCTACCTGACCAGGGTCGGAGATTTTCACGGCGCGCTCGAAACCGGCGAGCAAGGCGAGAGTGTTGCGCGCAAGCTGAACGATCCGGCCGCCACGCTGAACGTGGAATGGATGCTGGGCGTCGCGCATCACCTGATCGGCAACCAGGACAAGGCCGTGCAGTTCTGCGAGAGCGCGATGGTGCATAATCCCGGCTCGCAGCGGCTGAATATCGGGCATCTCGGTTATGACGACCGCATCGTCGCGCTTGTGGCGCTGGCGCGCGGGCTGTGGCTCACCGGCCGACCCGATCGAGCGATCGAAGCAGCCAGCTACACCGTTCGCGAGGCTGAGCTGCTCGAACACCCGCTCACCCTCGGCATCTCCCTGATCTGGACAATCTACGTGTTCCTCTGGGTCGGCGATTGGGCCAACGCCGAAATCCTGATCGAGCGGCTGATCGATCATTCCGCGCGGCACTTCCTCGGCCCCTATCACGCCGTCGGCATCGGCCAGAAAGGCGAATTGCTGCTTCGCCGCGGCGACGCCGCCGGGGGGGATCGAGCACCTTCGCCGCAGCCAGGCTACGCTGTATGCGACGCGGCACCGGATCATGACCACGGTGTTTGCGACGGCGCTCGCGAAAGGTCTCATGGCCCAGAACGAGCCCGGCGAAGCCTTGCGCACGATCGACGAGGCCATAGTCCAGATCCCCGATCACGGCGAATCCTTCGACATGCCGGAGATGCTCCGGGTCAAGGCGGACATTCTGACCCGTTCGGGCAATGCCGCGGAGGCTGAGCGCTACTTGCGGAAATCGCTCGACCTATCACGCCGGCAATGCGCACTCGGCTGGGAACTGCGGGCGGCGATCAGCCTCGGCCGCATCTGGCGCGAGGCCGGAAAAGCGGGCGAAGCACACGCCTTGCTCGCTCCGCTCGTCGCGCGCTACCAGGAGGGTCTCCAGACTCGCGATCTGGTCGCCGCCAGGGAGTTGCTGGGTGTGCTGAATTAAGAAGCATCTTCAACGGGATACCGGCAAAGTATCCGCTCGCAACTCCTAACAACTTCTAACACGCCAAGCCGCATGCGCCCCGCCATGGTGGTGACACTTCATGGTGGATACGGCTGAACATGGCACTTCTTGACGATGTAATTGATGCCAGCGGCGGAATGGCCCGCTGGAATGGCTTGAGCCGGTTCACGCTACACCTTTCCGTCGGCGGCACGCTGTTCTCCAGCGCCGGACATGCCAGCGAATTCAAGGACGTGACGGCGGAAGGCTCGACCCGCACGCAGTCGGTCCGCTTCACCGGCATCACCGGTGGCGAACACTCCGGCTCGTTTCAGCCGGACGCGATCACGATCGAAAGCCTGGAGGGGGAGGTGCTGCGGACCTGGCACAACCCGAGCCTTGCGTTTCCCGAGGCCAGCTCTCCTCCGCTCGCGGACGAACTGCATCTTGTCTTCTTCTGCGGCGTTGCGATCTGGAATTACCTGACCAACCCATTCCTGCTCGCTCATCCCGATGTCGTCGTGGAGGAGCTTACGCCCTGGCGCGAGGGTACGGAAACCTGGCGGCGCTTGCGGGCCCAGTTCCCGCCGAGCCTGATGACTCTGGCGCCCGAGCAAATCTTCTATTTCGACGAGAACGCCCTGCAACGGCGGACGGATCACGATCTGTTCGGAATGAAGGTCGCGCATTACTCCTGGGCTCATGACAGCTTCGGCGGCGTCGTCGTGCCGACGCTTCGACGTGCGCAGACGCTGCGGCCTGACGGAACCGTGATCGCCAAGCCGGTGCTGATGGACGTCGAGATATTCGACGCCGTCTTCGATTAGCGGCGACGCGCGAGAGCAGAACAACTGATCGCCGCTCTCAACGCCTAACAATACATAACGAGCTAACAGCCTGCCTTGAGCGCAGATTGGAATCGCGAGCAACGACGACAGGAGGCACGCATGTCCGACAACATCAACCTTGATCGCCGCCACTTCTTCGCCGGCGCCGCCATGACGCTTGCCGCGGCCCAGCTTTCGTTGGGCACACCGGCCGCGGCGAAGCCTGCGAAATCCGCTACCGCGATCAAGCCGGGCGCCAATACCTCGTTTGCGCCCCTGAAACGGATCGATGCCGGCCTCCTCAACGTCGGCTATGCCGAAGCGGGTCCACCTGATGGTCCACCTGTGATCCTGCTGCACGGCTGGCCTTACGATATCTACGCTTTCGTCGACGTCGCACCGCTGCTCGCCGCTGCCGGTCATCGGGTCATCGTGCCCTATCTGCGCGGCTACGGCAGCACGCGCCTCCTGTCGGATGCAACGATGCGGAATGGGCAGCCATCGGCGGTCGCCGTCGACATTGTGGCGCTGATGGACGCGCTCAAGATCGACAGGGCCACGATCGCCGGCTTCGACTGGGGCGCGCGGACTGCGAATATCATGGCCGTGCTTTGGCCGGAGCGCGTCAAGGCGATGGTCTCGGTGAGCGGTTATCTGATCGGCAGCCAGCAGGACGGCAAGATGCCGCTGCCGCCGAAGGCCGAGCTGCAGTGGTGGTACCAGTTCTATTTCGCGACCGAGCGCGGCCGCGAGGGCTATGACAAGTACCGGCACGATTTCTCCAAGCTGATCTGGCAGCTCGCTTCGCCCCAGTGGCACTTCGACGACGCCACCTTCGACCGAAGCGCCAAGGCTTTCGACAATCCGGACCATGTGGCGATCGTGATCCACAATTACCGCTGGCGGCTCGGCCTCGCCGAGGGCGAAGCGAAATACGCTGACTACGACGCGCGGCTGGCGCAGGCACCCGTCGTCACCGTGCCCACCATCACCATGGAGGGTGACGCCAACGGGGCACCGCATCCGGAGCCGTCCGCCTACGCCAAGAAGTTCTCGGGGCGCTATTCGCACCGGACCATCAAGGGCGGCATCGGGCACAATCTGCCACAGGAGGCGCCGAAGGCTTTTGCCGACGCAGTCCTCGACGTCATGGCCGAAGCTTGAGCGGTGGTGCCACAAGCACCTCACCGGCACCGATGCGAGGTCCAGCGAAGGCACCGCGCCGGCCTCGCACCGGCGCGTTGATCGCGAGGCGATCTCCTGCACTGTCCACTTACGACACCAATCTGCACAAGCAATTGAAAAAATGAACAAAATCAGGCTTTCCGCGACGGCCTGTCACACCCTGTGCGCCCACACAAAATCTAACACCTCCTAATCATGACTAACGGGCTTCTTGGCCGGCCCACGCCTATCCTCTGACGATGGAAAGCGTTGGGCTTGAGAATTTGCCGGCCGCCGCCAGCGGCCGCGAAGCCAAAGGAGGACGAGCGATGTTGACCGATTTGCAGGCGGCCCGGATTGAGCTTCCCGCCGGCCGGCGGGATCACGAAGCCCCTCAAGCAACGCAGGCGATCGCGCGTGAAGGCGAATGGCGCCAGGTCGCGAGCGGCCCAGAGGCAGCCATTGCGGACATCACGATCTCGCGCTGGGAAGACCCGCGAGAGACCTCGTCGCACGAAGCGACGACGCCGGCGGATCGCTATTTCGTCGGCATTGCCTTGAAGACCACGCGCGCGAAGCTGAGCCGGGACCGTCAGGTCATTTTCGATGGCACCATGCCGGCAGGCACGCTCTATGTCGCCGCGCCGTTGAAGCTTCTCGGCGTGCAATTCCAGTCGCCCTGCGCCTTCCTGCACCTTCATATCTCCGCTGACCATTTCCCGGCGCAATTGCCCGCGGCGGAGGGGCTGGGCGATCTTGTCCTGCTGCGCGATCCGCTCGTTGCCGAACTTGTCAAGGCATTGATCGAACACGGCGATGCCGCCGACCACGAATTTGCGCGATGCATCGGGCAAACCCTCGCGATGCACCTCACCCGGCTCGAGCCGCCGCGCGCGAAGGTCAATGCCTTGCCGAAATGGCGGCTGCGGCGTGTCGAGCAGTATATCGCCGACCATTTCGACCGCTGCATCAGCCTGTCCGAGCTCGCCAATGTTGCCGGCCTGTCGAGAATGCATTTCGCGGCACAATTCCGCGCGGCGACCGGCTATCGGCCTCGCGAATATCTGCTCAATCACCGGGTCGAGCATGCGAAGATGCTGCTCACGACGACCGGGCGGCCCCTCGCCGAGATCGCGCTTGCCGTCGGCTTCAGCACCCAGGCGCATTTTTCGACCGTGTTCAAACGCATCAGCGGCGAGTCTCCGGCACGCTGGCGCCTCGCCAGCAAGGGCGAGCGGCCTGAGGTCGCGCGGCGTCCGCAGCACCGTCCCGCTGCGGACAGGGGCTGGATCGCCAGCGCTGCCGCGTAACTTGTCCTGCGAAATGGAAAGCAACATGAGATCACGGAATACACATCTGATCCGGTCTGTGATGCTTCGAACGTAAGTGCCCTGCCGCTTGCGCCGGCTCGAGCCCTCCTCCTCCCTGGGCTTGCGAGCCTCTCGGGGCCGCTCCTGCGCCCACACTTGCGGCCCCTTTTCTTTCTGTGACCGGGTTAGAGGGTTTGCGAGCGAAGTGGATAGCGGTTCGCGTCAAGAAAACGCGTCAAAACAAGAATCCAGGGCCCCGTTCCGATTCCATCGGAACGGAAATGGATCTAGTCGCGACGACCCGAGGGATTACCCACGCGGGCCAGTGCGCCCGGACTCGTACAGGAACCAAACCCGGCGTTCGGCCTCGTCGATCCAGTTCTCCATCAGGCTCGCGGTTGCGACATCGCCGTATTCGTCGCAGAGCTCGTGAACGCGCCGCATCTCGCGCGTGAGCTGCTGGTTGTCGCTGCGCAATTCCGCCAGCCTGTCCTGCGGTTCGACATACTCCGCGTCGTTGTCGAGGATGCGCTGCTCGCGTGCGATGTGGCCGATCGAGCGCAGCGTCGTACCGCCGATCTTGCGCGCGCGCTCGGCGATGGCGTCGGTCATGGAAAAGATCTGGTCGGCCTGCTCATCCAGTAACAGGTGATAGTCACGAAGTGGCTGCCCGACATGTGCCAGTGGAAATTCTTGGTCTTCAGACAAAGCGCGAAGACGTCGGCTAGGAGCGCACGCAGCGCGGCGGGAATGTCCCGGTTTGCGTTGGCGCCAAGATCGGTCGGGCCTTGGGGGTCTGCCTTGGTCATGTTCGTTGGTCCGGCCTGAGGTTACGAAGCCTTAGCAGCGTGGCGCGGGCGGATTCTTTCGTCTAGTACCGGACGATTTCAAATTCGCACGGAGCGATCTCCGCGTCTTTCGTGTCCCGGACGCGCTGCAACGCCCCTTAGCGTTGCTGCGCAGAGCCGGGACCCAGACGGTGACACGGTACAGCGCACCGACATGGGCCCCGGCTCTGCAGCGCACTGCCGAAGAGGCGCTGCGCTGCGTCCGGGGCACGAGCGCGAGTTTGTCGCACGCTGTCACCGCATCGTCATTGCGAGCGCAGCGAAGCAATCCAGACTGTCGCCGCGGAAAGATTCTGGATTGCTTCGCGGAGCCTGTCATCGGGCCGCGCTTCGCGCGGACCCGTTGGCTCGCAATGAGAGTATGAGGCAGCATCGCGATCCTCCAATGCGCAGCACTCGTAGGAAGGGTAGAGCGAAGCGAAACCCATCAACGCGTCCCTCCACGCGGATGCATGATGGGTTTCGCTTCGCTCTACCCATCCTACGGCCTCGCAGACATACCTTCCCGTTCTCGCGGCGCCTTTCGCCCGAGTTTGCTTCGTCGCTCCACCCTCTGAACCAAGAGCAACTGTGCCGGAAGTAGACCGCTGACCGGCCGGGCTCAAGGCTGGCGCTGGCGCGCCCCCGCCTTCGGCGGCTGACGGCCTTGACCCCCATCCGCTCACCGGTCTGTTGGCTTTGCAAGCGCTCGGTCTCCGACCGCGCGCGGTGAAGTGCGCTCGGTCAGTTCACCGCATAGCGG
>NZ_LGHL01000438.1 GCF_001908205.1 Bradyrhizobium sp. NAS80.1
CACGCTGCGAATAATTCCGTTTCTGGCGCTCGCGTACGTAGTCAACTTCCTTGACCGCACCAGCGTCGGCTTCGCCGCCCTCGAAATGAACAAAGCGATAGGCCTCACGGCAACCCAGTTCGGCTGGGGGGCGGGCATTCTGTTTGTTAGTTATTGCTTGTTCGAAGTGCCAAGCAATCTCGCCATGTACCGATTCGGCGCACGCCGTTGGCTCGCGCGGATAATGATTACCTGGGGCATCGCTGCCACAGCAAATGCGCTCGTCGTCGGGCCGTTCAGCTTCTATTTCGTTCGCTTGGTTCTGGGGGCGTTCGAGGCGGGGTTCTTTCCGGGGGTTATCTGGTATCTCTCCATCTGGTTTCCAAGCCAATACCGTACCCGTGCCATGGCTGCGTTTGTAGCGGCGGCCCCGCTCTCCCAGCTCGTAGGTGGTCCGATCTCGGTCTCGCTGATGCAGCTTGAGGGTACCCTCGGTTTGGCAGGCTGGCAGTGGATGTTCATCATAGAGGGGTTG
>NZ_LGHL01000439.1 GCF_001908205.1 Bradyrhizobium sp. NAS80.1
CACCTGTCGTACCATCTTCCTGCTATGGCCGGTCTGGCGCACGATCTGCTTGATCGGCGTTCCGCCTTTCGACAGGCCCAAGATAGTTGCGTTGGTCTCTTCGCGGCGGAGATAGCCCTCATACTGGAGGCGCTCGGCCGCGGTGAGCAGTTTGGGATCGATTGTCGTTACCCCGATCGCGCTGCGGATCTGGCGCATCGATTTGCGGACGGCATCGAGGAAGGCCCGACTGGCGTTCTCCATCAGATGCCACCGATCCGCGACCTGTACCGCCTGCGGCAGGGCCCTTGCCGCAGCTTCGCCATATCCCCCACCACGGTCACGGGCAATGATCGTGATCGTGGGATGAGCAGCCAGCCAGGCTTGGGCGGTCGCGGGCTCACGATCCGGTAGCAGCGTGACGATCCGGCGCCTTTCCAGATTGCAGATGATGCTGGCGTATCGGTGATTGCGCCGCCAGGCCCAATCATCGATGCCTATAACCCTGAGCGGGTCGGCCGGCGGGCGGCTGCGGCGTCGGACCACACGCAGGAGCGTGTCTTTGCTCACCGGTAGCATCAGCCGCTTTGCGAAGCCTGCTGCTGGTCGACCGCCAAGCGCCAGGCCGAGGTGGTGGACGATAGAGTCCAGTCTCGCCGTGCGTCGCGCCGACGGAGCCAGCACACTTTCGGCGAAGCGCTCGGTGAAGATTTGGCGCCCGCACAGGACAGCGTCGCAGCGGAAGCGGCGAGCGATCACCAGGAGCTCTACCATCCGCCCCGAGAGCGGAAGATCGGTCACGCGCCGTCGATAGCGGCTATGGACGCGTCGGGAAACCGTTCCGCACGACGGACACAGACCAACACTTCCCGACGCTCGGACCACAACAACGGCCTTATCGTCTTCGTAGTACGCACTCTCTACAACAAACCCACGCGGCACCAGACTGGAGCGCTGGAGTGCTTGCTGCATGGCGCTGATTCTCCCCCATTCAA